>NZ_BMVN01000006.1:0-338973 GCF_014650735.1 Streptomyces canarius
ACACTGACCAACGGGCGCCCTTCGCCATGGTCGCGATCAGCACAAACATCGGACTCATTCATCTAGCCGGCCACTGCTCGTGCCGCCCTCACAGGGCCGGCAGGAAGCCGCCGCGGGTCGTGCCCGAGGAGAGCAGGGCGGACCAGTCGAGGGTCTCGGGCAGCCGGTCCAGGGACAGTACGACCGCTCCGCCCGCCGCCTCGGCGTCCGCGCACCAGTCGCCCATGTCGCCGGGGGCTCCCCGCGCGTCGATCACCGGGGCGGCGAGGGCGGGCACGACGAGGCCGTGGTCGCCGGGTCCGTCCACGACACACAGGGTGAGCCGGGGCGCGATGCTCCATCCCTCGCACACCGGCACCGCCCCGTCGGGCGCGGCCGGCACCGGCAGCGCGTCGTGGACGGGCGCCCCGGCCGGCAGCAGTACGGGCGTGGCCCCACGGACGAACAGGGTCTTCTCGGCATCCAGCAGCACGGACCCACACTCGCAGGACCGGCACCGGGCCCGGGAGGCGGGGCGACCGACGTGCGGGGCTCACGCCGGCGGAAACGCGCGGTTGCTTCCCCCTTTACTTCGCCCTTCCTGGGAACTCGGCAGGCGGATGCCGGTGGATCATGCCGGCGCAGACCGTGCCGTGGCGGGAGTGATGACCATGCCGGCCGAGAAGTCCGGGTCGTCCGCGGGTGGCGGCGGGCCGCCCGACGCCGAGGTGCGGCTGCGGCTGCGGGTCGGTGAGGCGCTGGCCGCCGCCGCGCGGGGTGCCGACGAGCCCCGGGCGGTACCCGGCGCGCTGTGCGCGGCGTGCGCGCGGCTGCTGCCGGTCACCGGTTCCTCGGTGTCGATCTCCGGCGGCAAGGGCGTCCGCATGACGTGGTGCGCCAGTGACCGGGTCGCGGCCCGGCTGGCGGAGTTGCAGTACACGGTGGGCGACGGCCCCTGCCAGACCGCCCTCGACCGGGGCGTCCCCGTCCTCGCCTGCGACCTCACCCAGGGCCCCGACCTCCGCCGCTGGCCGATCTTCGCGCACGAGGCGGTGGGTCTCGGCGTCCGGGCGGTGTTCTCGCTGCCGCTCGGCGTCAGCGGCGCCGCCATCGGCACCCTCGACCTGTACAGCGAGCAGGCGGGCGGGCTGGCCGAACCCGATCTGCGGGTCGCGTTGTGGGTGCGGGACGCGGTCACCCTGGCGCTGATGAACCTCCAGGCGGCCCGGTACGGCACCCCCGGCGGGGGCACCGACGAGGACACCGAGGGCGAGGTGGCGTCCTGGGTGGCGGCCTCCGAGGCCGGCCACACCGAGGTCTACCAGGCGGTCGGCATGGTGATGGTGCAGCTGGACGTGGACCCCGAGCAGGCCCTGGACCGGCTGCGGGCCCGCGCGTACGCCGACGGCCGCACGGTCAGCCAGGTGGCCCGGGAGGTCCTGACCCGCCGGCTGAGCTTCCGGCCGGAGACGGACGGCGGTGACCCGGCCCGTCCGTACGGCGATGACCCCCAGGGTCCTCTCGGAGAGTGACGGGCGTGACGTCCGCTGAGGCGGAAGGGGCGGGGTGCCCGTACGCCGACGAGGACGGGGCGTGCCCCTCACGCCTCCAGTGGCCCTCACGCCTCCAGCGGTACCGGATGCACCTCGTCCGCCCGGTGGCCGGCGCGCTCGTGGACGCGCTGGACGGCTTCCGCCGAGGGCGCTTCGGAGAGGCAGTAGACGACGCCGGACTCCGGGTCCGCCCAGGCGTGCTGGAAGTGCACGAACTCGTCCGCCTCGATGGCGAGGTCGGCCCGGTGCGCCTCCGTCAACTGGTCGGCCGTGATGCCCTCCATGCCACGGTGCACGTCGATGAACTTGGCCATGGCCCGACACCTCCTGCTGCCGGTTGTCCTTCCCACCCGCACCTTCCATGCTGCGCCCGGGGGAAGGGAGGGGCATCCGGTACGGCGGGGGCCGGTGTGAACAGGGCTCACACCGGCCCGGACGTGCCGTTCAGCCGCACTGGCAGGGGTTGCCCGACTGGCAGCCGCAGCCGCAGCCGGAGCCGCAGCCGCACGCGCCGAACAGCGGAAGGGTCCTGATCTCGGCGGGCTGCCCGGTCTCGCGCTCCTGCGTCGGGTCGGGCGTGGTGCTGGGGGATTCGGCCATGGGTCCCTCCTAGACCTGGGGCAGGGTGCCCTCGCCCATTTCATGCCCGTCGCGCCGGGCGCATCAACGGCGCACGGAGGCGTTCGCGGACCCGGGCCGCCCCGGCCGGAGGGGTTACGCCCCCTCGGCGCCCGTCACCGGCTGGATGTCCGGCTGCAACTCGTCGGCGTGCTCACCGGTCACCAGGTAGATCACGCGCTTGGCGACGGCCACGGCGTGGTCGGCGTACCGCTCGTAGTAGCGGCCCAGCAGGGTGACGTCCACGGCCGTCTCGATGCCGTGCTTCCAGCGCTCGTCGATCAGGTGCTGGAAGAGCGTGCGGTGCAGCAGGTCCATCTCGTCGTCGTCCTGCTCCAGCTGGAGGGCGAGGTCGACGTCCTTGGTCACGAGCACTTCGGCCGCCTTCGCCATCAGGCGCTGCGCGAGCTGGCCCATCTCCAGGATGGTGGCGTGCAGGTCGTGCGGCACGGCCCGGTTCGGGAAGCGCAGCCGCGCGAGCTTCGCCACGTGCTGGGCGAGGTCGCCGGAGCGCTCCAGGTCGGCGGACATCCGCAGCGACGTGACGACGATCCGCAGGTCCGTCGCCACCGGCTGCTGCCGGGCCAGCAGGGCTATCGCCCGGGCCTCCAGGTCGTGCTGGAGTTCGTCGACCTTCTTGTCGGCCTCGATCACGCTCTCGGCCAGCTTGAGGTCGGAGTCGAGGATGGCGGTCGTGGCGCGCCCGATCGCCGATCCGACCAGCCGGGCCATCTCCACCAGTCCGTCGCCGATCGAGTCCAGTTCCTCGTGGTACGCGTCCCGCATCAGGGTTCCCTCTCATCGGTGTGCTTGGTCCCCACGCTCCCACGTTCCGCCCCGCACCCGTCCGTTTCCGCCACCCCAAATGAACCAATACTGGCTGCAAGGTGAACTCTGGGCGACGAGTGTCCGAGGTCGCACGGTGACGGCTGTGGTCATGTCGTACCCCGTGCCTAACCTGGAGGCATGGACGTGAACGCGGCGGTCGCCGCAGCGGCAGCGATCGCCGGGGTGCTCACCGGTGTCATCGCCATGCTGGCGTTCCGCTGGAGCGAACGCGACCAGAAGCGACCGACCAGGACTTCCTTGCACACTGATCCCGTACTCCCGCCCGGCGTGGACACCGTACTGTCCGTGCTCCGCTCCTCCGCCGTCGTCCTCGACGAGGCCGATGCCGTGGTCAAGGCCAGCTCCGCCGCCTACGCCCTCGGGCTGGTCCGCGGCGGCAAGCTCTCCGTCGAGCCCATGCTCCAGATGGCCCGGGACACCAGACGGGACGGCGAGATAAGACAGGTCGAGCTGGACCTGCCCCGGCGCGGCACCGGCCGCGGCGAGGCCCTCGCCGTCTCCGCGCGCGTGGCCCCGCTCGGCTCCCGCCTGGTCCTGCTGCTGGTCGAGGACCTGACGGAGGCCCGCCGGATCGAGGCGGTGCGCCGTGACTTCGTGGCGAACGTCAGCCATGAGCTGAAGACGCCCGTCGGCGCGCTGTCCCTGCTCTCCGAGGCCGTGATGGACGCCTCCGACGACCCCGAGGCCGTGCAGCGCTTCGCCGGCCGGATGCAGATCGAGGCGACCCGCCTGACCAACCTGGTGCAGGAGCTGATCGACCTCTCCCGGGTGCAGAACGACGACCCGCTGGAGGACGCCGAGCCCGTCCGCGTGGACGAGCTGGTCGCCGAGGCCATGGACCGCTGCCGCCACCAGGCGGGCACGAAGCAGATCACGATGGCCTCGAACGTATGGGCGCCCGAAGGGCCCGATCAGGGCGGTGGCGGGCGACGGGCGGGTGGCACCGGGGACCTGCACGTGTGGGGGAACCGGGGCCAGCTGGCCGCCGCCCTGGGCAACCTGGTCGAGAACGCGGTCAACTACTCCCCGGCCCGCACCCGCGTCGGCATAGCCGCACGCCGGGTCAACGCGCCCGGCGGCGACATGATCGAGCTGGCGGTGACCGACCAGGGCATCGGCATCTCGGACAAGGACAAGGAGCGCATCTTCGAGCGCTTCTACCGGGTCGACCCGGCCCGCTCCCGGGCCACCGGCGGCACCGGTCTGGGTCTCGCCATCGTCAAGCACGTGGTCGCCTCGCACGGCGGGGAGGTCACGGTCTGGAGCGCCGAAGGCCAGGGCTCCACCTTCACCCTCAGGCTGCCGGAGGCGGGCGCGGCCCGCGACCGCGCACAGCAGCACCCCGACCTCGACGACGAGGCCGGCCCCACCGATCCACCCCCGTACGCATCGCTTCCCGCCCCGGAGGTCCTTCCGTGACCCGTGTGCTCGTCGTCGAGGACGAGGAGTCCTTCTCCGACGCCCTGTCGTACATGCTCCGCAAGGAGGGCTTCGAGGTCGCCGTCGCGGCGACCGGCCCTGACGGCCTGGACGAGTTCGAGCGCAACGGCGCCGACCTGGTCCTCCTCGACCTGATGCTGCCGGGCCTGCCCGGCACCGAGGTCTGCCGCCAGCTGCGCGGCCGTTCCAACGTCCCCGTGATCATGGTGACCGCCAAGGACAGCGAGATCGACAAGGTCGTCGGGCTCGAAATAGGAGCCGACGACTACGTCACCAAGCCGTTCTCCTCCCGCGAGCTGGTCGCCCGCATCCGCGCGGTGCTGCGCCGGCGCGGCGAGCCGGAGGAGGTCACCCCGGCCGCGCTGGAGGCGGGGCCGGTCCGCATGGACGTCGACCGGCACGTGGTCACGGTCGGCGGCTCCAAGGTCGACCTCCCGCTCAAGGAGTTCGACCTCCTGGAGATGCTGCTGCGCAACGCGGGCCGCGTGCTCACCCGCATGCAGCTCATCGACCGCGTCTGGGGCGCCGACTACGTGGGCGACACCAAGACCCTCGACGTCCACGTCAAGCGTCTGCGCGCCAAGATCGAACCGGACCCGGGCGCGCCGCGGTACCTGGTGACGGTGCGGGGTCTGGGCTACAAGTTCGAGCCGTAAACCGTAAACCGTAATCCGTAAGCGCTCGTGGATGGGCGAGCGCTCGTACGTATGCCGAAGGGCGGCACCCGCACGGGTACCGCCCTTCGGCATACGGCTGGTCAGTGGCCGGCGGCCGACGCCGACGCCGAGTCGTGCGGGGTGACGGCCGCACCGGACGCGGGGGCCGACGGGCTCGTCCCGTGGCCGCTTGCCGGCTTGCCGCTGCCGGACGCGCTCGCGCTGCCGGACGGGGTGGCCGTGGCGCCGCCGGCGCCGGCCGGGGCGGACGGGACCTGGCTCGGGCCCCACTCGTCGAAGTAGCTGGTGGCCGGGACGACGAAGGCGCGCAGGCTCACCTTGCCGGTCTTGCTGAAGGTGAAGGTGATCTTCTGGGCGTTGCCGTCCTGGACGGCCTCACGGCCGCTGGGCAGCGTCGCGGACGCGTTGTCCTTGCCGCCGAGGATCAGCGAGCCGTGCGCGGGAACGGTCAGGCTCTGGCCCTTGGCGGGCTTCAGCTCGGCGGACGTCCCGCTGCCGTCCAGGGTGATCGACTGGAGGGTCTGGTCGGTGCGCCCGGAGTTGAACAGGGTCGCGGAGATCACCGCGGGGCCCGTCGACTGGAGGTCGGGCTGGGTGATGACCAGAGCGTTCTGGACCTTGATGTCGCCCACACTGGTCGCCGCGTTGTCCGGCTTGACCTCCAGGGTCTGGGCGTTGTTTCCGGCGCCGCAGGCGGCGAGCGAGGCGATCGAGAAGACGATGGCGGAGGCGGCGAGGGCGCCGCGTCGAAGGCTGCTGCTCACGGCGGCGGCAACTCCTTGAACGCGCGGGCGGCTCCCCTTGTAAAGCCGCCCTAAGTGTCTGTCAGCGGCTTCAGGCTACCGAGCCGTTCCGGCGGCGTCGCACCCGACCCTCCCCCTGGCCCCGGGCTTCCCTCCGGCTGGGGGTACTCCGCGCGGCCCACGCGGCTCCGCGGTGACATTGCGGAGCCACTGGTCTGTCATTCACATAACGCGACGGCGACCCCCTCTCGGCCCCTCACAACGACGCCCGCAAAATGTCCGTGAAGGAATGTGCGAGCTGTCCCAATATTGATCACGGAGCACCCCTCCGGCAGCCGTTGATCAATTCCGGATTCGTCTCGCATCCGGCCATGGCCACCGAACGGAGTAGCGGAAGTCGCACGCTTGAGGCCGGACAAATCAGGATGTTCCGCCACTTGGAACGACCTCCCGGGGCGTGTGACGTACGCGTTTCACCTCGCCCGGAGAGCCCCTCCGACCTGCGAATACCCGGTTCCGGAGGCTCCCCGCAGCACGTTCCGGTTGCTGTTGTCAAGCCCTGAGATATGCCCTGACCTGCGAAAACGCCATTCAGAAGACGCCGTATCCGTGTTACCCTGGATAGCCACGGAAGGGGTACCTGTCACATGACGTTCAAGGTTGGCGACACCGTGGTCTATCCCCATCACGGGGCCGCGCTGATCGAGGCCATCGAAACTCGCCAGATCAAAGGCGTGGACAAGACCTACTTGGTGCTGAAGGTCGCCCAGGGTGACCTGACGGTGCGTGTGCCAGCGGACAATGCGGAGTTCGTCGGCGTGCGTGATGTGGTCGGTCAGGACGGGCTGGACCGGGTCTTCGAGGTGCTGCGCGCGCCGTACGCCGAGGAGCCCACGAACTGGTCCCGTCGCTACAAGGCAAACCTGGAGAAGCTCGCCTCCGGCGATGTCATCAAGGTCGCGGAAGTCGTGCGTGACCTGTGGCGTCGCGAGCGCGAGCGTGGACTGTCCGCCGGTGAGAAGCGCATGCTCGCCAAGGCCCGCCAGATCCTGGTGAGCGAGCTGGCTCTCGCGGAGAACACGAACGAGGACAAGGCCGAGGCCCTGCTCGACGAGGTGCTCGCCTCCTGACGCGCAACGGCGGCGAACCTTCGCTTCCGGCACGCTCAGCACACTGAAATGCCGCGGTGCCCGATGACACTGATCCTGTCGCCGGGCGCTGCGGCATGTTGCGTCCCCGCAGCGGGTGCTCCTCGGCAAGCCTGTGGACCAGCCCCCGACACGCGATCCCCCGATAATCGATTCCCGGTCGATACTCGATCCCCCGGTACCCGCAGTGCCGGTACTCGATGTGCCGCCCGGGCGGATGGCTCGACCAGGGTCACGGAAAGGGTCCGGTCAAGGCGTCGCGCCCGCACTCCTCCAGGCCATACCCACCTAGGTCGAGCACACAAACCTGACAGGAACCGATGTCTGACGAATCGCGCCCCACGCCCGCGCAGACCCCCGTCGCCGCCGTGATTCCGGCCGCCGGCCGGGGCGTACGGCTCGGTCCGGGCGCCCCCAAGGCGCTCCGCGCGCTGAACGGCACACCCATGCTCATCCACGCGGTCCGCGCCCTCGCCGCGTCCCGCCATGTCTCGCTGGTGGTCGTCGTGGCCCCGCCGGACGGCGCCGCCGAGGTCAAGTCCCTGCTCGACGCGCACGCGCTGCCGGAGAGGACGGACTTCCAGGTCGTCCCCGGCGGCCAGTCGCGCCAGGAGTCGGTCCGGATCGGCCTGGACGCCCTGCCGCCGCACTACCGGATCGTCCTCGTCCACGACGCGGCCCGGCCGCTGGTCCCGGTCGACACGGTGGACGCGGTCATCGAGGCCGTACGCGACGGCGCCCCCGCCGTGGTGCCCGCGCTGCCGCTGGCCGACACGGTCAAGGAGGTCGAGCCCGCGGCCGTGGCCGACGACCCGGAACCGGTCGTCGCCACCCCTGACCGGGCCCGGCTGCGGGCCGTCCAGACCCCGCAGGGCTTCGACCGGTCGACCCTGGTCCGCGCCCACGAGAGCGTCACCGAGAACGTCACCGACGACGCGAGCATGGTGGAGCAGCTGGGGCTGCCCGTCGTGGCCGTCCCCGGCCACGAGGAGGCGTTCAAGGTCACCCGCCCCCTCGACCTGATCCTCGCCGAGGCGGTCCTGGCCCGCAGGAGGCTGACCGATGGCTTCTGAGGCCGGCTTCGTGCTTCCCCAGGTCGGCATCGGCACCGACATCCACGCCTTCGAGGAGGGCCGCGAGCTGTGGTGCGCGGGCCTGAAGTGGGAGGGCGAGGGGCCCGGCCTGGCCGGCCACTCCGACGCCGACGTCGTCGCCCACGCGGCCTGCAACGCCCTCTTCTCCGCCGCCGGGCTCGGTGACCTGGGGCAGCACTTCGGCACCGGCCGCCCCGAGTGGTCCGGCGCGTCCGGGGTCACCCTGCTCACCGAGGCCGCCCGGATCGTGCGCGCGGCGGGCTTCACCGTCGGCAACGTCGCCGTCCAGGTGATCGGGCCCCGCCCGAAGATCGGCAAGCGGCGCGACGAGGCGCAGAAGATCCTCTCCGAGGCGGCCGGCGCGCCCGTGTCGGTCTCCGGCGCCACGACGGACGGGCTGGGCTTCCCGGGCCGCGAGGAGGGGCTGATGGCGGTGGCCACGGCACTCGTGGTGCGCGTGAGCTGACGGCGTGGCAGGGTACCCACACGACCACCAGTGATCGTGTACTCCGGAGGGGTGCCCATGTCCGCCGTACTGTCCGACCGCCTGAAGTCCGTGCTCGACGGCAAGGTGTTCGTCGTCTTCGGCACCGTCCAGCCCGACGGCAGCCCGCAGATGTCCCCGGTCTGGGTGAAGCGCGACGGCGACGACCTCCTGGTCTCCACGACGGTCGACCGCCGCAAGTACCACAACCTGGAGCGCGAGCCCCGGGTGACGGTCGTCGTCCTCAACCCCGACGAGCCCTACGAGTACGCCGAGATCCGCGGCACCGCCGAGACCACGACCGAGGGCGGCCGGGAACTCATCGACGAACTCAGCCGCAAGTACACCGGCAAGGACTACGCCGACTTCAACCCGGCGTCGGGCCAGGACGCCGAGCGGGTGGTGGTGCGGATCCGGCCGCGGAAGGTGGTCGGGCGGTTGTGACGGCGGCCGGGGGCGGTCGGTGAGGGTTGTGCCGGCCGTGGAAGGCGGTTGTGCGGTGGGGACTGCGCCGCCCGCGGGCGGAGCCCGCTGTCGGGTGCGGTAACCCGGCGTCGGGCCAGGACGCCGAGCGGGTGGTGGTGCGGATCCGGCCGCGGAAGGTGGTCGGGCGGTTGTAGAGGTGAGGGCTGGGCCTGCCGTGGACGGTGGCGGGGCCCGGCCCCGCGGCGAGGCGGCTTCCTGGTGGGAAGGCGCATGGCACTGCCCGGGGCCCACTACTCTGGAGTGGTGACTATTCGCCTGTACGACACCAGCGCCCGGCAGATCCGTGACTTCACCCCGCTCAAGCCGGGCTGCGTCTCGATCTACCTCTGTGGCGCCACCGTGCAGGCGGCACCGCACATCGGCCACATCCGCTCGGGCCTCAACTTCGACATCATGCGCCGCTGGTTCGCGTACCGCGGCTACGAGGTGACGTTCATCCGCAACGTCACCGACATCGACGACAAGATCATCACCAAGAGCCGCGAGCAGAACCGGCCCTGGTGGTCGATCGGGTACGAGAACGAGCGCGCGTTCAACGAGGGCTACGCCGCCCTCGGCTGCCTCCCGCCGACCTACGAGCCCCGCGCCACCGGCCACATCACCGAGATGGTCGAGATGATGCGGGGCCTCATCGAGCGCGGGCACGCCTACGAGGCCGACGGCAACGTCTACTTCGACGTACGGTCCTTCCCGCACTACCTGGAGCTGTCCCGGCAGGAGCTGGACAACCTGCTCCAGCCGTCCGGCGAGGGCGAGACCGGCAAGCGGGACCCGCGTGACTTCGCCATGTGGAAGGCGGCGAAGCCGGGCGAGCCGACCTGGCCGACCCCCTGGGGACCGGGCCGCCCCGGCTGGCACCTGGAGTGCTCCGCCATGGCGCACAAGTACCTGGGCAGCGCCTTCGACATCCACGGCGGCGGCCTCGACCTGATCTTCCCGCACCACGAGAACGAGATCGCCCAGGCCAAGGCCTACGGCGACGACTTCGCCCGGTACTGGGTGCACAACGCCTGGGTGACCATGGCCGGCGACAAGATGTCCAAGTCGCTCGGCAACAGCGTCCTGGTCGGCGAGATGGTCAAGCGGTGGCGGCCCGTCGTGCTGCGCTACTACCTGGGCACCCCGCACTACCGCTCGATGATCGAGTACAGCGAGGAGTCCCTGCGCGAGGCCGAGTCCGCGTTCGGGCGGATCGAGGGCTTCGTGCAGCGGGTCACCGAGCTGGCCGGCAAGACGGTCGAGCCGGCCGCCGAGGTCCCGCCCGCCTTCGCCGAGGCGATGGACGACGACCTGGGCGTCCCGCAGGCCCTCGCCGTCGTGCACACCACCGTCCGGCAGGGCAACAGCGCGCTGGCCGCCGACGACAAGGAGGCCGCCGTCGCCCGGCTCGCCGAGGTGCGGGCCATGCTCGGCGTCCTCGGCCTCGACCCGCTCGACCCGCACTGGGTAGGCGAGGGCGGCGACCGGGGCGAGGACCTGAACGGCGTGGTCGACAGCCTCGTACGCCTCGTCCTGGACCAGCGCGAGTCCGCCCGCGCCCGCAAGGACTGGGCCACCGCCGACGCCATCCGCGACCAGCTCGGCCAGGCCGGGCTGGCCATCGAGGACAGCCCGCAGGGCCCGCGCTGGAGCCTCGGCCCGCGCTAGCGCCCGCTTGATCGATTGTGCCGCCCGGCCCTCCGGGCGGCACACTGCATAAGACGTACGTACGAAAGCTCACGAAGACAGGTAGGTCATGGCCGCGAACAACCGTCGCATGTCCGGCAAGAAGGGCGCGCAGGTCGGCAGTGGCGGCCAGCGGCGCCGGGGCCTGGAGGGCAAGGGTCCGACCCCGCCCGCCGAGATGCGCAAGGGGCACGCCAAGCAGCGCGCCGCGGCGGCCAAGGCCCGCCGCGTGCAGGGCCGCTCGCAGCAGCGCCGGGGTGGCGGCAGGTCCACCTCCGAGCTGGTGGTGGGCCGCAACCCGGTCGTCGAGGCGCTCCGCGAGGGCGTCCCGGCTTCCACCCTCTACGTCCAGCAGTTCATCGACAACGACGAGCGCGTCCGCGAGGCCCTCCAGCTCGTCGCCGAGCGCGGTGGCATCAACCTCATGGAGGCCCCGCGTCCCGAGCTGGACCGCATGACGAACGGCCTCAACCACCAGGGCCTGGTCCTCCAGGTCCCGCCGTACGAGTACGCGCATCCGGAGGACCTGCTCGACGCCGCGGCCGACGAGGGCGAGGACCCGCTGGTCGTGGCCCTGGACGGGGTCACCGACCCGCGCAACCTCGGCGCCGTCGTCCGTTCCGTCTCCGCCTTCGGCGGCCACGGCGTGGTCGTGCCCGAGCGCCGCTCGGCCGGCATGACCGCCGGCGCCTGGAAGACCTCCGCCGGTACGGCCGCCCGTACGCCGGTCGCCCGCGCCACCAACCTCACCCGGACCCTGGAGGCCTACAAGAAGGCCGGCCTCACGGTGGTCGGCCTGGCGGCGGACGGCGAGGTCGAACTCGGTGACCTCGAGGCCCTGGGGGGCCCGGTCGCCATCGTGGTCGGCAGCGAGGGCAAGGGCCTGTCCCGCCTGGTCGGCGAGACCTGCGACTTCCGCGTCCGCATCCCGATGCCGGGCGGTGCCGAGTCGCTCAACGCGGGTGTGGCCGCCGGGATCGTGCTGTACGAGGCCGCCCGCAGGCGGAGCTGAACAACCGTCCGGGCGGGCCTGAACGCCCGTCCGGAAGTTCACCCTCGCGGGGTAATTCGGGCGGCCATATGGCGCTCGGGGCCGCTTTGACGGGGTCCGGACACATCCGGGCGGTCAAAGCAGTGTCCTAACGCCACGTCACTCGGTTAGATGAGTGTGGACACCAGAACACCCCGCACACCCACGGGGGACCGTTCGTCGGGCTTCGACGACGCTCCCGCGCTGAGCATGGTGAAGGTGCCGAGCGATCCGGCGCAGGTCATCGTCAATCACGCCAGCTTCCGCGTGCAGCTGGGCGCGGCGGCCAGGCGCACCCAATCCCCGCGGATCGCCCGGCATCTGAGCGCCGCCCAGGACACCGCCCGGATGCCCGTCGTGGGCACGGCGGGCCGGGCCGGCTCCACCGGCCGCCGCCGCCCCGTCGTGTGGAGCGGCAAGTCCGCCCCCGACGACACCGGCGCCCACCGGCTCCTCCAGGCCGTGCGGGGCAGCAGCGTCCGCCACGCCGACGAGCCCGAGGCCGGCGCCACCCAGGTCATCCCGCGCGTCCAGACGGGCTACGCCGACACCTACGACGAACGCGACCTGACCGTCGAGACCCCCGTCGTCGGCCACCAGCGCACCGCCCCCGGCGCCGACGGCACCCGCCTCCTGCCGCACATGCGCACGGCCACCGGCGCCTACGACGACCCCGCCTACCCTCCCTACCCCGACGACCACGAGCCGTACGACACCTACCCGGCCGACACCGACCCCGGCACCGACCTCGCCGCGGACGCCGACGCCCCGCGCCGCGCCAGGCGCCAGGGCGACGACCCGGCCCGGCACGCCTACTACCCCGGCCGCCGGCTCAACCTCGGCGTCGTCCTCCTCCCGCTGCGCATCTTCCTCGGCTTCATCTCCATCTACGCCGGCATGGGCAAGCTGTGCGACCCCGTCTACTTCGACGGCGGCAAGCGCGGCTCCATGGTCACCTGGCTCAACACGCTGCACCCCTGGGACGTCGCCGAGCCGCTGCGCCAGTTCGCCCTGCACCACCCGGTCGGCTCCGGCCTGGTCATCGCCTTCCTCCAGGTCGTCGTCGGCGTCCTGACGATCCTGGGCTGCTGGCAGCGCGTCGCCGCGGTCGTCGGCGCGATGCTCTCCGCCGCCCTGATCGTCACCGTCAGCTGGAAGACCGTCCCGGTCTACGACGCCCCGGACATCATCTACCTCGCCGCCTGGTCCCCGCTGATCATCGCGGGCGCCCCCGTCTACTCCGTGGACGGCCGGCTCGCGGGCGGCGCCTGGCGCCGCCTCGGCCCCCGCGCCGACATCTGGGAGCTGCGCCGCTACGTCCTGCGCCGCGGCGCGCTGATCACGGCCGTCACGGTCGGTCTGACCCTGTTCATCGGCTCCCTGCTGGGCGGTGCGGTCCGCGACTCCAGCCGCGTGGTCGTCCCCGGCCCCGGCGAGGCGCCCCGCAACCAGCTCCCCGGCTCCCCGCTCCCGCAGGAGCCCGGCACGCGGCACAAGAGGACCCCGGCGGCGTCCAGCTCCCCGACCGGCGGCGCCACGGCCGACGCGAGCCCCTCGGGGGCGGCGACGACCCCGGGCGCGAGCCGGGCCACCTCCGGCGGTACCACCACGGCCCCGACCCAGACCCAGGGCACCACGGGCCAGGTCCCGCCCCGCCAGACGTCCCCGACGACGGGTGGCGCGCCCAGCACGACGGCGGGCCCGACGAGCACGGGCGGCGGCGGCGCGAGCACCGGTGGCTCGACGACGGGCGGCGGCACGTCCACAGGCGGCGGCAGCAGTACGTCCACGGGACAGCCGGGCCTGGTGGGCGGCCTGCTGGGCTGACGGAACAGCGCAGGGCCCCGTACCGGGAGCGGTACGGGGCCCTCTTCGATCTCGGGGACCCGGGGGCCGGTGGACCCGCCCAGGGGCCCGGGGACCTGTCAGCGACCGAGCGCCGCCAGTTCCTTGGCCGCCTCCGTCAGGTCCTTCGCCGTGTCGATGGCCCGCCAGTACGCGCCCTGCGGAATGGGGAACCCGGCCAGCTTCTTCTCCCGGGCCAGCCGGGGGAACGTGGTCCGCTCGTGGTCCCCCCGCTCGGGCAGCAGGGAGGCGAACTCCGGCGAGAACACGTAGACACCCGCGTTGATCTCGAACGTCGACGGCGGTGCCTCGATGAAGTCGGTGATGTGCCCGAACCCGTCGGTCTTCACGGCTCCCCACGGGAGCCGCGGCCGGGCGAGCGCCAGCGTGGCCACGGCGTCCCGCTCGGCGTGGAAGTCGGCCATGTCCCGCAGGGAGAACCGCGTCCAGATGTCACCGTTCGTGGCGTACCAGGACCGGTCGGGATGGGGCAGCCGGGCCGCCGCGTACCGCAGGCCGCCGCCGCGGCCGAGGGGCTCGCTCTCCACGACGGTGGTGACGGAGACGGGAAGGTCGGCCGAGTCCAGCCACTTCTCCAGGACGTCGGCGAGGTGGCCGCAGGAGACCACGACGTCCGTTACACCTTCCTCGGCCAGCCAGGTCAGCTGGTGGCCGATGATCGGAGTGCCCGTACCGGGGATCTCGACCATCGGCTTGGGCCGGTCGTCGGTGTACGGACGCAGCCGGGAGCCCTGGCCACCGGCCAGGACCACGGCTTGTGTGGGGCGCGACGCGGCGTTCGGATGGGTCATGACCGCACTGTACGTGGCACCCCACCGCGGTGCGCCGGGGGCAACCCGCTCCTTGAGGAGCCGTTACCCGGTTCACACCGGCAGCCCGCTGTCGCCGGGGCTCAGCTGTGCGCGGCCAGGACGCCCGAGGCGAAGGCCGTGTCGCACACCGGGCGGGCGTACGACTGGGCGCGCGAGGCGCCGTAGAGGTGCACCGCGGCCCTGCCGAGGGCGCGGGCGATGGAGGAGCAGTGCCGGGCCAGCGAGGGGCGGCCGTTGACGGCCTGCTGGAGGTGGGTGAGGACCGCCCCCGGGTTCTTGTGCTGCAACTCGGTCATCAGCTGGTCGCGGAGCACGTCCTGCGGGGCGCGGGTGACCTTCTTGGCGGAGACCTCCACCGACGACACGTCGGAGGCGGCCAGCACCGAGCTGGAGGGGCTCCCCGTCCAGTTGACCCGGGTGACCGCGAGGGTCCCGGAGAGCACCAGGACGACGGGCAGGACGAGGGCGAGAGTGCGGCCGATCCGGCGGGCAGGGCCGCCCCGGTGGCCGCGTCGTGTCTGTGGGGTGGTGGAGTGCTTCACGCGTGTGAGGGTAGCGCCCCGTGATGATGCGGAGACAATGAGTCACTCTTATGGGGGATGAGAAGGCGCTGATTTCCGGGTAACGGGTTGACGGAGCGCCCCACGGCAAGATCCACGACGGGGCGGCGTGGCGGGACCCGGCGACGAGACGACGGGAAGGGCCCCGCACGCCGAGCGCGCGGGGCCCTTCCGATGCCGTCGGCCGTCAGTCGGTCAGCCGCTCGCCGGTGGAGGTGGAGAACACGTGGGTCTCGCCCGGCCGCGGCACGACGTGCAGCGTGGAGCCCTTCTCGGGCACCTGACGGCCGTTGACACGGACGACCAGGTCCTTGACCTCGCCGCCGACCTCGGCGGTGCCGTAGACGTAGCCGTCGGCACCCAGCTCCTCGACGACATTCACGGAGACGGCGAGGCCGGCCGGGGCGTCGGAGGCGTCCTTGGACAGGGAGGCGGCGACGGAGCCGTTGTGCTCGACCACGTCGAAGTGCTCGGGGCGCACGCCCACGGTCACCGTGCGGTCGCCCTTGTCGGCGGCGGCCTTCAGGGCGTCCCGGTTGACCGGGACGACGCTGTTGCCGAACTTCACGCCGCCGTCGGTGATCGGGACCTCGATCAGGTTCATCGCGGGGGAGCCGATGAAGCCGGCGACGAAGAGGTTCGCGGGCTTGTCGTACATGTTCCGCGGCGAGTCGACCTGCTGGAGGATGCCGTCCTTGAGCACGGCCACGCGGTCGCCCATCGTCATGGCCTCGACCTGGTCGTGGGTGACGTAGACGGTGGTGATGCCGAGGCGGCGCTGGAGGGACGCGATCTGCGTACGGGTGGAGACGCGGAGCTTGGCGTCCAGGTTGGACAGCGGCTCGTCCATGAGGAAGACCTGCGGCTCGCGGACGATCGCGCGGCCCATGGCGACACGCTGGCGCTGACCGCCGGAGAGCGCCTTCGGCTTGCGGTCCAGGTACTCGGTGAGGTCGAGGATCTTGGCGGCCTCCTCGACCTTCTGCCGGATCTCCGCCTTGTTCACACCGGCGATCTTGAGCGCGAAGCCCATGTTGTCGGCGACCGTCATGTGCGGGTAGAGGGCGTAGTTCTGGAACACCATGGCGATGTCCCGGTCCTTGGGCGGCAGGTGCGTGACGTCGCGGTCGCCGATGCGGATGGCGCCGCCGTTGACGTCCTCCAGACCCGCGAGCATCCGCAGGGAGGTGGACTTTCCGCAACCGGACGGGCCGACCAGGACGAGGAACTCGCCGTCCTCGATCGCGATGTCGAGTGCGTCGACGGCGGGCTTGGTGGAACCCGGGTAGATGCGGGTCGCCTTGTCGAACGTGACTGTGGCCATGGTGAATGGGCCCCCTTCTACCGGCAGGAACGTGCCGGACGATCCGTTGTAGGAAGGTGGTTGGTGTAGTCCACGCGAGTGAACTGGGTCAGGACAGTACCTGGCGTTCATTCGATCTGTCAGTAGCCCGGCCCATGTGAACTTCGCGGAAATTCTCGACGGGACGGCCCCGAGACCTGGGTACACTGCACGGGCACCCAGGTGCACGCCTCCTTAGCTCAGCTGGTCAGAGCGCCGCTCTTGTAAAGCGAAGGTCGTCGGTTCGAATCCGACAGGGGGCTCTCGAAAACAAGCGCTGACCTGGGGTTACTCCTAGGGGGGCGGCCGGAGCGCGGCAGGCGCGGGACTTCGCCGACTGGTGCCTGAAGGGCGACCCGCCGACGGTCGCCACGGCTTCGTACCAGGCCGCTCGCATGTTCGTGGCCGGCCGCTTCGCCGGCGAGGCTCGCGGTGCTTGGGGAGCTCACCGAGCGCTTCCGGCCGACCTGGTCGAAGCCGACCCGTCCGCGACACCGTCGGTCCAGGCGGCTCTCACGCCAGCAGGCGGGCGATCTCCAGCTGGCGGTCCTCGACCGGGCGGCCGTCCTTCACGTCCCACAGGGCGTTCTGGAGCAGGCGGCCGAAGGTAAGGCGCGGGCCCGGGCGCGGTCCAGGCCGAGGACGTCGGTCATCGCGTCGAAGCGCCAGCGGACCTCGGCCGCGTCGAAGCGGTTGTGCAGGGCGGGCCACAGCTCGAAGCCGGGGTCGCCGGCCAGCGGCTTGGGGTCGATGGCGAGCCAGTCGGCGCGGTCGGCGGCGAGGACGTTCTCGTCGTGCAGGTCCCAGTGGAGCAGCCGGTCGCCGGGCTCGTGGACGACCTCGCGCACGGCGGCGGCGCAGTCGGCGACGATCCGGCGGGCCGCGGGATCCGGGACGCGCTCCAGCGCCCACGGGGTCCGTTCCAGCATGGCCTCGGCGATGTCGCCCAGCTGGCGCAGGCCGGGCGGGGCCGGGAAGGACGTGAGGTGGGCCAGCAGCCGGGCGATGACCAGGACGGCCTCGCGGGTGTCGCCGAGGCCCGCGAGCATCCGGGACTCGTCCAGGCGCTCCAGGAGCATGGTGCCGGTGGCCGGGTCGTGGTCCAGGAGCCGTACCGCCCCGTCGCCGTCCCACACGCGCAGGGCGGCCGGTTCGCCCACGCTCTCCTCGTCCGTCAACTGGAGCTTGAGGACCGCGCGGAGGCCGTCGGCGCGGACGACCGGCAGGACCAGGGCGCTGACGCCGTTCATCGACGGCCCGTCGAGCGTGAGCCGCCAGCGGCGCAGGAAGTCGGCCGCGAGGTCCGGCAGCGCGGCGATGAACGCCCGCCCCGCCGCGCCGTTGTACGTCTCCTGCGCCTGCGCCAACTCGCCGGGGATGTCGATCACGAAGCGGACGATACCGGCGTGCGTGAATCGGCTCATGCGAATTCTCCGGGGCCTGAGCGGGGTGTGGGCGTATGTCCGCGGTGCTCCCGGCACGTACGTGTGGCTGGGCATCCTGTTCGTGACGACCGTCGCGCTGCACCACATGTCGCCGGAGTTCGAGGAGCACTTCCTGCGGCGGCGGTCGACGAACATCCATGAGCTGTCCCGCAATCCGGTGCGGGTGCTGGTGGCCAGCGCGATGTGGATCGAGAACGGGTACTGGGTGCCGTACGCCCTGCTGTACACGGTGTTCCACGCGCCGGCCGAGCGCTGGCTGGGCACGGTCCGCTGGCTGGCGGTGTGCGCGCTGGCGCACGTGCTGGCCTCGCTGATCAGCGAGGGGGTGCTGCTGGAGGCGATCCGCCGGGACATGGCCCCGCACTCGGCGGTGAACACCCTGGACATCGGGGTGAGTTACGCGCTGGCCGGGATGATGGCGGTGCTGGTCTACCGGATCGCGGCGCCCTGGCGGTACGCGTACCTGCTGGCGGTGCTGGCCGTGTTCGGGCTGCCGCTGGCCGCCGGGCCGACCTTCACCGACTTCGGTCACCTCGTCGCCGTACTGATCGGCCTGGCCTGCTATCCGCTGGCCAGGGGCCGCGGAAAACCATGGAATCCGAAGGAGACACTGGCCGGGCTCAGGGGTTAACGTCCCGGCCATGAGCAGCTCGGCGAGCAGTGTCGTGAACGGTGGCATCTCCTTCTGGTACGCGGACGACGGCCTTCCGGCGGTGCGGGAGCCGCTGTCCGGGGACGCGTCCGCCGACGTCGTGATCGTGGGCGGCGGCTACACGGGTCTGTGGACCGCGTACTACCTGAAGAAGGCCGCCCCCTTCCTGCGCATCACCGTCCTGGAGCAGAAGTTCTGCGGGTACGGCGCCTCCGGCCGCAACGGCGGCTGGCTGTACAACGGGATCGCGGGCCGGGACCGGTACGCGAAGCTGCACGGCCACGAGGCCGCCGTACGGCTCCAGCGGGCGATGAACGACACCGTGGCCGAGGTGATCGCGGTCGCCGAGGCGGAGGGCATCGACGCCGATGTGCACCGGGGCGGCGTCCTGGAGGTGGCCACCACTCCGGCGCAGCTGGCCCGGCTGAGGGCGTTCCACCAGCACGAGCTGTCGTACGGCGAGAAGGACCGGGAGCTGTACGGTGCCCGGGAGACCGCCGAGCGGATCCGGATCGCGGACGCGGTCGGCTCCACCTGGACCCCGCACGGGGCCCGGCTGCACCCCGTGAAGCTGGTCAAGGGGCTCGCGGCGGCCGTGGAGGCGCTCGGCGTGACCATCCACGAGTCGACGCCGGTGACGGAGATCCGCCCCAAGCACGCGGTCACCCCCTATGGCACCGTCCGCGCGCCCTACGTCCTGCGCTGCACCGAGGGCTTCACCGCCTCCCTCAAGGGGCAGCGGCGGACCTGGCTGCCGATGAACTCCTCGATGATCGCGACCGAGCCGCTGTCCGAGGAGCAGTGGGCGGCGATCGGCTGGTCGGGCCGGGAGACCCTCGGCGACATGGCGCACGCCTACATGTACGCCCAGCGCACGGCGGACGGCCGGATCGCGCTCGGCGGGCGCGGGGTGCCGTACCGCTTCGGTTCGCGCACCGACAACGACGGCCGGACGCAGGCGGCGACGGTCGAGGCGCTGCGGGAGATCCTGACCCGCTTCTTCCCGTCCCTGGCCGGGGTGCGGATCGAGCACGCCTGGTCGGGCGTGCTCGGGGTGCCGCGCGACTGGTGTGCCACGGTGACGCTCGACCGCTCCACCGGCCTCGGCTGGGCGGGCGGCTACGTCGGCTCCGGCGTCGCCACCACCAACCTGGCCGCCCGCACCCTGCGCGACCTGGTGCAGCGGGACTCCGGGCAGGGCGGGCCGACCGAGCTGACGGACCTGCCCTGGGTGGACCACAAGGTCCGCAAGTGGGAGCCGGAACCCTTGCGCTGGCTGGGCGTCCAGGGCATGTACGCCACCTACCGCGCCGCCGACCAGCGCGAACGCCTCCACCCGGGCACGGAGTCCTCGCGCCTGGCGAAGGTGGCCGACCGGGTGGCGGGACGGCACTGAGGCCCGGTCCGCGGGCCGGTTACCCTCGCGGCATGATTCGTACCGCGACCCCCGACGACGTCCCCGTCATCCACAGCATGGTCCGTGAGCTGGCCGAGTACGAGAAGGCGCCCGAGGAGGCCCGGGCGAGCGAGGCGCAGTTGCGGGAGGCGCTGTTCGGGGAACGGCCGGCCGCGTTCGCGCACATGGCGGTGGACGAGGCGAGCGGGGAGCCGGTCGGGTTCGCGCTGTGGTTCCTCAACTTCTCCACCTGGCGCGGGGTGCACGGCATCTATCTGGAGGACCTGTACGTCCGCCCGGAGGCGCGCGGCGGCGGCCACGGGCGGGCGCTGCTGGCCGAGCTGGCACGGATCTGCGGGGAGCGCGGGTACGAGCGGCTGGAGTGGTCCGTACTGAACTGGAACCGGCCGGCGATCGGTTTCTACGAGGCGCTGGGCGCCCGGCCGCAGGACGAGTGGACGGTGTACCGGCTCACGGACGAGTCCCTGACCGCGCTGGGCTCGGCCGGCTGACACCGGTCACGGCGGTGGCGCCCCAGGTGGCCGGGGCCGCGGTGGTGGGGGTCGTGGCGGCGGTGGTCCGGCGGCTCCGGGCCGTCCGTGGCCGGTCGCGCAGTTCCCGCGCCCCTTGGGCCGGCGAGCCGCAGCGTGTCCGAAGGCGCGGGGCTGGACCGGTGTGCGGCTCCGCGGTGCGGGCGGCGAGCGGGCGCCCGCCCGGGACGACGAACCGCGCCGTGCGCCGTACCGCCGCGCCACGTCGCACTCCGCAGTGCCCCGCCGCCCCGGTCGCCGTCCGTCAGGGTTCCAGCACGACCTTGCCGATCGTGTCCCGTCCCTCCAGTGCCCGGTGCGCGGCGGCTGCCTCCGCGAGGGGGAAGCGGGTGACGGCCGGGCGCAGCCGGCCCCGGGCGGCCTCTTCGAGCGCGCGCAGTTCCAGCGCGCGCAGGCCGCCGGCGCGCTCCAGCATCGCCGGGCCGAGCACGGACTCCGAGACGCCCTCGACGTGGTACCCCTGGCCCTGCCCGATGCCCTCCGCCGACCAGCCGAACACCAGGTGCCGGCCGCCGGGGCCGAGCAGGGCGACGGCCTCCCGGGCGGCCTGGCCTCCCACGCCGTCGTAGACGAGGGAGGCGGGCCGGCCGCCCAGGTGGGCGCGGACCTTGGCGGGCCAGTCCGGTGCGGTGTAGTCGACGGCGAGGTCGGCGCCGGCGGCCCGGACGCGGGCGGTCTTCTCCGGGCCGCCCGCGAGCCCGATCACGGTCGCCCCGGCGTTCTCGGCGTGCTGCACGAGCAGGGTGCCGATGCCGCCGGCCGCGGCCGGTACGACCACCACGTCGTCCGGTCCCGGCTCGGCGAACTGCGCGATGCCCAGCGCCGTACGGCCCGTGCCGATCATGGCGACGGCGGCGGCGAAGTCCAGGTTCTCCGGGATGTCGTGCAGGCGCTCGACCTCGGTGACGGCGAGTTCGGCGTACCCGCCGGGCGCGAAGCCCAGGTGGGCCACCACCCGCCGGCCGAGCCACAGGCCGTCCACGCCGTCGCCGAGCGCGTCCACGACCCCCGCGACCTCCCGGCCGGGCACGGTCGGCAGGCGGGGCGGTTCGGGCAGCGGGCCCTGGTGGCCCTCCCGCAGGGCCGCGTCGAGCAGGTGCACGCCGGCCGCGGCGACCGCGATCCGCACCTGGCCGGGGCCCGGGACGGGGTCCGGGAGCTCCTCGTAGGTCAGGTTCTCGGCCGGACCGAAGGCGTACAGGCGGACGGCGTGCATGGGACCCCCAGGGAGACGAGGCGCGGTGTGATCCCCACCCTCGGACCTCAAGCGCGCTTGAGGTCAAGGGCGGGCCGGCCGAGGATCAGGGACACCGCCGTCACCGCGCTGTTGAAGGACACCTCCGCGAGCACGCCCGGGGCCGCCACCTGGTCGCCGACGAGGTAGACCCCGTCGCCGCGGTCCACGGCGGGCCGGTCCCGCCAGCTGCGGCCCGGCAGGTCCACGGCCCCCGTACGGCCGTCCGCCACGGCCTCCCGCCGCCAGGTCACCCGCTCACGCCACCCCCGAAACCCCAGGTCGAGCAGGCGCTCGGCGCGGGCCACGCCGTCGGTCCGGGCCTGGCCGGGCCCGATCGGGAACTGCCCCTGGATCAGCTGCTCCCCGGCCGGCGCGAGGGACGGGTCCTGTGCGGTGAAGCGCTCGATCCAGCCGGGCGCGTCCAGGTCGGAGACGGCGAAGGCGTCCCCGCGCCGGGTGCGCACGGCGAGGTCGAGGAGGACGGTACGGCCGCTCGGCCACTCCAGCGCGTCGTCGCGGAGCAGCCGCCGGGCGGCGGGCAGGCCGGTGGCGACGACCACCGGGGTGTCCTCCGGCAGCTCGTCCACCCGGGCCCCGGTCTCGATCCGCACGCCCATGTTCCAGGCCCGCGCGGCCATCCGGCCGACGACCCCGCCCCAGCCGCCGCGCGGATAGTGCGCCTCCGGCGGCAGCTTGGCGGCCCGGCGCAGCCGCTCGTGGACGAAGGCGGCGGACAGGCCGCCCGGGTCGTGGTGGAACAGCGCCACCGCCGCGTAGTGCGCCGCCGCGCGGGCGCCCTCCTCCCCGGCGATCCCGGTCGCCCAGCCGAGGAAGTCGGCGTCGACGGGGGCCGGGCCGACCCGGCGCCGCAGCAGCTTGAGCATGGCGAAGGGCGGGGTGCGGCGCAGCACTCCGTGGTGGCGCAGCCGCAGCCGGGCGGCCTCCAGGGGCGGCAGCGCGGCGAGCGGGCCGATCAGGTCCCGCTGCCTGAGCCAGGCCCAGTGCGGGCCGCCGGCGTAGAGCGCGTGCGGGCCCTCGTTGGTCCGGTACGGCCCCTGTGCCGTCCGGGCCCGCCCGCCCAGGGTGCCGTGGGCCTCGTACACGGTGACCTGGGCGCCGGCCTCGGCGGCCGTGATCGCGGCGGTGAGTCCGGCGAAGCCGCCGCCGATGACGGTGATGTGGTGCGCGGGCTTGTGCATGGTTCTCCCTGGGGTCGGTGCGCCTGCTCGGGAGTACGACGGCCGGCGCCCCGCTTCGTGTGACATCCCGCGTGTCCGCCCAGCTCGGGGCGGATTGTCAGTGGCGGGGTGCAGCATGGGGGACATGGTGAGGCGAGCGGCGGGTGCGGGTGCGGCAGGGGTGAAGGGCGCGCGGCGGCCGGAGGTGCGGCTGCCGCCCCTGGAGCCGTGGGCCGAGGCGGAGTTGGAGCCGGACGGCGACTACGACGGGCTGGAGTTCCGGGACTGCGACCTGACCGGGCAGGACGGCGCGGGTGCCCGGTTCATGGACTGCGCGCTGACGGGCTGCGCGCTGGACGAGACGGCGCTGGGCCGGGCCCGGGTGCTGGACTCGGTGCTGACCGGACTGCGCGGGGTCGGGACGCGGTTGGCCGAGGCCACGCTCAGAGACGTCGAGCTGGTCGACGCGCGTCTGGGCGGTACGCAGCTGCACGGCGCCGTGCTGGAGAGAGTCGTGATCCGGGGCGGCAAGATCGACTACCTGAACCTGCGCGAGGCCCGCCTCAAGGACGTCGTCTTCGAGTCCTGCGTCCTGGTCGAGCCGGACTTCGCGGGCGCGCGCCTGGAGCGGGTGGAGTTCACCGACTGCGCCCTGAAGGGGGCCGACTTCGGCGGGGCGACCCTGACGGACGTCGATCTGCGCGGGGCCGCTCCGCTGGAGATCACCCGGGGCCTGGACCGGCTCTCCGGCGCGGTGATCAGCACGGGCCAACTGCTGGACCTGGCCCCGGTGCTGGCGGCGTCGATGGGCATCCGGGTCATGTGACCGGCGTCATCGATTCCTGGGCTCGTCCAGCTTGTCCAACTCGTCCAGCTCGCCGCCGCGCACGCCGCCGACGGCATCCTCGCCCCGCGCCGGTGGAGCCGGGTGTGACGTTCCACGCCTCAAGTGCGCTGGAACAGAAGGAGGTTGAGGCTGGATCCCATGTCCGTATAACGGATTCCGCAGCATGGTATCCGGATACGACCACGTAAATTCTTGACGGCGCTCTGTCAAACAGACGGGTTCCGGTGTCACTCTCTCCTCGCCCGCCGCGTATCTGTGCATCCCCTGTGGCCCCTCTGTGCCCCTCCTCACGGGTGGCCCGGCTTGCCGTCGCCGTACAGCCAGTCCTTCCAGATCCCGCCGAAGTCCTGGTCCGGGACCTTCTTCTCGACGTACGCGGTGAAGTCGGCGGTGCTCGCGGTGGCGTGGCGGCGGGCGGCGGCCCAGCCCTGGAGGATGGCGTAGAAGGTGTCGTCGCCGGCCTTCTGGCGGATCTTGTGCAGGACCATCGCGCCGCGCTCGTAGACCGGGCTGCCGGAGATGTGCGCGGCATCCGACTGCTTCGCCGGCGGGAAGGCCCAGATGTCCTCGCGGTCGCCCTCGTACAGGCGGGTGAACGTCTGCTGGGCGGTGGGCCCGCCGTGGTCCTCCTGGTACAGCCACTCCGCGTACGTCGCGAATCCCTCGCCCAGCCACATGTCCCGCCAGGACCGGGGGGTGACCGAGTCGCCGTACCACTGGTGGGCGAGTTCGTGCACGAGGATCGAGGTGCTGAGCTGGTCGGCGGGGAAGACGGGCCGGTTCTGGGTCTCCAGGGCGTAGCCGGCGTCGTGCGGGCGGTCGACGATCGCGCCGGCCGAGGAGAAGGGGTAGGGCCCGAAGTTGTACTCCTCCCAGTCCAGGATCTCCGGGAGCTTCGCGAGCACCTTGGCGCTCGCCTTGGCCTGGGTGGGATCGACGGCGGTGAGGACGGGCAGACCGTGCGGGCCGGTGCCGCGGGTGATGTCGTAGTGGCCGATGGCGACGGTGGCGACATAGCTCGCCATGGGCCGGTCGGTGTGCCAGTGGTACGCGGTACGGCCGCCCTTCGTGCTCTGTTCCGTCAGCTCGCCGTTGGAGATCGCCTGGAGGCCCTTCGGGACGGTGACCGTGATGTCGTACGCCGCCTTGTCGCAGGGGTGGTGGTTGCCGGGGAACCAGGCCATGGAACCGACGGGTTCGCCGAGGGCGAGGGCGCCGTCGGCGGTGGGCAGCCAGCCCTCCTCGGAGCCGTCGGGGTCGGTGAGGGTGCGCGGGGTGCCCGAGTAGCGGACGGTGGTGCGGAACGTCTCGCCCCGGGTGAGGTCGTCGTGCGGGCGGACGGTGAGTTCCTGTCCGGCGCGGTTCCAGCGGGCGTCCTCGCCCTCGACGGTGACCGAGTCGACGCGCAGCCCGGCGAGGTCGAGGTCGAAGGCGGGCAGGTCCCGGGTGGCGCGGGCGGTGATGACGGCCGTGCCGGTGAGCCGGCGGGTGGCCGGGGTGTAGTCCAGGGTGAGGGCGTAGTGGCCGACGTCGTAGCCGCCGTTGCCGGCCTTCGGGAAGTACGGGTCGCGCACCCCGGAGCCGCCCGGGACACCCCGCACGCCACCGTCGCACGCGGTGCCGGTGAGGGCGAGGCCGAGGAGCGCGCAGAGGGCCGGGACAAGGCGCGCGGATCCGGACATGCCAGCGATCTTAGGCACGCGGGACCGTCACGGACAGGGTCCGCCGCGTCGAAGGCGAGGGCGGCTCGGCAGGGCCGTTGCCCGGAAGCGGGGCCGGGGCCGGCAGGGCCCGCTGGTCTGGAGGCGAGGTCGGGTCGACCTCGGTTCGCTGGGCCGTGGGAGAGGTCGGGTGGGGTGGCGTGACACCATCTCCTGCGTGCTCGACATCGGCTACGCCC
This sequence comes from Streptomyces canarius, assembly GCF_014650735.1. Classification (NCBI taxonomy): domain Bacteria; kingdom Bacillati; phylum Actinomycetota; class Actinomycetes; order Kitasatosporales; family Streptomycetaceae; genus Streptomyces; species Streptomyces canarius. The sequence goes on from NZ_BMVN01000006.1 coordinate 25,553, forward strand.
TCTCCAACCGGTTCCCCGACCCCCCGCAGACCGACTACCGCCGCGCGGACGTCCACGCGCTGCGGTACGACCTGTTCTGCGGGGACGTCTACCTCGCGGACACCGAGTCCGACCGGGAGCTGTCCACAGCCTGGGGATGGGTGCCGGTGCTGGACTTCGCGTGGGCGCTGTGCGACATCGTGGAACGGCTGGACCAGGACCCGATGGGCTCCCGCGCCGCCCGCCCGCAGCGGGCGGAACTGGACTTCACCGAGTCCACCGACCGCATGCTCTTCGAGCGCCGCTTCGGCTGGGTCGACATCGCCGCCGACTGGATGCCGGCCGAGGAGTCCCCGCTGACCTTCTCCCACGCCGAACTGCGCCGCGAGGCCCGCGACTTCCTGCACGACCTGCTCGCGGACCTCGTCGACCTCCACGAGGACCTGGGGGAGAACCCGGCGATCTGGACCCTCCAGGCCCGCTTCCCCCGGGTGCGGTGAGGAGGGCCCCCGGCTGCGAGCCGGGGGCCTCTCGCACGACCGAGTCCGTCAGACGTTCACGCCGAAGTCCTGGGCGATGCCGACCAGGCCCGAGGCGTAGCCCTGGCCGACCGCGCGGAACTTCCACTCCGCGCCGTTGCGGTACAGCTCGCCGAAGATCATGGCCGTCTCGGTGGCCGCGTCCTCGGACAGGTCGTAGCGCGCGATCTCGGCGCCGCCCGCCTGGTTGACGATGCGGATGTAGGCGTTGCGGACCTGGCCGAAGTTCTGGCCGCGGTTCTCGGCGTCGTAGATGGAGACCGGGAAGACGACCTTCTCGATGTCGGCCGGGAGCGCGGCCAGGTTGACGTTGATCGCCTCGTCGTCGCCGGCGCCCTCGCCCGTGCGGTTGTCGCCCGTGTGGACGATCGAGTTGTCCGGGGTCTGCTTGTTGTTGAAGAAGACGAAGTGGGCGTCCGAGTAGACCCTGCCCTGGGGGTTCACCGCGATGGCGGAGGCGTCCAGGTCGAAGTCGGTGCCGGTCGTGGTGCGGACGTCCCAGCCGAGGCCCACGGTGACGGCGGTCAGGCCCGGAGCCTCCTTGGTGAGCGAGACGTTGCCACCCTTGGACAGGCTTACAGCCATGTTGGGAGTCCCTTCCTTAGATATCCCGTGCATATCGGTGCACTCTGTGCCGACGAAGCTACCGTCACCGGGGACAACGTCGAGGGGGGTCCCCGTGGTTCCGGATCCCTTTACCTTTTTTACCGAACCGGAAATCAAGGTGACGTGAGGCGGGCCGGGCCGGGAACATGAAAGACATGTCCGGGCCCTACCTCATCCGTGGCTCCGTCTCGCTTCCCGAGGCCGAGCTGATGTGGCGTTTCTCCAGGTCGTCAGGGCCCGGTGGACAGCACGTCAACACCAGCGACTCGCAGGTCGAGCTGCGCTTCGACCTCGCCCGCACGGAGGCGCTCCCTCCGGTGTGGAAGGAGCGGGCGCTGCGGCGGCTGGCCGGCCGCCTCGTCGACGGGGTGGTGTCCGTACGGGCCTCGGAGCACCGCTCCCAGTGGCGCAACCGGGAGGCCGCCGCCGTACGCCTCGCCGCGCTCCTCGCGGAGGCCACCGCGCCGCCGCCCAAGCCCCGCAAGCCGACCCGCATCCCGCGCGGCATCAACGAACGCCGGCTGCGGGAGAAGAAGCAGCGCGCGGAGACCAAGCGGGGCCGATCGGGCCGGGACTGGGGTTAGGCAGACAGGACCCGCGCCCTGTCACATCTGCCGGCTCCCTCTCGTCAGGGCGTGCAGGAGCTCTCGCGACCGCCGGGGGCGACGACGGAGAGGCCGCAGCCACCCATGACCGACCACGCATTTCTCGCCGAGCGCTTCGAGGCCCACCGGGGTCATCTGCGGGCCGTCGCCCACCGGATGCTCGGCTCCGCCGCCGAGGCCGAGGACGCCGTCCAGGAGGCGTGGTTCCGGCTGAGCCGGTCCGACACCGGCGAGGTGGAGAACCTCGGCGGCTGGCTGACGACCGTCGTCGGCCGGGTCTGCCTCGACATGCTCCGCTCCCGCCGCTCGCGGGGCGAGCAGCCGCTGGAGACCTGGCACCCGGCGCCCTCCGCCGAGCCGGACCCGGTGCGCGACGCCCTGCTCGCCGACTCGGTCGGGCCGGCCCTCCTCGTCGTCCTGGACACGCTCTCCCCGGCCGAGCGGCTCGCCTTCGTGCTGCACGACCTGTTCGGGGTGCCCTTCGAGGAGATCGGCGGCATCCTCGGCCGCAGCCCGGCCGCGGCGCGGCAGCTCGCCAGCCGGGCCCGGCGCCGGGTGCGGGGCGTGCGGGCGCCGGAGGCCGACCTGGCCCGGCAGCGGGAGGTGGTGGACGCCTTCCTGGCCGCCGCGCGGAACGGCGACTTCGACGGGCTGCTGGAGGTGCTCGACCCCGAGGTGGAGGCCCGTACCGAGGCCGGTGTGAACAGCGGTGCGGCCCGCGTCGCCGCCGCCGCGGCGAGCTTCGCCCATCTGGCGCGCGTCGCGCGTCCGGTGCTGGTCGACGGGGCGACCGGCCTGGCCGTGTTCGCCGACGGGCGCCCGGAGCGGGTCCTGGCCTTCGCCTTCGTCGCCGGCCGCATCTCGGTGATCGACATCATCACCGAACCCGCCCGGCTGGCGGACCTCACCGTCGAGGAGCTCCGGCTCGGGACGGGGCCTGGCTCAGGACAGGTCCAGCACCCCCACCGTCTGGTCCCCGCTCGTCTCCCCGTTCTTCCGGAAGCCCAGGCGGAGGTAGAACTCCTCGGGGCCGTGCGGGCCGGGGTGCCAGCAGACGTACAGCTCCGTGCCGCCCCGGCGGCGGATCTCGCCGGCCACGGCGTCGACGGCGAAGCGGCCGTAGCCCCTGCCCTGCTCGCCGGCGGCGACGTTCAGCCGCCACAGCCCGGAGCGGTGCACGCCGCCGTCACCGTGCCAGTCGATGTCGAAGAAGGCCATGAGGAAGCCGACGACGCGGCCGTCGTCGACGATCAGGCGGGGCCAGGCGACGTCCCGGGGGTGGACGTACGCCTCGGCGAGGGACCGTACGACCGGTGAGACGGCGTGTTCCTGGTCGGGGCGGACGCGGAGGGCGACGGCGGTGTCGAAGTTCCCCGGGGTCACTTCTTCCAGACGTGGTGTCATCCGCGCACCGTAGGCAGGCGGTCCCTCCGCCCGCCACGGAATTCGCCGCTCGGCCCGACGGGGCCGCGAGGCGGTGCCCGGCTCAGCCCAACTGCCGGTACCGCCCCCGGAAGTACATCAGCGGGCCCCCCTCGGCGCTCGGCACCCGGGCGGTGAGGACACGGCCGATGACCAGGGTGTGGTCCCCGGCGGTCACCCGCTGCTCGGTCCGGCACTCCAGGGTGGCCAGCGCGCCGCCGACCAGCGGGGCGCCGGTGACCTCGCCCCGGACGTAGGGGATGTCCTCGAAGAGCAGCCGGTCGCTGATGCGGCCCCTCATGGCGAAGCGGCCGGCGATGTGCCGCTGGCTCTCGGTGAGGACCGACACCGCCCACAGCGGCTGCTCGTCGAGCAGGTCGTCCATGCGGGCGCCCGTGCGCAGGCTGACCAGGACCAGCGGCGGGTCGAGGGAGACGGACATGAAGGCGGTGGCGGTCATGCCGACGTCCTCCGCGCCCGGCGCCTCGGAGTCGTCCGGGTCCAGCGGCGGTTCCTGCGCGGTCACCAGGACCACGCCCGCGGCCAGCCGGGACATGGCGGCCCGGAACTCGTCGTTGCTCACCCCCTCAGCATGCCCGGAAGGCAGGGGGGTCGTGGGGGAGGGAGTCTTCAGCACGCCGGAAACGCTAGTCTCCGCCCCGCGCGGCCCGCATCGGCCCTCCGCCCGAGCCGGGTCCTAGGACCAGCGGCGCACCCAGGCGTCGACCGGCCGGATACGTGCATCATGTGAGCACAGGCACACGCTGTGCGTTCAGGAAACGCACAGGGCAAACGCAGAAACTCCACTCAATTGTTCACGTTCTCCTGTGACTTGAGTCACAAGGGGTGGGAATTGTTGACCCTGTGTACCGAGTGGGCTTCGCGCTGTGATTCAGTGGCGGGGAAGCCACGAAGAGGTTCAGACACAACCCTTGATTCGCTGCGAGGTCTCGGGGGGAGGGTGAGCATGGAGACCGAGTCGGAGCCGTATGTCCGTCTTGCGTCCCTGCGACAGCTGCACCAGGTCATGGCCGACATGAACACGGCACGCAGCCTGGCGGACACACTGCAAACCGTCGCGGACGGCGCCGTGTCCGCCCTCGGCTACGAGATGGCGGCCGTCAACCTGGTCCGCCAGGACGGCGATCTCGTGGTCGCCGCCTTCTCCGGCAACTCCGCCGCCGAGGCCCTGATCACCGGCCGGGCCGGCTCACGCGAGTCCTGGGACCGGCGGCTGAACATGGGCGAACGCTGGGGCGACCTCGTCTTCATACCGCACACCGAGGGCTGGGTCCTCGACGACGACGACGTCCCCCAGTGGTACACCGACGGGCCCGAGCCGCGCTTCGAGGACGAGTGGCACCCCGCCGACCGGCTCTTCGCGCCCATGTACACCCCCGGCGTGCAGGGCTCCACCTGCGGCGAACTGCTCGGCGTCATATCCGTCGACCGGCCGCGCAACGGCCGCCGTCCCGGCGCCTGGGGCCGCGAGGCCCTCCAGATGTACGCCTTCCAGGCCGCCATCGCGATCAGCAACGCGCGCCTGCGCGCCAACATGCAGCGTGCCCTGGTCCGCCTGGAACGCGAGCAGCAGGCCCTGCGCGCCAGCGAGGAATCCTTCCGGCAGGCCTTCGAGTACGCCCCCTCCGGCATGGCCATCGCCGAGATGGGCGGCGACCAGCACGGCCGCATCCTGCGCACCAACGACGCCCTGTGCCGGCTGCTCGGCCGGCCCGCCTCCGCGATGCGCCGCTACTCCTTCGCCGACCTCGTCCACCCCGAGGACGTCGGCACCCTGCTGCGGACCTCCGCGGAGGGCGGCCGGGCGGAACTGCGCCTGGGCCGCCGCGACGGCACCTACGTCTGGGTGTCCCTGCGCAACAGCGTCGTCGCCGACGCCGCGGACGGCCCCCGCTTCCTCCTCACCCACGTCGAGGACATAGAGGAGCGCAAGCGGCGCGAGCTCCAGCTCGCCCACCGCGCCTCCCACGACTCGCTGACCGGCCTGCCCAACTCCGCCGAACTGCGCGCGCGTCTGTCCGCCCGGCTCTGCCGGCGCCCCGCCCACGCCGACGCGCTGGAGTCCCTGGACGCGGCCTACGGCCACCCCGCCTTCGACACCCCCGCAGGCCACGGCTTCGACTTCGCGCCGGGTGCGGAGGGCTTCGACGCCTACGACCACCATGTGCACACCGTCGCCCCCGAGGACGGCCCTGACGACGGCACCAAGGGCCTCGCGGTCCTCTTCTGCGACCTCGACGGCTTCAAGTCGATCAACGACCGGTTCGGGCACAACGCGGGCGACGCCGTGCTCATCGAGGTCGCCCGGCGGCTGAGCAACGGCGTCCGGGACGGCGACACGGTCGCCCGGCTCGGCGGCGACGAGTTCGTGATCCTCGCCGACGGCCTCGGCCGGGCCGACGCCCAGGACCTCGCCGTACGGCTGCGCAACGAGATCATCCAGCCGATCCGCGCCGAGGGCCGGGCCGTCCGGGTCGGCGCGAGTTTCGGCATCGGCTGGGCACACTGCGGCATGACGGCGGACGAGGTGCTGAAGTCCGCTGACGAGCGGATGTACATAGAGAAACGATCTCGTCCCAAACAGCACCGGCGTGCTGGATGAAGCGCAGGTCAGCGAGTTGATGCGGTCTGAGTCACCCGTTTGGACGAGTGGGAGCGGGTAGGCTCGCCATTCCAACCCGTACCATATCCGCCCGCACCTGTTGAGGAGTACCAAGGGATGACGCCCGGCGACAACGGCGCGAGCACGCCCGAGGACGACGACCCGTTCGGCTACCTGTACGCAGACGGCCAGGCCCGGGGAGCCCAGCCGCCGTCCGGCGGTTACGGCTACCCGAACTCGGTCAGCAGGGTGCGCACGGTCGGCGAGCGCAGCTACGGCGCACAGCAGGCCGGCCAGGGCGTTCCCCAGCAGGGCGCCTACGGCCAGCCGAACGCCCACTACCAGGCACCGGAGACGCTGCCCGGCGGTGCCCCGGCCTCCCGCCGCCCCGCGGCCCCGGCGCCCGGCCGCCGCGGCCCCAACACCAAGGGCCTGCTGATCGGCGCCATCGCGGTGGTCGCCGCGGTCGTCATCGGCATCGGCGTCGCGATGATCAACGGCAACACGGACGACGACAAGTCCGGCAACGAGGCCGGCTCCACCCCGACCCAGTCCCAGACCAGCAGCCCGAGCCCGTCGGGCAGCGGTTCGGCGACGAGCGACTCGATGCAGTCCGACGCCTCGGCCCTCACACCGGCCGGCGGTGCGTCGACGGCTTCGGAAGTCAAGGGAGCGACCTCCTCCGACGGCAGCTATGTGACGGGGCTGAACCAGCCCGGTGCCTCGGTCAGCTGGAACGTCAACGCCCCGTCGGACGGTCCGTACACCCTGTTCGTCTACTACAGCGCGGCCGGTGACGACCAGTCGATGTCGGTCACCGTCAATGGCACCCCGTTCGGCAGCAAGCTGGGCCTAGAGAACTACCGGCACGCCAAGGACGGCGACTTCGCCAATGGCTGGACCCGCTCCTACGTGTGGCCGACCCTGAAACAGGGCTCCAACACGATCTCCATCTCCTGCGGTTCCGGCGACAAGTGCAACGTCCTGATCAGCAACGTCAAGCTGAAGCCGGGACAGGTAAAGAAGGACAGCTAGGCCGCGCTGACCACTCCGGTCACCGTCACCCGTCCCCGCAGCTCCTCGTACGCCGCGCGGTCGAACTCGCCCGCTGTCGGGGACCGCACGGTGGCCGCCGACAAGGCGACCGCGCGGGTGAGGCGGTCCGGCCAGCAGAGGTGTTCCACCAGGCCGGACAGCAGGCCCGCCACCGCCGAGTCGCCGGCGCCGGTGGGGTTGCCGAATGCGGGGGCCGGCGGAGTGGCGCGCCAGCGGCCGTCGGGGGTGACGGCGAGCAGGCCGTCCGCGCCGAGGGAGGCGACCACCGCGTGGGCGCCGCGGCGCCGGGCGTCCTGGGTGGCGCGCAGCGGGTCGTGGGAGCCGGTGAGTTCGGCCAGTTCGTCGGCGTTGGGCTTGATGATGTCCGGGCGGGCCGCCACCCCGCGGCGCAGGGGCTCACCGCTGGTGTCCAGCAGGACGGGGACACCCTGCGCACGGGCCAGCCGGACCAGCTTCGCGTACGCGCCGACCGGCACCCCCGGGGGCAGGCTCCCGCACAGGGCCACCGCCGAGGCGCCGCCCAGCAGTTCCTCGTAACGGTCGAGGAAGGCGCCCCACTCGGCCGGCTCGATCTGCGGGCCGGGCTCGTTCAGCTGGGTCGTGTCACCTGACCGCTCGTCGACCACGGCTATCGTGCGCCGGGTCGCCCCGGAGACCGGCACCAGCGCGTCCGTCAGGCCGGGCGTGCCGGTCAGCCCGTCGCGCACCGCCCGGCCCGTCCCGCCGCCCGCGAAGCCGGTGACCGTCACGTCCTGGCCGAGCGCGGCCAGGACCCGGGCCACGTTCACGCCCTTGCCGCCGGGCCGCTCGGCCACCTCGGAGACGCGGTGCGTCGCGTGCGGTCGCAGCGACCGTACGCGATAGGTGATGTCGAGAGCGGTGTTCAGCGTGACCGTGAGGATCACCCGGGCCGACCTCCCTCGAAGTCCGTGCGGCTGTCTCGGTTTTCCGGGGTCCCGATCATGCCAAAGAGACGGCGGTCGGCCCAGTGCGCGGGTCGGCCTCCGTCTCCTCGACGTCGGTACGGATCAGGGCAGTTGGGGCGCTACCACCCATTCGCCCTGCCGCATCACGCCCTTCAGCGCGAAGTCCGCGTCCAGCAGGACCAGGTCGGCGTCCTTGCCGGGCTCCAGCGACCCGACCCGGTCGGAGAGACCGAGCAGCCGGGCCGGGTTGGCCGACAGGGCGGTCACGGCGTCCTCCACCGACAGCTTGTCGACGGTCACCGCCCGCTGGAACGCGCGGTCCAGCGTCAGCGTGGAGCCCGCGATCGAACCGCCCTCCACCAGCCGGGCCACGCCCTCGCTGACCTCGACCTCCAGCGGGCCGAGCATGTAGCGCCCGTCACCGATGCCGGCCGCGTCCATCGCGTCGGTGATGAACGCCACCCGGTCCGCGCCCGCGTGACGGAACGCCAGCTCCAGCGCGGCCGGGTGCAGATGGACGCCGTCGTTGATCAGCTCGACCGTGACCCGCTCGTCCTCCAGCAGGGCGGCGATCGGGCCGGGCGCGCGGTGGTTCAGGGCGGGCATGGCGTTGAAGAGGTGGGTGGCGACGGTGGCGCCCGCGTCGATCGCCTCGACCGTCTGCTCGTAGCCGGCGTCGGTGTGCCCGATCGCCGCGAGCACGCCGTGCTCGACGAGCAGCCGTACGGAGTCGATGCCGCCCGGCAGCTCGGTCGCGAGGGTGACCATCTTCGCCTTGCCGCGCGCCGCGTCGATCAGCTTGCGGACCTCGGCCGGGTCCGGGTCGCGCAGCAGCTTCTCGGAGTGCGCGCCCTTGCGGCACGGGGAGATGAACGGCCCCTCGAAGTGGATGCCCGCGATGTCGCCCTGCTCGGCCAGCTCGCTCAGCAGGCCGGCCTGACGCACCAGCAGGTCCATCTCGTCGGTGACGGTGGAGGCGACGAGGGTGGTGGTGCCGTGGACGCGGTGCGTGTGGACGGCGGTGAGGATCTGCTCGGCGGTGCCGGAGAAGGAGGCTCCGCCCCCGCCGTGGTTGTGGATGTCCACGAAGCCGGGGACGAGCCAGTGGCCGGTGACGTCGATCGGTCGGGCGTCGGCCGGCGGGGTGCTGGTGATGCGCCTGCCCTCGATCGCCAGCCGGCCGTTGCGCACCGTTCCGGTGGGGAGCACCACGTTCGCGCCGGTGAGCAGTTGCGGGCCGGTGGGGGTCGAGCGCGCGGTGCCCCGCGCCCCTGACGGGGCGCCGTACCTGTCCGGAGTTTCCCGCTCGGTTGCCATCAGGTGCTTACCTCCGGAGTCGTAGAAGTGGCCGTCAGCAGGTCCTGCGCGAGGAGCCCCGCGCCGAGGCAGCCGGCCGTGTCGCCCAGCGCCGCCGGGACGATCGTCGGCAGTTTCTGGAAGGTGACCCGGTGCCGGACGGCGTCCCGCAGGGGCCGGAACAACACTTCCCCCGCCTCGGCCAGCCCGCCACCGATGATCAGCGTGCGGGGGTCCAGCAGGGTGAGGGCGGTGACCAGCCCGTCGGCGAGCGCGTCCACCGCCTCCTGCCAGACCCGGACGGCGTTCGGGTCGCCGGACGCGACGGCCTCGGCGCAGTCCGCCGCGTCCGCCCCGGGGTCGCCGCAGGCCGCCGCCCATGCCTCGCTGACGGCGGACGCGGAGGCGTACCGCTCCAGGCAGCCGCGCTGCCCGCAGGGGCAGACCGCGCCCGCGGGGCGTACGACGATGTGGCCGATCTCGCCCGCGAAGCCGTGCGCGCCTGCCTCCACCCGGCCGTCGATGCCGATGGCACCGGCGATCCCGGTGCCCAGCGGCACGAACAGGAACCGGTCCGCGCCCCGGCCCGCGCCGATCCGGCCCTCCGCGAGGCCGCCGGTGCGGACGTCGTGGCCGAGGGCGACGGGCACCCCGAGCCGGTCGGCGAGCAGGGCCCGCAGGGGTACGTCCCGCCAGCCCAGGTTGGCGGCGTAGACGGCGGTGCCGGTCGCCTCGTCGACGATGCCGGGGACGGCGATGCCGGCCGCGCCGGCGGGCTCGCCGTAGTGCTCGACGCCGTACGCGCGCAGCTCGGCGGCGAAGTCGAGGATGCCCGCGAGCACCGCCTCGGGGCCGCGCTCACGGCCGGTGGCGCGGCGGGCGCGGTGCAGCAGCGCGCCGTCGTCGCCGACGAGGGCGGCCTTCATCCCGGTACCGCCCACGTCGAGGGCGATGACATGTCTCACCACGGGGCTAGTGTGACCCTCCCACCCAGGAGAGGTCTAGTCCACTCACGTGGTGTAGACCTTACGTGTCCACATATTGAACCGTCAGACAGCAGGGTTGGGGCTTTGAACGTGCGTCGGCGTACGGCAGGAACGATCGCGGTGGTGTCCGCACTGGGCATGACGGCGGTCCTCGGCGGCTGCGGGAGCACGGGCTCCTCCGACGTGACCCTCCGGCTCGTCGCCGCCGACTACGGCGACTCCGCCGCCAACAGCTCCAGGAAGTACTGGGACGCCCTGGCCAAGGAGTACGAGAAGCAGCACTCGGACGTGAAGGTCGAGGTCAGCGTCTACTCCTGGAACGACGTCGACCGCAAGGTCAAGGAGATGGTCGACGCCGGCCACGCCCCGGACATGGCCCAGATCGGCGCCTACGCCGACTACGCCGCAGCCGGCAAGCTCTACCCGGCCTCCGACCTGCTCTCCATACGCACCCAGGCGGACTTCCTCTCCCCGCTCTCCGACGCCGGCCAGTGGAAGCACGCGCAGTACGGCATCCCGTTCGCCGCCTCCACGCGCGTGCTCTTCTACAACAAGACCCTGTTCGCCAAGGCCCACCTCACGGCGCCCACCACCTGGGATCAGCTGGCCGCCGACGCCACGGCGCTCAAGGCACAGGGCGTGAAGTACCCGTACGCGCTGCCGCTCGGCCCCGAGGAGGCCCAGGCCGAGACCATGCAGTGGCTGCTCGGCGGCGGCAACGGCGGCAGCGGCTACACCGACGACGTCGGCACCTACACCATCGACTCCGCCCCCAACGTCGAGACCTTCACCTGGCTCAAGGACGAACTGGTGGACAAGGGCCTGACCGGCCCGGTCGCCCCGGGCAAGCTCAACCGCGCCGCCGCGTTCGCCGCGTTCGCCGACGGCCAGGTCGGCATGGTCAACGGGCACCCCACGCTCATCCAGCAGGCGGCCAGGAAGGGCGTGGAGTTCGGCACGGTGCCGATGCCGGGCCGCACCGGCAGGGCCAGGGCCTCCATGGGCGTCGCCGACTGGATGATGGGCTTCAAGCAGAACGGGCACGCCGAGCAGATCGGCGACTTCCTCGACTTCGCCTACAGCGAGAAGAACGTCCTCGACTTCTCCCGCAAGTACGGGCTGCTGCCGGTCACCAGCTCCGCGTCCAACACCATGGCGGCGTCGGACGCCGCCGCCGACAAGGCCCTGCGTCCCTTCCTGGAGCAGCTGCCGACCTCGGAGCTGTACCCCGTCGGCAAGACCTCCTGGGCGGCGGTCAGCGCGGCCGTGAAGCAGAACATCGGGCAGGCGGTCGCCCCCGGCGGCAGCCCCGCCGGCGTCCTGACCCGCTTGCAGTCGACGGCCATGGCGGCCGACAGCAGCAGCGCGAGCTGAGCGGCGCTGTCGGTGCCCGCCGCTACCGTGGCAGGCATGGAACTGGGCACCCGCGAGAAGGCGATCCTCGCGCTGGAGCGCCGGGCCTTCCCCGGCCCCGGCGCGAAGGAACGCGCGATACGCGAGGAGCTGGACCTGTCCCCCGTCCGCTACTACCAGCTCCTCAACGCCCTCCTGGACGACGAGCGGGCCCTGGCCCACGACCCGGTGACGGTCAACCGCCTGCGCCGGATCCGCGAGGCGCGCCGCGCGGAACGCTGAGTCCCCGGGCGGAGCCCCCGGCAGGGGTCCGGGACATGAGGCGCCGGAACCCCGGGCGTGAGGCACCCGGAGCTGGATAGTGTCGCGGTATGGACGCTATGGACGCTCTGCCGACCCCGCGCACCCAAGCCGGCCAGGACGGTCTCGCCGCCCTGCTCGCGCAGCCCCGCACCGCCCTGATCGGCCTGGACTTCGACGGCACGCTGGCCCCGATCGTCGCCGACCCCGAACAGGCCCGCGCCCACCCCGGGACCGTACCCGCCCTCGCCGCCCTCGCCCCCGAGATCGCCTCCGTCGCCGTGATCACCGGCCGCCCGCCCGAGGTCGCGGTCCGCTACGGCGGCTTCGCCGGCGTCCCCGGCCTGGAGCACCTCACCGTCCTCGGCCACTACGGCGCCGAGCGCTGGGACGCGGCCACCGGCGAGGTCACCGCGCCGCCCCCGCACCCCGGCGTGGCCGCCGTCCGCGCCGAACTGCCGGGCCTGCTGGAGCGCGCCGGGGCACAAGAGGGCACGTGGATCGAGGAGAAGGGCCGGGCGCTGGCGGTGCACACCCGCCGGGCCCCCGACCCGCAGGCCGCGTTCGAGGCCCTGCGCGCCCCGCTCGCCGACCTCGCCACCCGGCACGGCCTGATCGTCGAGCCAGGCCGCATGGTCCTGGAACTGCGCCCACCGGGCATGGACAAGGGCGTGGCCCTCCTCGACCACGCCCGCTCCGTCCACGCCGGCTGTGTCGTCTACGCCGGCGACGACCTGGGCGACCTCCCCGCCTTCGCCGCGGTCGAGAAGCTCCGCACCAACGGCGTCCCCGGCCTGCTGGTGTGCAGCGGCAGCACGGAGGTCACGGAACTCGCGGACCGGGCCGACCTGGTGGTCGACGGCCCGCAGGGAGTCGTGGGCCTGCTCCGGGCGCTGGCCGCTCAGCTCGGCCGGGGGTCCAGCGCCGCCAGCTGATCGAGGAACCACCGGGCCGGCGGCAGCGCGGTCGCGGCGGCGGCCAGTCGCTTCGAGCGTTCCGCCCGCGCGTCCGCCGGCAGGGTCAGCGCCTCGTGCAGGGCCCGCGCCGTGCCCGCGATGTCGTACGGGTTCACCACGAAGGCGTCCTCGCCCAGCTCCTCGTACGCCCCCGCCTCCCGTGACAGCACCAGCGCGCAGCCCCCGTCGGAGACGACCGGGACCTCCTTGGCGACCAGGTTCATGCCGTCCCGGATGGGGTTCACCAGCGCCACGTCGGCCAGCCGGTACGCGGCCAGGGAGCGGGCGAAGTCGTCCTTCACGTGCAGCACGACCGGGGTCCAGCCGGCCGTGCCGAACCGCTCGTTGATCTCGTCCGCGACCTGCCGCACCTGCGCGGTGTACTCGCGGTACACGGCGAGGTCCTGCCGGGACGGGTAGGCGAAGGCCACATGGACGACCTTCTCCCGCCACTCGGGGTGGTCCTCCAGCAGCTGCTCGTACGCCAGCAGCCCGCGCACGATGTTCTTGGACAGCTCGGTCCGGTCCACCCGGACGATCGTCTTCCGGTCCGCTCCGATCTCCGCCCGCAGCGCCGCCATCCGCTCGTCCACGTCCGGCTCGTGCGCCCGCTTGCGCAGGAAGTCCGCGTCCGCGCCCAGCCCGTGCACCCCGATCCGGGTGCCGGAGGGGATACCGGGCCCGAGCACCGCGTGGCAGCAGTCCGTGAACGCGTCCGCCCACCGCCGGGTGAGGAACGCCGCCCGGTCCGCGCCCAGGATGCCGCCGAGCAGCTCGGCCGCGATGTCGTCGGGAAGGAGCCGGAAGTAGTCCGGCGGCGCCCACGGGGTGTGCGAGAAGTGGCCGATGCGCAGGTCGGGCCGGAGCTGCCGGAGCATCCGCGGGGCCAGGGCCAGGTGGTAGTCCTGGATCAGCACGGCCGCGCCCTCGGCCGCCTCCTCGGCCAGCGCCTCGGCGAACGCCCGGTTGTAGGCCTCGTACGACGCCCACTGCCGCCGGAAGCCGGCGTCGAAGACCGGTTCCAGCGGGGTCTGGTACAGCATGTGGTGGACGAACCAGAGCACCGAGTTGGCGATGCCGTTGTACGCCTCGGCGTGCACGGTCGCGTCGATGTCGAGCATCCGAACCCGCTGCCCGCCGGTCTCCTCGGCCGGCAGCAGCCCGCCGTCCGCGCGCCGGACGGCCGCCCGGTCGCCGTCGCCGAGCGCGGCGCACACCCACACCGAGCCCGCGTCGGACCCGATGGCGGACAGTCCCGAGACCAGCCCGCCGCCGCCCCGCCGGGCGTGCAGCGAGCCGTCCTCGCCCACCTGATAGGAGACCGGGCCGCGGTTCGACGCGACCAGCACCTGAGCCTTCTGAGCAGCATCGAGCGTGGAAGCCATACGCCTCAACCTAGCCCGGCCCCGAACCGCTCAAACGTACGGCCCGCCCGGGGAAGCCGACCGTATACGGCCCGTTCAGGCCACCTTCCGTTCGGCGTACTCCGCGATCTCCACCATGGGCGGCCGTTCCTCGGTGTCCACCGAGTAGGTGCGCGGCTCGAACCCCGCCTCCCCCCGCTCGAACTGGGTCAGCGCGGGCCGGACCAGATGGCCGCGGGCCAGCCGGAGCTGGGCGGTGCGGTAGATCGCGGCGGCCATCCGGCCGAGCGCCTGCCCGTCCTGGTGCCGGTGCCTGCGCACGCCCACGTCGACCTGGGCCAGCGCGTCCAGGCCCACCAGGTGCAGCGCGTCCACCAGCATGCCCAGCTCCACGCCGTAGCCGACGGGGAACGGCAGCTGTTCCAGCAGCGTGCGGCGGGCCGCGTACTCGCCGCCCAGCGGTTGCACGAACCCGGCCAGCTGTGGCCAGTGCATGTTCAGCAACGGACGGGCCATGAGTTCGGTGACCCGGCCGCCCTGCCCGGCACTGCCGCCGAGCGGACGGTCGTACATCGCCTTGACCAGGTCGACGTCCGGGTCGGTGAACAGCGGGCCGACGATCCCGGAGACGAAGTCGGAGGAGAACTCCCTGAGGTCCGCGTCGACGAAGCAGACGATGTCCCCGCCGGTCACCAGCAGCGACCGCCACAGCACCTCGCCCTTGCCGGGGACGGCCGGGACGCGCGGCAGGATGGCGTCCCGGTGGACGACCCGGGCGCCCGCGCGCGCGGCGACCTGGGAGGTGCGGTCGGTGGAGCCCGAGTCGACGACCACGATCTCGTCGACGAGCGGCACCTGCTCCACGAGGTCGTGCCGGATGACCTCGACGATGTCGCCGACGGTCTCCTCCTCGTTGAGCGCGGGCAGGACGACGCTGACGGTCTGGCCCGTGCGCTGCTTCGCGGCGAGGATCTGGTGCAGCGGACGATCGGCCACGGACCAGGACCGGGTGGTCAGCCAGCGCTCGACTTCTTCCAGCACAGTCTGTGGCTCCTCACTCTTGTCTCGCGGTTCGGACGACTATCTCAACTGTCCCGGCCGTCGGTTACAGTCTTGAACAACGCCGATGACCATCGCATGTCGGGGGTCGGGTGCGTTCCACAACCGCATACCGCTCATCCAGAGGGGCAGAGGGACACGGCCCGGTGAAGCCCCGGCAACCCCCCTGACCGGACTCGTTCGCGCGAGGCTCACGGCCAGGGAAGGTGCCAATTCCGTCTCACGGCGAGATGCGTCGTGGGGAAGATGAGGAGAAAGGGCCTCGCCTCCATGGCTGTGCAGACAGTTGCCACCACCAGCGAATCCACCGTCGACCTCGGCCCCGCCGCGGCCCTGAGCTGTCGCGAGTGCGGTCACCGGGTGCCGCTCGGCCCGGTCTTCGCCTGCGAGGAGTGCTTCGGCCCGCTGGAGATCGCCTACGACTTCTCCGGCTACGACACCGAGGAACTGCGCCGCCGCATCGAGGCGGGCCCCGCGAACATCTGGCGCTACGCGCCCCTGCTGCCGGTCCCGGCGGACGTCGCCGGCAAGCCGAACATCAACCCGGGCTGGACCAAGCTCGTCCAGGCCGACAACCTGGCCCGCGAGCTGGGCGTGACCGGCGGCCTGTACGTGAAGGACGACTCCGGCAACCCGACCCACTCCTTCAAGGACCGGGTCGTGGCCCAGGCCCTGGAGGCCGCGCGCGCCTTCGGCTTCACCACCCTGTCCTGCTCCTCGACCGGCAACCTGGCCGGCGCCGTCGGCGCCGCCGCCGCCCGCGCCGGCCTCCGCTCCTGCGTGTTCATCCCGCACGACCTGGAGCAGGGCAAGATCGTGATGGCCGCGGTCTACGGCGGTGAACTCGTCGGCATCGAGGGCAACTACGACGACGTGAACCGCTTCTGCTCCGAGCTGATCGGCGACCCGGCCGGCGAGGGCTGGGGCTTCGTCAACGTCAACCTGCGGCCGTACTACGCGGAGGGCTCCAAGACCCTGGCGTACGAGATCTGCGAGCAGCTCGGCTGGCGGCTGCCGGACCAGATCGTGGTCCCGATCGCCTCCGGCTCCCAGCTCACGAAGATCGACAAGGGGCTCCAGGAGCTGATCAAGCTCGGTCTGGTCGAGGACAGGCCGTACAAGATCTTCGGCGCTCAGGCCGAGGGCTGCTCCCCGGTCTCCACCGCCTTCAAGGCCGGCCACGACGTCGTACGGCCCCAGAAGCCGAACACCATCGCCAAGTCCCTGGCCATCGGCAACCCGGCCGACGGGCCGTACGTCCTGGACATCGCGCGCCGCACCGGCGGTGCCGTGGAGGACGTGACGGACGAGGAGGTCGTGGACGCGATCAAGCTGCTCGCGCGGACCGAGGGCATCTTCGCGGAGACCGCCGGCGGCGTGACCGTCGGCGTCACCCGCAAGCTGCTGGAGGCGGGCGTGCTGGACCCGGCGAAGACCACGGTCGTCCTCAACACCGGCGACGGCCTGAAGACCCTGGACGCGGTGGCCGGCACCGGTCTCACCGCCACCATCCGCCCGACCCTGGACTCCTTCCGAGAGGCCGGCCTCGCATGACGGGCGTTCCGCCGGGAGGCCGCACGCGACCCGCGGGCCGGTGGGGGCCGGTCACGCCCGCGCGGCGGCAGCCGCACCCGCACCACGGCCCCGCGCCCCTGGGGCGCCGCCCCGCCGTACCCGTGAACCCGACCGGAGGTCCCACCGCATGAGCGTGACCGTTCGCATCCCCACCATCCTGCGCACCTACACCGGCGGGCGGGCCGAGGTCGCCGCCGAGGGCACGACGCTCGGCGAGGTCATCGCCGACCTGGAGAAGAACCACACGGGCATCGCCGCGCGCGTGCTGGACGACCAGGGCAAGCTGCGCCGGTTCGTCAACGTGTACGTCAACGACGACGACGTCCGGTTCGAGCAGGGCCTGGACACGACGACCCCCGACGGGGCCGGCGTCTCGATCATCCCGGCGGTCGCCGGCGGCTGAGCCGCGGATCCGCCCGCTCATTACCTTCGGTAACCGCGGTTACCGGCTGTTCATCCGATTGCCCCCTCCGTAAGAGAAGCGGAGGGGGCAATTCTGTGTGATTGAGCGCGGTAGAGTTGGGGAACACGGCCCCGGCCTCCGGGTCGCGGGCCCTGGATTTCATGCCGCCCGCCCGACAAGAAGTAGCCAAAGTGTGCGGGTTGTCTGCGGCTTTTGTGGCTTTTATGGGGCCCGACTTGCCCTGAATTCGGATGAATTCTCGCCAGATTCCGGACCGCTCGCGTCCAGAATTCTCGTCCGATTGACCTGTTGCAGACGGCAGTTGGACAGATACATTCAGCCGCGGTCGACGCGTTCCGGCGCACGCCCCCGACCAGTTGGGGGGTGAGGTCTGACCCGGGTCCGCGAAGTGTGGATCTGTGCAAGGGCCAGTAATAGGGGAGTTAGGCATGGCTCAGGGCACCGTCAAGTGGTTCAACGCGGAGAAGGGGTACGGCTTCATCGCGGTCGACGGTGGTGCGGACGTCTTCGTCCACTACAGCGCGATTCAGATGGACGGCTACCGCACCCTGGAAGAGGGCCAGCGGGTCGAGTTCGAGATCTCGCAGGGCCAGAAGGGTCCGCAGGCCGACATGGTTCGCGTCACCGCCTGAACGTTTCTTGTCCGAAGGGCCCGCACCTCGCAGAGGGTGCGGGCCCTTCGCCGTGCCCCGGTTCCGCTGTTCGCGTGCGGCTGACGGGAGCCTCCCACCCGTCCAGGCGCTTGCACTCGACCATGCCGAGTGCTAATCATTGGCGTTAGCACTCTGAAGGTGAGAGTGACAACGAAGGACCGGGTCGGTGAGGCCCGCGGGTCATGTGGTGCAAGGGACCACGGGACCGGCGAGCCGTCCGTCGCGGGCGCGGGCGCGGTCCGAAGGAATCACCCCCAGTCCTGGAGGGACCACTTCACATGGCCAAGATCATCGCGTTCGACGAGGAGGCGCGGCGCGGCCTCGAGCGCGGCATGAACCAGCTCGCGGACGCCGTGAAGGTGACGCTCGGCCCCAAGGGCCGCAACGTCGTCCTCGAGAAGAAGTGGGGCGCCCCCACGATCACCAACGATGGTGTCTCCATCGCCAAGGAGATCGAGCTCGAGGACCCGTACGAGAAGATCGGCGCCGAGCTGGTCAAGGAAGTCGCCAAGAAGACGGACGACGTCGCCGGTGACGGTACGACCACCGCGACCGTGCTCGCCCAGGCCCTGGTCAAGGAAGGCCTGCGCAACGTCGCCGCCGGCGCCAACCCGATGGCTCTGAAGCGCGGTATCGAGAAGGCCGTCGAGGCCGTCTCCGCCGCCCTGCTGGAGCAGGCGAAGGACGTCGAGACCAAGGAGCAGATCGCCTCCACCGCGTCCATCTCCGCCGCCGACACCCAGATCGGCGAGCTGATCGCCGAGGCCATGGACAAGGTCGGCAAGGAAGGCGTCATCACCGTCGAGGAGTCCAACACCTTCGGTCTTGAGCTGGAGCTCACCGAGGGCATGCGCTTCGACAAGGGCTACATCTCCGCCTACTTCGCGACCGACATGGAGCGCATGGAGGCGGTGCTGGAGGACCCGTACATCCTCATCGCCAACTCCAAGATCTCCTCGGTCAAGGACCTGCTCCCGCTGCTGGAGAAGGTCATGCAGTCGGGCAAGCCGCTGCTGATCATCGCCGAGGACGTCGAGGGCGAGGCCCTGTCGACCCTGGTCGTCAACAAGATCCGCGGCACCTTCAAGTCCGTCGCCGTCAAGGCCCCGGGCTTCGGCGACCGCCGCAAGGCCATGCTCGGCGACATCGCCATCCTCACGGGCGGCGAGGTCATCTCCGAGGAGGTCGGCCTCAAGCTGGAGAACGCGACCCTGGACCTCCTGGGCCGCGCCCGCAAGGTCGTCATCACCAAGGACGAGACCACCATCGTCGACGGTGCCGGCTCCTCCGAGCAGGTCAACGGCCGCGTGAACCAGATCCGCGCCGAGATCGAGAACAGCGACTCGGACTACGACCGCGAGAAGCTCCAGGAACGCCTGGCGAAGCTCGCCGGCGGTGTCGCGGTCATCAAGGCCGGTGCCGCCACCGAGGTGGAGCTCAAGGAGCGCAAGCACCGCATCGAGGACGCCGTCCGCAACGCGAAGGCGGCCGTCGAGGAGGGCATCGTCGCCGGTGGTGGCGTGGCCCTGCTCCAGGCCTCCCAGGTCTTCGAGAAGCTGGAGCTCGAGGGTGACGAGGCGACCGGCGCCAACGCCGTGCGCATCGCCCTGGAGGCCCCGCTGAAGCAGATCGCCGTCAACGCCGGCCTCGAGGGCGGCGTCGTGGTGGAGAAGGTGCGCAACCTGACCCCGGGTCACGGCCTGAACGCCGCGACCGGCGAGTACGTCGACCTGGTCGCCGAGGGCATCATCGACCCGGCGAAGGTGACCCGTTCCGCGCTCCAGAACGCCGCCTCCATCGCCGCGCTGTTCCTCACCACCGAGGCCGTCATCGCCGACAAGCCGGAGAAGGCCGCGGCCCCGGCCGGCGGCGGCATGCCGGGCGGTGACATGGACTTCTGATCGACCTGACGGTTGATCGCCTGTCCTGCGGACCGAGGGCGGCACCCCCAGCTTCTGGCTGGAGGTGCCGCCCTCGGGCGTTCGCGGGGTGGGGGGAGGGTGTCCGGTATCACGTGAGGGGATCCGGACCGGACCGGAACGCGGGCCGCCGAGCGGTGTTTACTTAAGACGCTGCAACAATGCGTACGCACATACCAGCCGGTTCACCCCGTTCACTCACGAGGAGCCCCCCACGTGACCGTCACCACGCCCCCCGCCTCCCGCGCGGCCCGCGTCCTGTCCCGCCCGATCACGCTGAACGGCCTCACCGTTCCGAACCGGATCGTGATGGCGCCCATGACCCGCATGTTCTCGCCGGGCGGTGTGCCGGGCGAGGACGTGCGCTCGTACTACGCCCGCCGCGCCGCCGCCGGGGTCGGCCTCATCGTCACCGAGGGCACCTACGTGGGCCACCCGTCGGCCGGCCAGAGCGACCGCGTCCCGCGCTTCCACGGCGAGGAGCAGCTCGCGGGCTGGGCGAAGGTCGCCGAGGACGTGCACGCGGCCGGCGGCACCATCGTCCCGCAGCTGTGGCACATCGGCATGGTCCGCAAGCAGGGCGACGCCCCCTTCCCGGACGCGCCCCCCGTCGGCCCCTCCGGCCTGGAGGCCGCCGGCGCCGAGCCCACCGGCAAGGCGATGACGCAGGCGGACGTGGACGACGTCATCGCCGCGTTCGCCGAGGCCGCTGCCGCCGCCGAGCGCATCGGCTTCGACGGCGTGGAGCTCCACGGCGCCCACGGCTACCTCCTCGACCAGTTCCTGTGGGCGGGTACCAACCGCCGTACCGACGCGTACGGCGGCGACCCGGTGGCCCGCACCAGGTTCTCCGCCGAGATCGTCGCCGCCGTGCGCGCGGCGGTGTCGCCGGACTTCCCGGTCCTCTTCCGCTACTCGCAGTGGAAGCAGCAGGACTACACCGCCCGGCTCGCCGAGACCCCCGAGGAGCTGGAGGCCATCCTCACCCCGCTCGCGGCGGCCGGAGTCGACGCCTTCCACGCCTCCACCCGCCGCTACTGGCTGCCCGAGTTCGACGGCTCCGACCTGAACCTGGCCGGCTGGACGAAGAAGCTCACCGGCAAGCCCGTCATCTCCGTCGGCTCGGTCGGCCTGGACGGCGACTTCATCAACGCCTTCCAGGGCGAGGGCTCCCCGGTCAAGGGCATCGACAACCTCCTGGACCGCCTGGAGGCCGACGAGTTCGACCTGGTGGCCATCGGCCGCGCACTGCTCCAGGACCCCGAGTGGGCGGCCAAGGTGCTCGCCGGCCGGTTCGACGAGCTGAAGCCGTACGACGCGGCGGCCGTGAAGACCCTGAGCTGACCGGCGTGTCCGCGGGGGCCGCCGGCCGCTACAGGTTGCCCATCGGCTCGATGTCGACCCGCACCGGCGTCCCCCACACGCGCAGCACCTCGTAGTCGGTGAACTCGTGCACCAGCCGGTACGCCATGGCGGGCCGGGAGCCGCGCCGCTGGGCGGCGAGGTACGCCTCCGCCTCGCGCCGGTCCCGCCTCGGCGTCCCGCACAGCTGCCACTCCTGGCCGTTCCACAGCTCCGGCAGCCACCGCTGCTGCGCCTGCGGCCGGTCACCGCGCACGCCGTACCGGGAGGGGGCGGTGGGGACCGGCTCGCCCGGCCGGGGCCTGCCGCCTTGGAACTCCGACCGCCGGGCGGCCCGGCGCCGGGTCTCGCACAGCAGGCACAGGTCGGGCGCGCTCTCGTCCACCGGCCCCTGCGGGTGCTCCGGACAGCGGGTGGCGGGCGCGGCGGTGGTCACGGTGTCGTCCAGCAGGTCGAGGGCCCGCCGCAGGTCGTCCTTGATCTCGTGCAGCCGGGCGTCCGGCGTGTCGGCGGTCAGGGCCTCCCCGTGCTCCCCGAGCAGCCGGAGAGCCCGTCCGAGGGCGGTGAGCTGGGCGTGATTCATGTCGGTGGGTGCCTCCTCCCCTCCATGGTGCCCTGACCGCACGGTCCGTCAGCGTGCCGCGTGGGTCAGCGCCGTGCGCAGATGGCCGCCGGACTCCTGAAGCAGGCGGCCCGCCGTCGGGCCGTCGACGCCGGCGAGGAGGGCCAGGATCGCGTGCTTCACCTCGCCGCCGGTCTGGGTGAGGGCCTTCTCGATGTCCGCGTCGCTCGCGCCCGTGGCCAGGGAGACGATCCGGTGGGAGCGGGCCCGGAGCTTGTCGTTGGAGGCGCGCACGTCGACCATCAGGTTCCCGTACGTCTTGCCGAGCCGGATCATCGTGATCGTCGAGAGCATGTTCAGCACCAGCTTCTGGGCCGTGCCCGCCTTCAGCCGGGTGGAGCCGGTGATCAGCTCCGGGCCCGTGACGACCTCGATGCCGTGCTCGGCGGCGGCGGCCAGCGCGCTGCCTTCGTTGCAGGCCAGGCCGATGGTCAGCGCGCCGAGCGCCCGGGCGTGCTCGACGGCGCCGACCGCGTACGGGGTGCGGCCGGAGGCGGAGACGCCGACCACGGTGTCGTCCGGGGTGAGCTTCAGCGCGTCCAGGTCCCGGCGGGCCAGCTCCTCGGAGTCCTCGGCGCCCTCGACCGAGGTGACCATGGCCGCGGGACCGCCCGCGATCAGGCCGACGACCCGCTCGGGGTCGGTGTTGAAGGTGGGCGGGCACTCGGAGGCGTCCAGCACGCCCAGCCGGCCGGCGGTCCCGGCACCGGCGTAGACGAGCCGTCCGCCCCGGCTCATGCGTGCGGCGACCGCGTCGACGGCGGCGGCGATCCGCGGCAGCTGCGTCGCCACGGCGGCGGGCACGCCCGCGTCCTCGCCGTTCATCAGCCGGGCGATGTCGAGGGTGGGCAACCGGTCGATCTCGGCGAGTTCCGGACGGAATGCCTCGGTGGTCAACGAGGCCAGCTGGTCGCGCAGGTCATGAGAGGTCATAGGGGGGCGGCTCTCTCCGGTGACGGGTGAGGGGGGTGGTGAACCTTCCTGCCGGTTCCTTCCTACCCCCTATCGCGAACCGCTCCGGTGCCGGTGTGCCAACGCCTCGTAGGAGGCGGCCAGCGCGGGCGCCGCCGTCTCGTACGTCCGCTGCGCCACTCCCACGAACAGACAGTCCACCACCAGCAGCTGACTCGTCCGGGAGGACATCGCGGCGGGCCGCAGCTCCGTCTCCCGTGACGTCGACGTCGTCAGCACGAGGTCGGCGTACTGCGTGACCGGCGAGTTGGGCCGTCCGGTGATGGCCACCGTCGTCGCCCCGCGTTCGAAGGCCACCCGGAGCGGTTCGATGACGTCCCCCGTCGACCCGGAGTGCGTGATCGCGAGGGCCACGTCACCCGAACGGAGCTGTACCGCGTTGGTCACCGCGAGATGCGGGTCGCTGTGCGCGTGGGCTATGAGCCCTATCCGCAGCAGCTTCTGGGTGAGGTCCTGGGCGACGAGCCCGGACGCCCCTATGCCGTACACGTCGGTGCGCCGGGCGGCGGCCAGCGCGGTGACCGCCGCGCCGAGCTGGACGGTGTCGAGTCCGGCGGCGGTGTCGGCGAGGGTCTGCTGCTCCTCGTAGGCGAGCTTGGTGACGACGTCGGCGATGGGGTCGTCCACCGCGATGTCCGTCGTGATCGCGGGCGCGCGCCCGGACTGCTGCTGGGCGGCGAGCCCGGCGAGGGCGAGCCGCAGGTCGCGGTAGCCCGGGTAGCCGAGCAGCCGGGCGGTGCGGACGACCGTCGCCTCGCTCGTGCCGGTGAGTTCGGCGAGGCCGGTGACCGTGAGGGCGGCGCAGCCGGCCGGGTCACCGGCGACGGCCTCGGCGACGCGCTGCATGGACCGGGTCATGGACGGGGCGAGCGTGCGCACCTTGGCGGCGAGCGATCCACCCGGGCTGCCGAAAATTTCCTTCACGTCCTGGGTCACACCTGAAAGATATTTTCGGTTCGGTGTCGCGGTCAAGAGTGCGCACAATGGGAGGCATGGACCCCATCAGCCCCCTGGAGCAGTCATTGCACGCGGCCCGCGCCCGCGTGCTCGCGGATCTCGTCGCGGGAGAGGTCGCGGAGGCCGACGTCGTCTCGCTGGTGGAGGACTCCATCGCCCAGCGGCGCTGGTGGGTCGAGCAGTGGCCGGACGGCGCGGCCTTCGTGGCCGGGCTGGTCGCCCAGGACGTGCAGGACGCGCTGCTGGAGCGGTACGGCCGCTGGCCGCTGTGCCCGGCCTGCGGCTCCGGCGACCCGCACGCACTGGACGTGGAGCCGGAACTGGGCCCCGATCCGCACTGGGTGTGCCACAAGGCCGGCGTGCGGGTCGCGTCGGTGGGCTCGCTGGGACCGGCCCTGCGCGGGACGCCGTCCTCATGAGGCGCCGGTGACCCTCTACATCGACCCGCCGACCTGGCCCGGCCACGGGCGCATGTGGTCGCACCTGGTCAGCGATGTCTCCTACGACGAACTCCACCTGTTCGCCGAGGGCCTGGGCATGCCCCGCCGGGCCTTCGACAGCGACCACTACGACGTCCCGTCCCACCGCTACGCGGACGCGGTGGCGGCGGGTGCGGTGCAGGTCAGCAGCCGTGAGGTGGTGCGCCTGCTGTGCTGTGCCGGTCTGCGCAGGCGCAAGGGGCTTCAGGCCCGGCGGACGTAGAGCCGCAGCCCGGTCTCCATGGCGTCCTCGTCGTGGGCCGTGCGCTCCTCCTCCACGGTCGCGCGGGTGAAGCCCGCCCGGCTCACCACCCGTTGGGAGGGCAGGTTGGCCGGTTCGATCGTGGCGATGACCGTGTCGACGTCGTCCCGGGCCAGCGCCCACTCGGTCAGCGCGCGCAGCGCCTCGGTCGCGTAGCCGTGGCCGCGGGCGCTCTCGACCAGGTCGTAGCCGATCTCCACCCGGCGCTCGTCGTCCGGGGCGCCGTGGAAGCCCATGCCGCCCACCGCCCGGCCGTCCTCGGAGCGCACGAGGGCGAAGACCCCGAACTCCGGGCGGAGCACGCCGGCTTCGTACGCCTTCAGCAGGTGGGAGCAGGCCTCCCGGGTGCCCTCGTACGGGCCGTCGTCCAGCCAGTCGAAGCCGCCGTCGCCGCCGAGGGCCAGATCGCGGGCGGCGGCCGGGCGGATGCCGGTGAGGGTGACGCGTCCGGCCGGCAGGACGAGGTTGTTGTACCAGGTCCAGTCGGTGACCGGGGCGCGGCCGGGCAGCTCGCCGCGGCCGGTCGCCCACAGCAGGGTCGGCCAGGGTGCGGGGCCGGGCTGGACGTGCGGGAAGAGCCAGGTCAGGACGGACTCGGCGAGCTCGGCGGGCGGTTCGTAGGGCAGGCCGAGACCCCGGGCGATGTCATGGGTGTGCAACAGGGCCTCGGCGACACCCATCGCGGCGAAGCCCTCGCGGTCGGCGCTGCCGAAGTGGACGGGGTGGAAGGCGCGGACGCCGGGCGGGGTGGTGCGGACGGCGGCGGCCAGCAGGGCGCCGGTGGCCTCGATCACCTGGAGCAGGCCGGCGTTGTCGGTGCCCTCGGGGAGGGTGATGCGCAGCGGGAGGCGGTCCTGGGCGCGGCCGGCGAGACGGCCGGCGTACGCGGCGAAGTCCTCGGCGATGTGGAAGGCCGTGGTGCGGCAGCTCCACTCCAGACCGGCCGCGCCGACCGCGTCCCAGTCCCGGTCCAGCGCCGTGCGCAGAGCCGCCGCGCAGCTCGCGACGGCCGCCTCCACCTGATCCCCGCTCATCGTCCGCATGCGCGCACAGTACGGCGGCGGCGTCCTCAGGTCGACAGCATTTCCAGCTCGGACGTGAGGTTGTAGCGGGCGGTGGCCTCCCAGTGCTCCTGCCCGTACGGGGTGCGGTACAGCCGGGGCAGGGCGAGGAGTTGGCGCAGGATCGCCGAACGGCCGTCGCGGAAGGCGTCGCCCGGTACGAAGTGGTACTCCTCGCGGACCTCGGCGGTGTAGACGGCGTACGCCGACGGGGGCGCGGCCAGGATCGCGAGGTCGGCGTCGCACAGCACCTGTCCGTCGCGGTCGTCGTCGGCCGGGTCGTGGGTGACGGTGAGCCGGACCAGCCGGGCCACCTCGGCCGTCTTCGCCTCCGGCACACCGGCCTCGGACAGGGCCCGCTCGGCCAGCCGCGCGGACCGCTCCTCGTTCTCGGACCGTTCGGGGAGGTAGACGGCGTCGTGGAACCAGGCGGCGAGGCGGACCACGTCCGGGTCGGTGGCGTACTCCTCCAGCGCGTCGACGTGGTCGAGCACGGCGGTGAGGTGGGCCACCGTGTGGTAGCGGCGCTGCGGCTCCTGCCAGCGGGCGAGCAGGGTGTCGGCGTAGGGGGCGGGGTCGGGACCGCCGCCGGGGGCGCGGACTGCTTCCAGGGCGCGGGCGAAACGGAGGCGCAGGGCGTCGAGGTCGGCCATGCACCCCATTCTGTCCGGTGGGGTCCCGGGCCGGGCGGTGGTGGCCCTGGGCCGGCTGTCCGTCCGTTTTCCCGCGTGACGGCCGTCCCCCGGCGCCCCTAGCGTGATCCGCATGACTGAGACGCAGGAAGTACGCGACCCCGAGCTCCCCGGGCGGCTGCTGGCCGCCGAGCGCGACGCCCTCGTACCGCTGCTGCGGTCGCGGCCCGACGCCGACTTCGCGCTGCCGTCGGCCGGGTGTCCGGGCTGGACGGTGCGGGACGTGCTGGCGCACTGTTCCGCCGCGCTGGCGCGGGTGGTGGAGAACCGGTTCGAGGCGGGCGTGTTCTCGGCGGAGTCGAACGAGCGGGACATCGCCGAGCGGGCCGGCTGGACGAACGCGCGGGTCGTGGACGAGCTGGAGCGCGGGATGACGGAGGCCGGAAGGGTGATCGCCGGGACGGACGGTTCGCTGGACGTGATCGCGCTCGGTGAGTGGGTGCACGCCGGGGATGTGCGGGACGTGCTGGGCGCGCCGGGGGCGTACGCCGGGGCCGGGCTGCCCGACGCGCTGACGCTGCTGGCGCGGATCACCCGGCAGAGGGAGCACGTGCCGCTCCACGCCGACCTGGACGACCTCGACGAGCCGCTGCGGCTCGGTGCGGTGGCCGCGGGCGGCCCGCCCGCCCGGTACATCGGCGACGCGGCCACGCTCGTACGGCTGTACGCGGGACGGCCGCTGAACGGGGCGTCCTACGAGCTGGCCGGGGCCCGGGAGGAGGAGCTGAACATCTTCGGGTGAAGGGCGTCCCCCGGCAGGCGTAGTCTTGGACCGGATTGGACTAGACCTGTAGCGCCGATGAATGGGGTGCCATGAGCAAGCGTGCAGTCCTGGAGGTGATCGCCCTCGACGTCGAGGACGCGGTCGCCGCCCAGGCCGGAGGCGCGGACCGGCTGGAGCTGGTCACCGAGATGGCGGCCGACGGGCTCACCCCCGCGCCCGCCACCGTCGCCGCGATCCGCGCCGCCGTCGACATCGACCTGCGCGTCATGCTCCGCCTCGCGGACGGCTTCGCGGCCGGTGACCTGGACCGGCTGATCGGCGTGGCCGACGCGCTGCGGCAGGCCGGAGCCGACCAGTTCGTGCTCGGGTTCCTCACCACGGACGGCGGTGTCGACCTGGGCGCGGTGGAACGGGTCGTCGACGCGCTCGGCGGCTGCCGCTGGACCTTCCACCGGGCGATCGACCGGGCCGCCGACCGGGACGCCCTGCGCAAGCAGCTCGCCGACCTGCCGGGTCTGGACACCTACCTCACCGCCGGCTCCGCCACGGGCGTGGACGACGGCCTGCCCACGCTGCTCGCCGAAGCGGCACACGACGGCGAGCCCGGGTACGAGCAGCAGATCATGGTCGGCGGCGGACTGCGCCTCGACCATGTCACGCGGCTCCGCGCGGGCCGGATCGAGGCGTTCCACATCGGCGGCGCGGCCCGCCCCGACGGCTGGCGGGGCCCGGTCTCGGCGGCTGCGGTCGCCCAGTGGCGCACGGCCCTGGACGGCGACGCCGCGTAGTCCCATACGGGGTGCGCTGGGTGGTCGTCCGCCCGGTGGCGCATGGGCCTTGTTCGCGCGCGGGGCGCGGTTTCGGCGGCTGTGGTCGCCCGGGGCGCGCGGGCCTGGACGGCGAGGCCGCGTAGTCCCGTACGGGGTGCGTTCGGCGGTCGTTCGCCCGGTGGCGCGCGGGCCTTGTTCGCGCGCGGGGCGCGGTTTCGGCGGCTGTGGTCGCCCGGGGCGCGCGGGCCTGCACGGTCACGCTGCGTAGCCCCGCACGGAGTGCGCTGAGGGCGGTCGTTCGTCCAGCGGCGCACGGTGCTCGGCGGTGACGCCGCCCGGGACTTGTCCGGGCGATCACGTGCGAAGCCAGATGACGAGGGCTGCCGCAGTGACGGTGCCGAGGTAGACGTACCCGCGCTTGTCGTAACGGGTCGCGACGGCACGGGAGTTCTTCAGCTTGTTGATGGCCCTCTCGACGGTGTTGCGTTTCTTGTACCGGTCCTCGTCGAAGCCTGGTGGCCGGCCGCCGCGTGATCCCTTGCGCAGGCGGGCGGCCTGGCTGTCAGTCTTCTCCGGAATCGTGTGCCGGATGCCGCGTCTGCGCAGAAAGTCGCGGCATGGGCCGTTGCCGTATGCCCTGTCGGCGGCCAGGCTGTCGGGTTTCTTGCGGGGCCTGCCTCGGCCGGTCCGCGGGACTCGGATCTTCTCCAGTACGGCTATGAACTGGGTGCGGTCCGCCCTCTGCCCTGGTGTGACGATCAGGGACAACGGACGGCAGCAGCCGTCCGCGCTCAGGTGGATCTTGCTGGTGAACCCGCCCGCGAGCGGCCCGGGCCCTCACCTCCAGCACCACCTCCACCAGCCGGGCGACAAGGCTCTGCCACGGCGTCTCGTCCTGGTGTTCCCCTGGCCCATCCCCCTTTGAGGAAAGGGCTGGTGGCGGAGGTGCGAGCGCCGGCCGCGTGCTGGTGGGCGCGCATGATGGTGGAGTCGACCGAGATGTCCCAGTCGACCTCACCGGCCGCGTCCGCTTCAGCCTGGACCTGCCGAAGCAGGCGTTCCCAGGTCCCGTCGGCGGACCACAGCCGGTGGCGTTCGTAGACCGTCTTCCATGGTCCGAACCGCTCGGGAAGGTCGCGCCACTGCACGCCGGTCCGCACCCGGTGCAGTATCCCGCCGATCACCTGCCGATGGTCCCGCCACGGCCACAACGCCTGTTGCCGACCGGCAGGAACGGCCTCAACGTTCCCGCTCGGCGTCTGTCAGATCACCCCGCCCCATGCTCGAACCAACGAGCGAGTAGGGCGATAGTCACATGGTCGGGTGGACAAGTCCTAGTTGAGCATGTGGGCGGCCTGGACCTGATGGAGGTGGATGAGGACGTCGTGGGTCTGGGTGAGGCGGATCTGGGGGGCGTCGGCGATGCCGGGGTAGGTGGCGCCGATGTTCTTGATGGTGTGGGGTTCGGCGAGCCAGGCGCGGGCCGCGGTGGGGGCGGTGCGCAGGTCGACGACGTAGTCGCGGTGGCGGACCTTGTCGAGGGTGTGTTCGGCGGTGCCGGGTGCGGCGGGTGCGGCGGTGAAGCGCTGCGGGGCGCCGTCGTGGTTGAAGGCGTTGAACGTGCCCTGGTTGAAGGTGAGGCCCACGCTCAGGTAGCCGGTGCCCAGTTGCTCGCGCAGGAACTCGCCCTGAACGCGGGGGTGGCTGGCGGGGGCGTAGGTCTTGAGGGCGGTGTGGCTGTTGTGGGCGGAGATCATGATCTTGCTGCCGGTGCGCTGCTGCCACCAGGCGATGTTGTCCGCCATGACGCGGTCGCGGTAGAGCATGGCGCCGGGGATGTTCCGGGGGTCGTCCCAGTCGAAGGCGTAGAGGGTGGTCATCTGGTGAATCGCGCTGGCGTGCTGCACGGCCCAGGCATGGGCGTCGGGGTCGGCACCGGGGTGCTGCTTGAGCAGGTCCACCGCACGGCCGGTCCGCTCGGCGATCGCCTTGCGCTCGGCGAGCGGCTTCGCGAAGTAGTCGTCGACGTAGGTCTCGGCGCTGATGGTGGGCCGCAGTCCTTGGTACAGCTCGGTGATCTGCGCGGCGAGTTCGGGGCTGGACGCGGCCGCGAACGTGTTCACCTTGTCGTACAGCTGCGGGCCGGCGAAGCCGTTGTCGTCGCCGACGAAGCGGACGGGGTCACCGGGGTGCTGGATGTTGTAGGAGCGCGCCCACTGGAGCAGGTCGCGGTACTCGGCGTTGTTCCACCAGCGGTAGGTGCCCTGGAACTCCTCGTCCATGATCTGCTTCAGGTCGCCCTCGCCCCGGGTGAGGTAGGCGTCGATCCGCAGTCCGCTGCTCCAGGCGGCTTCGAGGGCGAAGGTGCGGAAGCCCTTCTCCTCGACCAGGTACCGCAGCATCCGGTGCTTGAGGGTGACGAACTCGTGCGAGCTGTGGGTGGCCTCGCCCACGCCCACCACGGTGGCGTCGCCGACCATCGTGCCGAACGGGCGCAGGTCGGCGACGTTGCCGCGGGGTTCGGTGGTGCGCAGCGGGTGCGCCACCCGGTCGAGGGCGGCCTCGGGAGAGCGGAACGCGACGGCGTCGGGGGAGGCCGACGCCGCGGACGCGGCGGGCGGAGCGGCGGCGGAGGCGGCCGGAGCGACAGCCAGGGTGGCACCGAGCGGGACAAGCAGAGCGGCGAGCAGGGACTTGCGTGTGATCATGGCCCCAACCCTCGCCGCCCGGGAGCTCCTCGCACCATCCGCTGCACCCCCCGATCGGCCCGGGGGTTTGCCTCACCCGCCGACGGGCGGGGTGGTAGGACCCCGCTCCTGGTCGTGAACGGGCGTCGAGCAGGTCGCCCGGCTGGAGTCGAGCGGCTATCGGCGACTGGTGGTCGGCCCCCGTCGGCCGCCGTATCCGGCTGGCTTCTCTCTGAAGTCACCCGGAGCTCCGCAATCGCCTGTCTCTGAGAGGTACCGCGGTTTGGGGAACGGCGGCAGAGTCGGCCCTGGCGCACAGCCCGGAGGCCGGGTGTTACTGCGCTCGCGCTGCGGCGCCGGCCTCACGGCGGCCTTCCCCGGGATCGAGCAGGCGGCTCGGGACCAGTGCCGGCGGGAACGGGGCTGGACTGCGAGCCGGTGGTGGGAGAAGAGGGATGGGCGGTGTTCGAGCGGCTCCGGGACCGCGCGGCCGTACGCGGCGCAGAAGGGCCCTTGGTGCAGCGGCCTGCAAGGGCGGCCCGGCCGATTAGGCCTTCATCCGCCGGTGGTTCGTCGAGACGCCGATGCAGCGTGCCTGGTCGGTCGTCAGCTTTTCGCTGCGGTGGCCGCCTCATGGACCGGCTGGGCCGTCCTCGGCCGCCATGGTCGGACGGTGGGCGTGGCCGGTGTTCGGGCCGGGCGCGTTCAAGAGGACCGGGTTCTCAGCTGTCGCCGCCGGCGCACTGGGCCCGGCTGCCGACCTGCTGCTTCTCCTTCTTTGCCCTGCACCAGCCTGCGGCAGAAGGCTCTTTGCGGGTCGTGCAGCGGTCGGCAGCCGCTTCGCCACCACGTTCGCGGCGAAGCGGACGCCGACCGCGACCGTCGGCAGCCGTGGACGGTCCGGCTTCGCGTACCCGTCCTCGCCAAGCGCCGGACCTCCCACCTGCGGTTTCCCGTCGCCGGGGAGTGGGGGGATAACCCCACCTCCGTTCCGCCGGTGGCCTGCATGGTTCGCGCGGCCCGTGCTTCCTAGGTTTGAGGACGTTGACAACGAGCGCCGCAGAACCGAAGGAAGACCCCTCCATGGCACGCCACCGAGACCACAGGACCGACGGGCCTGGAACGGCCCCGTACACCGCAGCCCCGTTCACCGCGCACCCGTACGGCTCGGCCCTGCACCTCCGGGCCCCGTCCGCGGAGCCCGCGATCGAACTGCGGGGTGTGCGCCGGATTTACGGAAGCGGCGCGGCGACGGTGCACGCGCTGCGCGGGATCGACCTGGCGCTCGCCCGCGGCAGCTTCACCGCCGTCATGGGCCCCTCCGGCTCCGGCAAGTCCACCTTCCTGCAGTGCGCGGCGGGCCTGGACCGCCCGGACGAGGGACAGGTTCGGCTCGGCGGCGAGGACATCACCACACTGAGCGAGGACCGGCTCACCAAGCTGCGCCGCTCCCGCATCGGCTTCGTCTTCCAGTCCTTCAACCTGCTGCCCTCGCTGAGCGTCGAGCAGAACGTGCTGCTCCCGCAGCGCCTCGCCGGGAAGCGCCAGGACCGGGCCAGGGCGCGGGAACTGCTCACGCGGGTGGGCCTGGGCGAGCACGCGTCGCGCCGCCCGGGACAGCTGTCCGGCGGCCAGCAGCAGCGGGTGGCGATCGCCCGCGCGCTGATCACTCACCCGGACGTGGTGTTCGCCGACGAGCCGACCGGCGCGCTGGACACCACCACCGCGCACGAGGTGTTGGGCCTGCTGCGGCAGGCCGTGGACTCGCTCGGCGCGACCGTGGTCATGGTGACCCACGACCCGGTGGCCGCCTCCTTCGCCGACCGGGTGCTGTTCCTGGCCGGCGGCGCGATCGCGGACGACCTGCCGTACCCGACCCCGCAGACCGTCGCGGACCGGATGATCGCGCTGACCGCCCACCCGGTGGGAGCGGCGGCATGACGAACGGACTCGCCCGCGCCTCGGTGCGCTTCCGGCCCGGGTCCTTCGTGGGAACCCTGGTCGCCCTGCTGCTGGGCGCCGCCGTGGTGGTGGCCTGCGGCACGCTGCTGCAGACCGGTCTGACCGCGAGCCTGAAGCCCGAACGGTACGCCGCCGCCCCCGTGGTGGTCACAGCCGACCAGGCGGTCAAGATTGAGCGCAAGACCGGTGGGGAGACCGAAACCCAGGAGCAGGCCACCCCGGAACGGGCCCGCATGGACGCCGCGCTGGTCGGCCGGCTGACCGCCCTGCCCGCGGTCGCGGCGGCCCGCCCCGACACGGCCTTCCCGCTGCCCGCCGGGGAGAGGACACCGGCCATGACCGGCCGGGGCTTCGCCGCACTCGGGATCGCCGGACCCGGCGACAAGCTGGTCGAGGGCCGCGCACCCGGCGCGAACGAGATAGTGCTGGACACCGACACGGCGCGTGCCGCCCATCTCGCACCCGGCGCGAGCCTCGCGCTCACCGCGCCCGGCGGCACCGCGCACTACCGGATCTCCGGTCTGGCCGCCGCCCAGCAGAGCGGCCCCACCGCCTGGTTCGCCGACACCACCGCCGACCGCCTCTCCGGCCACCCCGGCCGCATCGACGCCATCGCGGTGCAACCCCGCGAAGGCGTTCCCACCACCGAACTGGCGGCCCAGGTCCGCCGGGCCCTCGGCGGCGACGCCAGGACCTTCACCGGGGACGACCGGGGCACCGTCGAACACCCCGCCCTCAGCAGTGCCCGCAGCATGCTGACGGCCCTCGGCGGCACCTTCGGCGGCTACGCCACCATGACCGCCGTGTTCGTGGTGATGAGCACCATCGCCCTCGCCACGGGCCAGCGCGCCCGCGAATTCGCGCTGCTGCGCGCCATCGGCGCCACCCCACGCCAGATCCGCCGCACCATCGCCACCGAGGCGATGCTGGTAGCGCCCCTGGCCGCCGCGCTCGGCATCCTGCCCGGACTGGCCCTCGCCCGCTGGTGGTTCGGCCAGCTGGCCGACCGCGGCGCCGTACCCGCAGACGTCCGTCTCGACATCGGCCCGCTGCCGATGCTCGCCGCCGTGCTCCTGTGCACCCTCGCCGCGCTGACCGCCGGCTTCCTGGCCGCCCGCCGCCCCTCCCGGATGCGGGCCGCCCAGGCACTCGGCGACGCCGCCGTCGAAGCACCCCGCCCCGGCAAGGTGCGCACCGTCCTCGGCGTGCTCTTCGCCGCCGGCGGCTGCACGGCCGCCGTCGTTGCCAACGCCCTGGACGGCGAGAAAGCCGCCCAGACCGCACTCGGCGTGGTTATGTGCTTCATGGTGACCGTCGCCCTGCTCGGTCCCCGGCTCGCCGCAGCCGCCGCCGCGCTGCTCGGCGCCCCGCTGCGGGCCGGCGGCGCGCCCGGCTCGCTCGCCGCCGACAACGCCCGCGCCAACGCCCGCAGACTGGCCTCCGCGATCACCCCCATCGTTTTGGTCACCGCCTTCTGCGGCACCCTGCTGATCCTCCAGAGCACCGTGCGCCACACCACCGGCGAGAACGTCAAGGCCGGCGTCACCGCCGACCACGTGATCGCCACCACCGGTCCCGGCCTGCCCGCCGGAACCGCGGAGACGGCCGCCCGGGTGCCCGGTGTGGACACCGCCATCGGCCTGCTGCGCACCGGCGTGGTCTACGAGAGCGGCGACATGCTGAGCTCCGCCCCCGCCCTCGGCGTGGGCGGCGACCCGGCCCGGCTGCCGAAGGTGCTCGACCTCGACGTGCGCACAGGTGCCCTCGCCGACCTCGGCCGCGCCCCTGACACGATCGCGCTGAGCACAACCCTGTCCAGCGCACTCGGCGCGAAGGTCGGCGACCGGGTGCCGCTGTGGCTCGGCGACGGCACCGCGGTCCGGCCCGCGGTGGTCGCGGTGTACGAGCGAGGGCTCGGCGTCGGCCAGGCGCTGCTGCCCCGGGCCGCGGTCGCATCGCACGTCACCGCCGCCTACGACAGCCAGGTGCTGGTCGCCGCCGCGCCGGGCACCGACCGCGCGGCCCTGGCCGCCGGCCTGGGCGCGCTGCCCGGGACGGCCGTGACCGACCGGGCCGGGTTCGTCGCCCAGGCGGACAAGGACCTGGAACTCAGCGGCTGGGCCAACACCGTGATGGCGGCCGTGCTCGGCGGGTTCGCCGCCGTCAGCGCCGCCAACACCCTGGTCATGACGGTGATCGACCGGCGCCGCGAGGTTGCGCTGCTGCGGCTGGCCGGCACCACCCGGCGCCAGGTGCGCCACATGATGCGCTGGGAGGCGCTGCTGGTGGCCGTGACCGGGCTCGCGGTCGGCGCGTCGATCGCCGGGCTCACGCTGGTACCCGTCGCCCGGGGCGTGACCGGCTCCGCCCCCCACGTGCCGCCGATGCTCGCCCTGCCACTGGCCGTCGGCACCGTGCTGCTCTGCCTCGGCTCGACGGGCCTGCCGGTGCGCGCACTGCTGCGGACCCGGCCGGCAACGCTGGGAACGGCACGCCAATAGCAGAGTGCGGCAGTCGGCGGAGGGGCCTACCCGGGGGACACCCCGGGTAGGCCCCTCCGGCGTCCGCGTTCACCTGCCGGACCCGCCGCATCATCACCTCCTGCCGGCCATCCGAGAGGCGCACCCCGGCGTCCCGCCACCGCCATCTCAGCGGGCGCGTCCGGCTCCCCGCCCCATGCCCGGACCAACGAGCACGGCGGGTGACAGTCACATGACGACCGGACAAGTCCTAGTAGTCCCGTACGGGGTGCGCTCGATGGGCGTCCGGGCCAGTGGGGCACGGCCTGCACGGCGACGGGCCTGTTCGCGTGTGGGGGCCGGTCTCGGCGGGCGCGGTCGGCCCGTGGTGCACGGTGCTCGCGGCGGTGCCCGGCCCGCGTGGGGTGCGGTCGGGGCGGCGCCGCGGCCCCCCGCTCGTTACTCGGCGAGCTGCGGCGGCAGGGGTGCCGTGTGCGTCACGATCAGGCCCGACACCGCCCGGGTCAGCGCCACGTACAGGCGCCGCAGGCCCGTGCGTTCGTCCGGCTCGCCGTCCACCACGGCCCGCGGCTCGTCCAGGACCACGTAGTCGTACTCCAGACCCTTGGCGAGCGAGGCGGGGACCAGGGTCAGCCGGGTCTCGCGGGTGGTCTCCTCACCGGGGGCCAGGTAGGAGATGCCGGCCGCCGTCAGGGCCTCGGCCAGCGCCGGGACGCGGGCGTCGGCGGCGATCAGGCCGGTCGACCCCTCGTTGCGCAGCAGTTCCGCGCACGCGGCGACGACGTCGGCCGCCTCCGTGGCCGTACGGACCTCGAAGAACCCGGGGTTCTCCCGGACGGAGGCGACCGGGGTGAGGCCGGGCGCGATGTGCGGCAGCAGCCGGGAGGCGTACGCGATGACGTCCGTCGGCACGCGGAAACCGGCCGTCAGCTCCTCGACGACCCCCTCCGGCTTGCCGAGGTGGGCCAGCGCCTGGGCCCAACTCCGGGTCGCCCACGGGGTCGTCCCCTGCGCGAGGTCGCCCAGCACGGTCGCGCTGCCGGTGGTGCAGCGGCGGCCGACGGCCCGGTACTGCATGGGGGAGAGGTCCTGCGCCTCGTCCAGGACGACATGGCCGAGCGAGTGCGTGCGCTGGACGAGGTCGGCCGCCTCGTCGATCAGCACGGCGTCCGCCGGCGACCACTTGGCCGCCTTCACGCTGCGCACCGGCCCGGCCCACAGGATCGTCTTCTGCTCGTCCTCGTCCAGCAGCCCGTCCGCGTGCTCGGCGAGGAACTCCGCGTCGGTGAGCAGCCGCAGCACCAGCTTGGCCGGGTCGACGGCCGGCCAGACCGCCTTCACGGCCGCCTTCACCGCGCTGTTGCGGGCGACCGCGTCCTGCACCCGGTCGTCCGGGGCCTCCCCGGCCCGCTCCATCTGCACCAGCACCGCGTGCGCGACGCGCTGCGGCAGGGCCTCGCGGGCGGCGCCGTAGCGGATGTCCCGGCCCAGCAACTCGCGGACGATCTCCTCCAGTTCGTACGCCGGCACCCGCCAGCGCCGCGAGCCGCGCACCACCACCACCGGCTCGGTGGGCACGGTCACATGGGAGTACAGGGCGCGCCGGAGGACCTCGGCCATCCGGGCGTCGCCCTTGACGATCGCGGCGGCGGCGTCGTCCGTGCCGCGCACCTCCACCTGCGCGACCAGGTCGTCCACGGTCGCCTGCCGCACGCTCAACTCGCCGAGCGCCGGCAGGACCTGCTCGATGTAGTGCAGGAAGGACCGGTTCGGCCCGATGACCAGCGTGCCGGTGCGGGCCAGCCGCTCCCGGTGGGCGTAGAGCAGGTACGCGACCCGGTGCAGGCCGACGGCGGTCTTCCCGGTGCCCGGCCCCCCCTGCACGCACACCGTGCCGCCGAGCCCGCTGCGGACGATCTCGTCCTGCTCGGGCTGGATCGTGGCGACGATGTCCCGCATCGGGCCGACGCGGGGCCGCTCGATCTCCTGCTGGAGCAGCTTGCTGGTGGTGGCAGTCCCCGACGACTCCGCCGGGTCGGAGAGGTGCTCGTCCTCGTAGGCGGTCAGGTCGCCGCCGGTGTACCCGAAGCGGCGGCGCAGCCCGACGTCCATGGGGTCCTTCTTGGACGCCCGGTAGAACGGCTGCGAGACCGGTGCGCGCCAGTCGATGACCATCGGGTCGCCGTCGGCGTCGTGGACGTGCCGCCGCCCGATGTAGAACCGCTCGCCCCCGGCGCCCTCGGCCCGCTCGGCGCCCGGGGCGTGCAGGTAGTCGAGCCGGCCGAAGAACAGCGGGGTGTCGCTGAGGTCGGCCAGTGCCTTGATGCGCTCGTCGATCTGGCGGGAGAGCACCGCGGCGTTGACCCAGTTGGCGGTGACGTCGCTGATGTCGAGTGCCTCCACGTCCTCGCGCATGGCGCGCAGGGCGGTACGGGACGCGGCGAGGTGGGAGCGCTCTCGGGCGAGGGGGTCGTCGAGCGGGTCGTGGGCGGGCGTGGACAAGGGGGTGCCTCCGGTGGGCCTGCTGCGTGGGCTACGACGATGCCGCCCGGTTTCCGGCCGGGCGACGGCACTCCGTGGGGAGGCGGGCAAGAGCGGAGATTTTAGGGGAGCGGGCGGGGCGGGGGCCAATGGATTTCCGACCCCGGCGCGCCCGCCGGGGTTCGCCGGCGGCGCGTCCCCCGCTCCCGCGGGCCCGTCCCCTAGGGGACAGGGGGCCTCAGGTCCAGGGGCGGCGTCCACCCGGAGATCTACGCGGAACCCTCCAGGATTGGACCCGCAGACCGATGCGGATGAGGGGTGCGGAGTTCCACCATGGAGACATGAGCGCAGCAAGCATCACACCCGCACCCGTCCGGCCCCCGTCCGGCGCCACGGCCGTCGACGGCCCCCACCACCACCTGCTGGGCAACGCCCTGCGTGCCGTGAAGGTGTTCCTGGAGGCGGCCTTCAGCGTCGTGATCCTCGGCGAGTACGGCGAGGAAGCGGGCATACACCACAAGTGACGACATAGGGTCGCGTCCGTGCGGAAACGGACGTTGACGCCCTCCTGCCCTGCCCTGCTCCTCCTCGCCCTGTCCCTCGCCGCCTTCGTCACCCTGTGCGTCCTGCGCGGCGCACCCATGGCCGACCTCCTCGTCTACCGGGCCGAGGGCGCGGCCGTGGCCCACGGCACCGACCTGTACGGCTTCACGGTCACCGAGTGGCACCTCCCGGCGACCTATCCGCCCTTCGCGGCGATCCTGTTCGTCCCCGCGGTCTGGCTCCCGGTCCCGGTCCTGAAGGCGCTCTTCCTCGCGGGCAACGCGCTGCTGCTCGTCACCCTGGTCGCCCTCTCCGCCCGCCTGGCCTCCCGGCCCCTGCCCCCGGGCCCGCTCTGCACGGCCACGGCCCTCGCCCTGTGGCTGGAACCGGTCTTCCAGACGCTCCTGTTCGGGCAGATCAACCTGGCCCTCGCCTGCCTCGTCCTGTGGGACCTGACCCGCCCGGCCGGCGCCCGCGCCAAGGGCCTGGCCCTCGGGATGGCGGCCGGTGTCAAGCTCACCCCGGCCGTGTTCATGGCGTACCTGCTCGTGCGCGGCCGGGTGCGGGAGGCGGTGACGGCGGGGACGGCGTTCGCGGGGACGGTCGCGCTCGGTGCCGTCCTGCTGCCCGGGGCGAGCGCGGACTTCTGGACCCGGCGGCTGTACGAGACCGGCCGGGTGGGCAAGGCGTGGATCGTGGACAACCAGTCCCTGCGCGGGCTGGTCGCCCGGGTGCTGGGCGACCCCGCACCGGGCCTGGCCTGGGCGCTCCCGGCGGCGGTGGTCGCCGTGCTGGGCCTGGGGCTGGCCGCGCGCGCCCGCCGGGAGAGCCACGGCATCCTGCTGACCGCGTGCACGGCCCTGCTGGTCTGCCCGATCAGCTGGACCCACCACTGGGTGTGGTGCGTACCGCTGCTCGTCGTGCTGCTCGCGGAAGGCCGCACCCGCACGGCCGTACTGGTGGCCCTGGTCTTCACCGCCCGCACGATGTGGCTGGTACCCCACGAGGGCGCCCGCGACCTGGAACTGCCGTGGTGGCAGCAGCCGTTGGCGGGTGCGTACCCCCTCCTGGCGCTGGGGCTGCTGGTCTCGTACGACAGCGGGACCGGCCGGCGCTGTGCACCGGCCCCGGCCTCAAGTCCCCGGTGAGGAAGCCGGACACCGGTCCGGCGTCACCCCGTCGGCGGGTCCGCGCCGTCCCCGGCGCGCCAGTCCCCTCCTGGGCGGCCGTCACCGGCACCGTCATGCCGTTCGTCCCGCGCGTCGCGGCTCCGTGGAACGCGCCCGCTCGCGTTCGCGCGGCCGGCGCCGGTGCCGGCGATGACGACGACCTCGTCACCGGTGGTCCAGCGCCGGCGTTCGGCCTTGGGCGGGTTGACGCGCAGCCCGTAGCCGGGGGCGCGGGCGGCGTCGGCGTGGCTGCGGTACCCGATGGCGCACTCGCCCCGGTCGCGCGCCGCGGCGACGACCGTGGCGAAGGACGCCTCCTGGCCGGACAGGACGTAGTCGGCGGCCGACCGCAGATGGACCTGGGTACCGCCGGCCGAGAACAGCTCGTCGAACACCGCCGCCAGGTGGCGGTTCTGGGAGATCTGCGCCATCAGCAGCCCGACCAGCTTGCCGCTGATGATCACGTCGGCTCCGGGACCGAGCGGTGCGAGGGGCCGGTTGCCGTCGTCGGTCAGTTCGGTGACCACCGGCAGTTCCCGGCCGATCCGCTGTTCGAGATGACGCAGCACGAGCAGGGTGACGAGCGTGCGGTTGTCCGGCTCCTCCGGCAACTCGCCGGGCCGTG
Organism: Streptomyces canarius; assembly: GCF_014650735.1. Taxonomy (NCBI): domain Bacteria; kingdom Bacillati; phylum Actinomycetota; class Actinomycetes; order Kitasatosporales; family Streptomycetaceae; genus Streptomyces; species Streptomyces canarius. The sequence goes on from NZ_BMVN01000006.1 coordinate 65,042, forward strand.
GATCCCGGCCGAGCACGACGACGCTGTCGTAGGAGGCGATGTCCAGGCCGTACAGCGTCTCCGGCCGGGTGGTGTCGCCCCTGCGGTGCACACACCTCCAGCCGGCGTCGCCGGTGTCGCACGCCGTCCGCACGGTCGCCCCGTCCTCGTCCGCCACCACGTCGGCGACGGAGCCGGACGGTGCGTTGCGGCCCCACTCCCGGAGGATGAGCGGCGCCCGGCGGTTCCAGCCCAGCACCAGCACCCGCTCCGGCCGTGTGTCCCGCGGCCGGGGGTCCGCCATGAGCCGCTGCTCGACGAACCGCGCGCAGTCGGCGAGTTCGGCGGTGTCGTCGTCTGCGGCGATGACGAGGACCTGGTCGTCCGGCTCGATCACCGTCCCGGCCGGCGGGTTCAGCCACGGCACACCGTCGCGGATCAGCCCGACCGCGCACGCGTTGCCGTAGCGGAGCAGCACGTCACCGAAGTCCCGGCCGACCAGCGACGGGTGTGAGGCCGGATAGAACTCGTCCCCGGCGAAGTCGAGGAGCTCGCGGTGGACGAGGGACAGCCCCGGGCGGCGCGCGGCCTGGGCGATGAGCCGGGCGGTGACCGTGTCGCTCTCCACGACGATGCCGTGCTCGCCCGCGGCCAGCCGGGCCGCCAGCAGGTAGCCGCTGTCCCGGACCGCGGCCACGACGGGCGCGGTGGACTCGTCCCCGGACGCCGTCGCCCGCAGGGCCAGCAGGGTCTTGACCACGTCCGCGTCGCCGCGCGAGTCGTCGGGGGGCAGCACGATCACCGAGTCGGCCGTGGCCGGGCTGGTCAGCGCCAGTACGGCCGGATCGGCCGACGGACCGCTGCGGCAGACCAGCCGGGTCCGGCCGGTGGGACCCACCTTGCTGTACAGGGCCTCCTCCATGGCCGTCTTGTCCCGGTCGGCGAGGACGGCCACGGCCGAACCCCGCTGGTTGGCGCCCGCCGCGACCAGTTCGCCCACCACCGTGAACACCTGCTCGGACCAGCCCAGGACCACCACATGGCCGTGCTCCACCAGCGTGGAGCGTCCGCGCCGCAGGGCGATGAGCCGCTCGGTCAGCCCGGTCGTGATGAGCCCCACGAGGGTCGAGACGTACACCAGGGCGACGAGGGCCAGCAGCACCGACAGCAGCACCCGCAACGGGGTGCCGGTGGTGCCGCCCAGCCGCAACGTCTCCCCGGTCAGGCGCCAGACCTGCGCCAGTTTCCCGGAAAGGCCGGCGGGGACGTGCGGAGCCGTCCACACCAGCACCGCGCTCGCGGGGACGACGAGGGCCAGGCAGACCGCCACCAGCCAGCCGACCAGGGCCGAGGTCCCGCGCGCCAGGGTCGTGTCGAACCAGTACCGCGCTCGGGCACCCGCCCCGGGACGCCGCTGTTCCACCTTGTTCCCCCTCCGCACACGGGCCTGTAGGGGGCAGTGTCCTGACCCGGCGCCGGCGACGCGCGGCACGGCACGCGATTCATCCCTTCGCCGTAATCGGGTGCGGCCGGACCACCCCGGCGTGCCTCCGCACACCCCCGTCCCACCGGTTTGAACGGCGGCCTTCCCTCGTCCGTGGCAATTCGCCGCGACCCTGGGCGCACCGGCCCGGCGGACCAGTAGAAGTTCGCCATGACCGAAGATCACCAGGTGGACGCCGGCAACGGCGGCCTGACCAGGCGTACGCTCACGACCGCCGCCGGCACGACGACCGCGGCCACCCTCCTCGGCGCGGGCAGCGCGGCGGCCCTGCCCGCACCCGCGCCCGCGCGGGCCCCCGCCCCGGCCGCCCCCGCCGGCGCGCGTGGCCCGGACTTCGACCGCTGCCTCGCCGCCGCACGGGCCCTGCTCGTCGTGGACTCCGGCGACCGGCCCCTCGTCCCCGGCTACCAGCGGGTGCTCAAGGACGGTCTCCCCCGACGGCGGGCGGGCGGCCCGAAGAGCGTCCTCGTCGTCGGCGCCGGCCCGGCCGGCCTCGTCACGGCCTGGCTGCTGAAGCGGGCAGGACACCGCGTGACCGTCCTGGAGGCCAACGGCAACCGGGCGGGCGGACGCATCAAGACCTTCCGCCGTGGCGGCCACGAGAAGGCGGCGCAGCCCTTCGCCGACCCCCGCCAGTACGCCGAGGCCGGCGCGATGCGGCTGCCCGGCAGCCACCCGCTGGTGATGGACCTCATCGGCCAACTGGGCCTGAAGAAGCGGCCGTTCTACTACGTCGACGTCGACGCGGACGGGCGCCCCGCCTCCCACACCTGGATCCACGTCAACGGCATCCGGGTGCGGCGCGCCGACTACGCCCGCGCACCCCGGCGCGTCAACCGCTCCTTCGGCGTCCCGCGCGCCCACTGGGACACACCGGCCGCCGCCATCCTGCGCTCGGTCCTGGACCCGGTGCGCGACGAGTTCAGCACGGTCGGCCCCGACGGCAAGCGCGTCGACAAGCCGCTGCCCGAGCGGGTGCGGGGCTGGGCCAGGGTGATCCAGCGCTTCGGCGACTGGTCGATGTTCCGCTTCCTGACCGAGCACGCGGGCCTGGACGAGCGGACGGTCGACCTCATCGGCACCGTCGAGAACCTCACCTCACGGCTGCCCCTGTCCTTCGTCCACAGCTTCATCGGCTCCTCCCTGATCAGCCCGGACACGGCGTTCTGGGAGCTGGAGGGCGGCACGGCCGTCCTGCCGGACGCCCTGCTGGCCAAGGTCCGCGACACCGTGCGGTTCGACCGGCGGGTCACCCGGATCGAGTACTACGATCCCGGCCGCGCCGGCGGCGACACGGCGCACGTCCACGCCAAGGGACCCCACGTGTGGGTGGACACCGTCTCCGAGGGGCGCGGGGGCCCGGTCGTGCGGGAGCAGTTCACCGCGGACGCGGCCGTCGTGACCGTGCCCTTCTCCGGCCTGCGGCACGTGCAGATCAGCCCGCTGATGTCGTACACCAAGCGCCGCGCGATCACCGAACTGCACTACGACTGCGCGACCAAGGTGCTGCTGGAGTTCAGCCGCCGCTGGTGGGAGTTCGACGAGGCCGACTGGAAGCGGGAGCTGAACCGCATCGACCCCGGCCTGTACGACGCCTACCGCACCGGACGGACTCCCGGCGACGGCCGCCTGCTCGGCGCGCACCCCTCCGTCCCGCGCGGACACATCACCCCCGGCCAGCGCGTGCACTACGCCGCCAACCGCGCCGTCGCCCGCGACCAGCCGGAGGCGGCCCACGTCATCGGCGGCGGCTCGGTGTCGGACAACGCCAACCGCTTCATGTACCACCCGTCGCACCCGGTCCCCGGCAGCGCGGGCGGGGTGGTCCTGGCCTCCTACAGCTGGGCGGACGACGCCCTGCGCTGGGACTCCCTCGACGAAGACGCCCGCTACCCGCACGCCCTGTGCGGCCTCCAGGAGGTCTACGGCCAGCGGATCGAGGTCTTCTACACCGGCGCGGGCCGCACCCAGAGCTGGCTGCGCGACCCCTACGCCTACGGCGAGGCGTCCGTGCTCCTGCCCGGCCAGCACACGGAACTGCTCCCGTCCATTCCGGTGCCCGAGGGGCCCCTGCACTTCGCGGGCGACCACACCTCCGTCAAACCGGCGTGGATCGAGGGCGCGCTGGAATCCGCCGTGCGCGCCGCCCTGGAGGTCCACACGGCCTGACGGATCAGCTCTCGGCCAGGATCTCGTCCGCGTCCATGATCCGGTAGGCGTACCCCTGCTCGGCCAGGAAGCGCTGCCGGTGGGCGGCGAAGTCCTGGTCGATGGTGTCGCGGGCGACGACCGAGTAGAAGTGGGCCTGGTGGCCGTCGGCCTTGGGGCGCAGCACCCGCCCGAGCCGCTGGGCCTCCTCCTGCCGGGAGCCGAAGGTGCCGGACACCTGGATGGCGACCGTGGCCTCGGGCAGGTCGATGGAGAAGTTGGCGACCTTCGACACCACCAGCACGCTGATCTCGCCCTCGCGGAACGCGTCGAAGAGCTTCTCGCGCTGCGCGTTGGAGGTCTCGCCCTTGATCACCGGGGCGTTCAGGTGCTCGCCCAGCTCGTCGAGCTGGTCGATGTACTGCCCGATGACGAGGATCTGCTGCCCGGCGAACCGGCGGACGATCGCCTCGGTGACCTTCCGCTTGGTCTCCGTCGTGGCGCAGAACCGGTACTTCTCCTCCGTCTCGGCCGTCGCGTACGCCAGCCGCTCGGCGTCGGTCAGGTTGACCCGGACCTCGACGCAGTCGGCGGGTGCGATGTAGCCCTGCGCCTCGATCTCCTTCCAGGGCGCGTCGAACCGCTTGGGCCCGATGAGGGAGAACACGTCCGACTCGCGTCCGTCCTCGCGCACGAGGGTGGCCGTGAGCCCGAGCCGCCGCCGCGCCTGGAGATCGGCGGTGAACTTGAAGACGGGCGCGGGCAGCAGGTGCACCTCGTCGTAGACGATCAGGCCCCAGTCCCGGGAGTCGAACAGCTCCAGGTGCGGGTAGACGCCCTTCCGCTTGGTCGTCAGCACCTGGTAGGTCGCGATGGTGACGGGCCGGATCTCCTTCCTCGTCCCGCTGTACTCGCCGATCTCGTCCTCGGTCAGCGAGGTCCGCTTCACCAGCTCGTGCTTCCACTGCCGGGCGGAGACGGTGTTGGTGACGAGGATCAGCGTGGTCGACTTCGCCTGGGCCATGGACCCGGCCCCGACCAGCGTCTTCCCGGCGCCGCAGGGCAGCACGACGACCCCGCTGCCGCCGTGCCAGAAGTTCTCCACGGCCTGCTTCTGGTACGGGCGCAGCGTCCACCCGTCCTCCAGCAGCTCGATCGGGTGCGCCTCACCGTCGACGTACCCGGCGAGGTCCTCGGCCGGCCAGCCCAGCTTCAGCAGCGTCTGCTTGATCTGCCCGCGCTCGGAGGGGTGCACGGCCACGGTGTCCGGGTCGAGCCGGGCGCCGACCAGCGGGGCGATCCGCTTGGACTTCAGCACCTCCTCCAGCACCGGCCGGTCGGTGGTGGTCAGGACGAGGCCGTGCGCGGGGTGCTTGGTCAGGGTGAGGCGGCCGTAGCGGTCCATCGTCTCGGCGATGTCCACGAGCAGCGCGTGCGGCACGGGGTAGCGGCTGTACTGCACCAGGGCGTCCACGACCTGCTCGGCGTCGTGCCCGGCGGCGCGCGCGTTCCACAGGCCGAGCGGGGTGACCCGGTAGGTGTGGATGTGCTCGGGTGCCCGCTCCAGCTCGGCGAAGGGCGCGATGGCCCGCCGGCAGTCGTCGGCCCGCTCGTGGTCGACTTCCAGGAGCAGGGTCTTGTCGGACTGGACGATCAGCGGACCATTCACGCGCGGCACACCCTTCCATGACGGCCAAACGTCCAGTGTGCCTCATCCGGCCGGGGGGCTCCATGGCCGCAAGATCGGCGGCGGCACCGGACGCCGGGGGCAACCCCCGCGCCCCGCCGCGAGTCCTGATCCACGACGAGGCGGCGCGGGCGCGCGGCCGGGTGAGGAGTTCAGGGATGTCGGCACGAAGGTGGGCCGTCGGCACCGGAGCCGTGGTGGTCCTGGTGGCCACCGGCACCTGGGCGATGCGGCCGGGATCCGTCGACTCGCGGCTGTGGGACGAGATCCGGCCGGTCATCGAGGCCCGGCTCGCGGCGGAGAGCCGGGGCACCGGCCACGGCGAGGACGTGCCCGGCCTGCACACGCGCTGGTTCTGCCGGGCCGAGGCGCTCGACGTGGCGGAGCGCGGCGGCGAGGTGCGCGCGGGCGTCGACACGCTGTGCCTGGAGTACGGGGTGCGCGACGGCGGCCTGGTGGAGTGCGGCGGCGGGAAGGGTCCGCAGGTGGTGCGGCTGGAGCGGGACCCGCACGGTGGGTACCGGGTGCTCTCGCGTGAGGCACCGTCGGACGGCGCCGGGAACGCGGACTGGACCGGGGCCCGCTTCGGTTCCCTCTCCCGGGCCGCCCTGGACGGCACGATCCCGTCCGACACCCTGGAGCGCGCCGCCCGCGCCCACTTCGGTCTGCCCGCGGACGCGCCGGTCGGGGACTGTTGGATGCGGTGACCCGGCCGGTCTCAGTCGTCCGCCAGCTCCGCGACCCCGGTGATCCGGTGCAGCGGGACCCGCACGGCGGGTACCGGGTGGTCTCGCGTGAGGCACCGTCGGACGGCGCCGGGAACGCGGACTGGACCGGGGCCCGCTTCGGTTCCCTCTCCCGGGCCGCCCTGGACGGCACGATCCCGTCCGACACCCTGGAGCGCGCCGCCCGCGCCCACTTCGGTCTGCCCGCGGACGCGCCGGTCGGGGACTGTTGGATGCGGTGACCCGGCCGGTCTCAGTCGTCCGCCAGCTCCGCGACCCCGGTGATCCGGTGCAACGGGAACGTCCGCACCTCGTCCGCCGTGTGGTCGTACGCCGTCACGAAGCCGCCCTCGACCCGGATCGGGGCGATGACCCGCTGGCTGGCGGCGCCCTCGGCGTTGACGTAGCCGATCCACACCGAGTCGCCGGTCAGGACGGCCGCCTGCATGGTGGCCAGGGTCTCGGCGGCGGAGGTGCGGGGCAGCTCGCCGCCCGCCAGGGGCTCGCCGACGGGCTTGCGCGGGGCGGTGGCGGCCAGGTCGCCGGCCCGGATCGCACGGATCGCCGCCGTGAGCAGCGTGGCGTCGGGCGGCGGCGGCCCGTCCGGCACCGGCTCGGGCGCGGTGCGCGGCGGAGTGCGGTGGGCGTGCGCCCGGGTGATCAGGACATCGCCCTCGGCGGACTCGGCGGCGGGCGCGTACCCCATCGCGCGCAGCCCCTCCAGCAGGGTCGCCGGGTCGGCCGGGGCGGCCAGCACGGTCGGCGCGAGGCGGCGCAGACGCAGGGCGGCGGCGCGCTTGTCGGCGAGGATCTCGTTCAGCAGGGCGTCGTCGTCACAGCGGACGTACGCCGAGGCCGCGCCGACCCGCAGGTGGCCGTGCCTGCGGGCCACGTCGTCGATCAGGTAGGCGAGCGGCTGGGGGACCGGGGTGCGGGAGTGCTCGGCGAGGAAGGCGTGCAGGTCGGCCGCGGTCCGGCCGGCGTCCAGGGCACGGCGGACGGACGCCGGTGTGAACCGGTACACGGTCGCGCCGCCCTTGGACTCCACGTCCGCGAGCACCCCCAGCATGTCCGCGAGCGGGCGCCGCAGCGGACCGGGCGCCACCGCCGTCAGGTCGGCCTGGAGCAGCACGTGGTCCAGCGGCTCGGGCAGCAGCGGCGCGAGCAGCCGGGCAGCGGCGCCGGCGGCGACACCCTGCTCGGCGGGGGAGAGGGGCACGAGCCGCTCGGGGGCCCGGTGGTGGTGCACCGGAAGCTTGTCACCGGGCCCGGTGGGCTCGGCGGAGTCGGCGCCCGGGGCGGCAGGGGCGCCGGTCGCGGCCGGTGCCCCCAGCAGCGCGCGCCCCTGGGACGACAGCGCGCCCCGGCCCGTCACCCCCAGCAGTTCCGCCTCCGACAGGGTCCAGCGGGCGAGCCGGGACCGCAGGTCGTCGTCACGGGCACCGTCGCGCTGGGCACCCCGCAGGGGCCGCTCCCAGCGCAGCCGGGCCAGCACCGACTCCGCGTCCGGCGCCGCGCCCTGCGGCAGCGCGGCCAGCAGGGACAGCACCCGGTGCCGTACCTCGGGCGCGGCGGAGCGGTCGAGGCCCGGACCGAGCGCCGACAGCGTCCGGTCCTTCGCGTCCCGCCCGCCGACCAGCCCCGGCGTACGGGTGGCCGCCAGCCAGGTGCGGGCGAGCCGGGCCCAGCGCTCGGCCGGGGGCAGCTCCAGCCACTCGTCGTAGGCCGGGGTGGCCGCGTACCGCTCGTCGGCCTCGCCGTCGGAGGCGATCAGGCCGGCCGCGTAGGCCAGCTCGGCCCAGAAGGCGGCGACCGGCTCCGACACGTCCAGCGCCACGGCCGTCCGCTTCAGGTCACGGACGCTCAGCCCGCCCGCCCGCAGCACCGCGGGCCCGCCCTCGTCCCAGTCCTTCAGCAGCTCCTCCACGGTGGCCAGCGCGGTGTACGCCTGCCCGGCCGCCGTCGCGTCCACCACCTGCGGGCTGTGGGTCGCGGCCGGCGCCACCGCGGGCGGCAGCGGCTCGGGCGCACGGTGGGCGCGGCCCTCGCGCAGGTGCAGGGCGACCTCGCGGGGCAGCACGACCGTGCCGGGCGCCGTCGGCAGCAGCAGACCGCGGTCCAGCAGCCAGCGCAGGTGCGCCGCCGGATCGGCGGTGACCTGCCCGTAGGGCGGCCCCCACACCAGCCGGGACAGCACCTCGCGGGCGGCCTCGGGCGCCCCGGCCAGCAGCTTCGCCATCTTCCCGCGGCGGGTGAACAGCCCGGTCAGCGCGGCCACGGCGGACACCGAGTCATGGGTCGACGGCAGTCCGGCCGTCGTCACGATCTCCTGGATCCGCCCCGGTGACATGCCCGAGGTGGCCTCCTGCACGGTCGGCCCCAGCCCGGTCGGGGACGGGTGCTGCGGGGACGGCGCGAGCAGCTCGCGGGCGGTCCGCACCAGCCGCAGCCGGTCGTCGTCGCCCCACACCAGCGCCTGCTCGCGCAGGGTGGCGACGGCCCGGGGCAGCGCGCGGGCGACCGTCTCGTCGCCGGTGTCCCCGGCCATCAGACCGAGCAGTGTGTCGTACGACGCCGGGTCCGGAGCCACGGCCAGCGCCTCCGCCGTCTGCAACGCGAACCGGTCCAGCCGCTCCAGGGCGCGCAGCACCGAGGCCCGGGTGCCGGCGCGGGTGGCGAGCTGGGTGAGGTCGGTGGGGACGGGGGTGATGAGGTCCGGGCGGCTGCGCAGCAGCGCGGCCAGGGAGGCGTCGTCCCGTGCGCGGAGCGCCTCCGCGAGGGACCGAGGGGCTGAGTGGGCCTCGGGGCTCATCCGGCCAACGGTAGCGGACTTCCATATGCCGAGGGCATCGGCGAGAAGCGGTACGGTCCTCACGGAGTATCAGTCGGCGTCACCCCGGAGGGGTCGCGTGGGGATCGAGAGCGACCAGGTCGTCTACGAGTATCTGAGCCGCGTCGGAGACATCGCCCAGCAGCGCCAGCTGCCGTCGGCGACGCGGATGCGGCTCGTGTCGGAGCTGCGCAACGAGATCGACCGGCACCGGGCACAGGCGACGGTGGACTCGCCCGCCGCGGTCCGCCGCATCCTGGACCGCCTGGGCACCCCGGACGAGGTGGTCGCGGCGGCGGGCGGCACCGGCGGCCTCCCGCAGGCCCCGCCCACCGCCGTACCGGCGCAGCCCTCCCCCCGGGAGCGGGCGCCGGAGCCGGCCGGGCGGGAGCGGCCGAAGGGCTTGCGCCGGGTCGTGCCGCGCCCGCGCCCCGCCGAGCCGGAGCCGCCCGCCGCGCGCGACACGCCGGCCCCGCCGCACCTCGCGCCCGCGCACGAACTGGGGGATGCCACGGCACCGCCCGACTGGTGGCGCGTCGGCACCGCGGGCCCCCTCGGGGACATCGACCCGGTGCCGGGGTTCGTCGGCGGCGTGGAGATCCCGGAACTGCTCAAACGGCCCCCGCAGGAGGCTCCCGCCGAGAAGGCCGAGCCGGTGGCGGAGCCCGCCGGGGCCGCACCGGAAGCAGCGCCCGCCAAGCGCCGCCGGCGTCTCCCCCTCCCCGTCCCCTCCGCCGGCTGGTCCAACCCCCTCCTGCTGCTGGCCGCCGCCGCGCTCGTCGCCGGTGCCGTGCTCGGCAACTGGTTCGCGCTGCTCCTCGGCTGGGCCATCGCCTACGGCTCCCGGCGGCTGACGCCCGCGGAGACCAAGTGGGCGGTGATGGTCCTGCCGGGCACGGCGGTCGCGGCGGGGCTGGTGTGGCTGTGGGGCCGCAACGAGGGCCGCTGGGGCACCCCGATCGCCGAGGGCCACATGAACGACGCCATGAGCGACACCTGGCCGTGGGTGGTCAGAGGAGCGGCGCTCGCCTCGGCCCTGTTCCTCCTCTGGCGCTCCCAGCGAAAGGGGTAGCGGCGGCGCGGTCGCGGTCGGTGTCAGGCCGCGGGCGACCAGCCCCCACGCGCCCGCACCCGGCAGACGTCCCCGGGCCCCCACGACGCGACCCCACCGGCCCCGTACATCCCGCACCCGACACAGCACCCTCGCCCCCCGAACCCCACCCGGCCGAACCGCCGGAGGCACCCGGCACAATGGCCCGCATGGCCTCCTCGCTGACCGTCGGTTTCGACCTCGACATGACCCTCATCGACTCCCGCCCGGGCATCCGTGCCTGCTACCTGGCCCTGGCGGAGCGCACGGGTACGTTCATCGACGCCGACCTGGCGGTGACCCGGCTGGGCCCGCCGCTCGCGGAGGAGCTGATCCACTGGTTCCCGGCCGACGAGGTGCCGGCGGTGGCCGACCTGTACCGGGAGATGTACCCCTCCATGGCCATCGCCGCGACGCCCGCCATGGACGGTGCCCGGGAGGCGATCGACGCCGTGCGGGCGGCCGGCGGACGCACGATGGTGGTGACGGCGAAGTACGAGCCGAACGCCAAGCTGCACCTGGCCCACCTCGGCATCGAGCCGGACGTGGTCGTCGGCGACCTGTGGGCCGAGCAGAAGGCCGCGGCGCTGCGCGAGCACGGCGCGGGCGTGTACGTCGGCGATCACGTCGGGGACGTCCGCGGCGCCCGTGCGGCGGGTGCGTTTTCGGTCGCCGTGGCGACCGGCCCGTGCCCGGCCGACGAACTGCGCGCGGCCGGCGCGGACGTCGTCCTGCCGGACCTGTCCGCGTTCCCCGCGTGGCTCGGCGGCTACCGCGAGGCGCCCGGCGCCGCACCCCTCGCCTGACGCCGTCCGGCGGCGACGGAGCGCAGGACACCCGCGCCGGCCACGAGGAATCCGACGGCCATGAGCATGCTCAATCCGAACATGTAGGTCGGAAATGGCTTCGCTCCGAGGAACAGCGGAGCCACTGTGACGAGGGTGGCCACGGCCCCGAGGAAGAAGACGACGGCACCGGCGCGGATCAGTCGGTCACCGGGCGCGGCGGAATTCGTTTGGGTTTTGTCACGCACCGGACCAGGGTAGTTCCCTGCGCGAGAGAACAACCGGGGGACGTCTTGTCACCCGCCCCAAGACCATTAGCCTTGGTACCGGCGGGTCGTGGTCGACCCGCTCTAGTGCTATCAAGAGCCGTTTCCGAAGTAGTTTTCCCGACGAGTACGAGGACGAGGACAGACGTGCCTACCGGCAAGGTCAAGTGGTTCAACAGCGAGAAGGGCTTCGGCTTTCTCTCCCGCGACGACGGCGGTGACGTCTTCGTCCATTCCTCGGTTCTCCCCGCCGGAGTCGATGCGCTCAAGCCGGGACAGCGCGTGGAGTTCGGTGTCGTCGCCGGTCAGCGCGGTGACCAGGCGCTCTCGGTGATCGTGCTCGACCCGACGCCGTCCGTCGCCGCCGCCCAGCGCAAGAAGCCGGACGAGCTGGCGTCGATCGTGCAGGATTTGACGACCCTTCTTGAGAACATCACGCCGATGCTGGAGAAGGGCCGTTACCCGGACAAGACCTCCGGCAAGAAGATCGCCGGCCTGCTCCGCGCGGTCGCCGACCAGCTGGACGTCTGAGCCGTATCCGCAGGGCCCGGCCGGCATCATCACGGGAAAGCGAGCGCGTCGGGGCCGAGGGGCGGCACCAGCCCTTCGGCCGCCGCGCGCGTGAGCAGTCCCCGGATCGCCGCGTAGCCGTCCTCGCCGAGGTCGGCCGTGAACTCGTTGACGTACAGCCCGATGTGCTGGTCGGCGACGGCCGGGTCCATCTCCTGCGCGTGCTCCATGACGTACGGCCGGGAGACCTCCGGGTCGTCCCAGGCGGCCCGTACGGAGGCCCGGACGGCGTCGGCGAGCCGGCCGAGCCGCTCGGCGCCCAGCGACCGCTTGGCGATGATCGCGCCCAGCGGGATGGGCAGCCCGGTGGTGCGCTCCCAGTGCTCGCCCATGTCGGCGAGCTTGTGCAGCCCGTAGTTCTGGTAGGTGAAGCGGGCCTCGTGGATGACCAGGCCCGCGTCCACCTTGCCGTCCCGCACGGCCGGCATGATCTCGTGGAACGGCATGACCACGACCTCGCCCACCCCACCGGGCAGCGTGTCCGCGGCCCACAGCCGGAACAGCAGGTACGCGGTCGACTTCTCACTGGGCACCGCGACCGTACGCCCCTTCAGGTCGGCCTCCGCCTCCCGGGTGAGCACCAGCGGTCCGCAGCCCCGGCCCAGCGCACCGCCGCACGGCAGCAGCGCGTACTCGTCGAGGACGTACGGCAGGACGGCGTACGACACCTTCAGCACGTCGAACTCGCCGCGCTCGGCCATGCCGTTGGTGATGTCGATGTCGGCGAAGGTCACGTCCAGCGCGGGGGCGCCGGGGACGCGGCCGTGGGCGAGGGCGTCGAAGACGAAGGTGTCGTTCGGGCAGGGGGAGTACGCGATCTCCAGCGGTTCAGCGGTCATGTGCGTTCCAACTCTCCAATGCGGGCGCGAGCTTCCCGAAGCCCTCGGTGAGGGCGGTGAGGGCGTCCCCGACGCGCCAGGCGGCGCGGTCGCGGGGCCCCACCGGGTTGGAGACCGCGCGGATCTCCAGCACGGGCACACCGTGCGAGGCGGCGGCCTCCGCCACCCCGAACCCCTCCATGCCCTCGGCGAGCGCGCCGGGGTGCCGGGCGCGCAGGGCGGCGGCGCGGGCGGCCGTGCCGGTCACCGTGGAGACGGTCAGGATCGTGCCGGTTCGGGCACCGGTGGCCTCGGACACGACTCGTACGAGTGATTCCGGCGGGCGGTGGGTGACGGTCCCGAACCCGAGTTCGGTGACCGGAAGGAAGCCGTCGGCGGTCTCGGCGCCCAGGTCGGCGACGGTGATCGCGTCCGCGACGACGAGCGAGCCGAGGGGCGCCCCGGGCGGGAAGCCGCCGCCGATCCCGGCCGAGACGACCAGACCGTAGGGGCGGCCCGCCAGCGCGGCGGCGGTGAGGGCGCCGGCGGTCGTGGCGGCGGCGAGCGCCGGGCCGACGCCGGCGGCGAGCAGGTCCCAGCCCGCGGCCGTACGGACCAGGGACGCGCCCGGCAGCCGTACCTCCCCGGCCGTCGCGGGCAACGCGCGGGCCACCGCGTCCCGCTCGACGGGGACCGCGGTGGCGACCAGGACCGGGACCGGAAGGGACGTCGTGATCAGGCCTTCTTCAGCTTGAAGGACCACATGCCCTTGTTCGTGTTCTCGCCCATCCGGATCGACAGGGTGTTGGTGTTGCCCTGGGTGCCGTACTGGACGTTGAAGAACGCGCTGCTCGGGATCGTGCGGTACGTCTCCTTGCTGGAGTCGCTGAACTGGCGGCCGTTGACCAGCACGATCCAGCCCGCGTCGGCGATCTTCGGGTCGACGCCGATCCGGACGGTCTCGTCCTGGCCGACCTTGATCGACTTGATGTCGTCGGCGTTCTTGACGCACTCCTTCAGCGACGTCTCGTCCAGCGCCTTGCCGTCGTTGTAGCAGACGGCCTCGGAGTTGACCGAGTGCCCGCCGACGGTGATCGTCGCGACGGGCGTCGGCTTCTCGCAGGCCGACAGGACGAGCAGTCCGGCGGAAACGGCGCCGGCGGCGACGACGCGGCGGCGTCGCGCAACGCGGTGTACATCAGCGGCTTCGCCGCGGGGCAGCGTGGTCATGGCCGAAGGCTATCGGGCGCCCCGAGCCGTCCGCCCACGTGGGGTACGGCGTGCCCGGTTCGTTACGCCACGCGTGCCCGCGCCCCCACGCCCCTCACGCCACCCGGGTCGAGGCCCGGCCGCCGTGCCGGGCCGAGGCGAGCAGCCCCCTGAGCGTGCTCAGCCAGCCGACGGCCACGAACGCGGCGCCGACCAGCAGCCCGACCGTGCCGTTGAGCGGCATCACGATGCCGACCGCGCCGCCGAACACCCACGCCATCTGGAGCAGCGTCTCGGAGCGGGCGAACGCCGAGGTGCGCACCAGCTCGGGCACGTCCCGCTGGATCAGCGCGTCCAGCGCCAGCTTGGCCAGCGCCTGCGCGAACCCGGCGACCGCGGCCAGGCAGGCCACCAGGAACGCGCCGAAGAAGAGGGCGGCGACGACCGCCGTACCGAGCACCACCGCGACCACGGTCACGATGATGACCTCCGGCGCCCGGGAGCGGAGCCAGGCCCCCACGGCCGTGCCGAGGGCGTTGCCCGCCCCGGCCGCGACGCCCACTATCCCCAGCGACACCGCCGCGCTCTCCCCGGTCAGCGGGTGCTCGCGCAGCAGGAAGGCGAGGAAGAAGATCAGGAAGCCGGACAGGCAGCGCAGGGCGGCGTTGGCCCCGAGCGCGTGCGTGACGGCCGGCCCGACCGTCCGCAGCCCCGGCCGTTTGGCCTGCCCCCGGTGCGGCCCGTGCAGATGCTGCTCGTCGGCCGCGAGCAGCGCCACGTCCTCCCCCTTGGCCGAGTCCACCTTGGGCGGCAGGGAGAACGACAGGAACGTACCGGCGACGAAGATCACGAACGCGCCGTAGAGCGGCCACGGATCGCCGAGGGCGTGCAGCCCCGCCGCGACCGGCGCGGCGGCACCGGTGGCCAGCAGCCCGGCGAGGGTCACCCGGGAGTTGGCCTTCACGAGCGAGAACCGCGGCGGCAGCAGCCGTGGCACGACAGCGCTGCGGACCACCCCGTACGCCTTCGAGGCCACCAGCACGCCCAGCGCGGCCGGGTACAGCTCCAGGCTGCCGCTCGCCACCGCCCCCGAGATGATCAGCGAGAGCAGCGCCCGCGCCAGCATCGCCGCGGCCATCGCGGCCCGCCGCCCGTGCGGCAGCCGGTCCAGGAGGGGGCCGATGACGGGCGCGAGGACCGTGAAGGGCGCCATGGTGATCGCGAGGTAGAGGGCGACCCGGCCGCGCGCCTCGTCGGTCGGCACCGAGAAGAACACCGTGGACGCGAGCGCCACGGTGACCATGACGTCCCCCGCGCCGTTCACCGCGTGCAGTTCGATCAGCTTGCCCAGACCCGACTCGCCCGCGCCGTGCGCGTGCGTGACCCTGCGGATGCCCCGGGCCGTACCGGTCACGGGGAAGTGCAGGGCACGGCCGACCGAGCGGACGGCACCACCCACCCGGCCCGAACCGCCGCCCCGACCATTCGCCCTGTCCGCGGCTGCCACGACGTTCATAGTGCCCCGAGATACGGCCCGATAGTGCGGATCGTTCGGGTGTGGCGGCACACGACCCCGGTCGGCGCAGGCAGAAGGGCGGGTGGGAATATGCACGAATCTCGTCCGGTGTAGCGTGCCTATCTCAGCCATAACGCAGAATGGATGGCAGAGGTGCGCCCAGGCGCGCGGATGCAGACGTCGATGCGGTCCCCAGGTCCGCTCCGTCGGCGAAACCGCCGGAGGCAGCCGCACTCGACGAGACGGCGTAGGAGAGAAGCGATACCTGTGAGCGCAGCGACCACGCGAAGCCGCACCCCCGACCGCCTGTGCGCCGAGGCCGTCGACCTCGCCCGCACCGCCGCCGAGGAGGCCGCCGCGCCCGGCGTGGTCGGCGAGCACGCCGGCCTGGTGTCGGAGGGCGACCGTGTGGTCACGCACTTCTTCGAGTGCAAGGAACTGGGCTACCGCGGCTGGCGCTGGGCGGTGACGGTGGCCCGCGCCTCCCGCGCCAAGGTCGTCACGCTCGACGAGGTCGTCCTCCTCCCCGGCCCCGACGCCCTCCTCGCCCCCGAGTGGGTCCCGTGGAGCGAACGCCTGCGCCCCGGCGACCTCGGCCCCGGCGACCTGCTCCCCACCGACCAGGACGACCTGCGCCTGGAGCCCGGCTACACGGGCGAGGAGGAGCCGCCGCCGAACTCGGTGGTCTCCGAGGAGATGCAGGAACTGGCGGAGGCGGAGGACGCCGACGTCACGCCGGGCGCCCCCGCCGCCCAGCCGACGGTGCCCTCCCGCGGCACCATCGCGTCCGTCGCCGAGGAACTCGGCATGCGCCGCGCCCGCGTCCTGTCCCGCTACGGCCTGCACAGCGCCGCCGACCGCTGGGAAGAGGCATTCGGCCCCAAGACGGCCATGGCCCAGGCGGCCCCCGCCACCTGCATGAGCTGCGGCTTCCTCTCGCCCATCGGCGGCTCCCTCGGCCAGGCCTTCGGCGTCTGCGCCAACGAGTTCTCCCCGGCGGACGGCCGCGTGGTCTCCCTCGCCTACGGCTGCGGCGGCCACTCGGAGGCCGCGGTCATGCCGAAGCCCCCGCAGCCGGCCTCGCCGGTCGTCGACGAGACCCGGGTCGACCCGTTCCCGCTCCGCCCGGCCCGCGACTCCGGCTCGGTCCCGGAGACCGGCGACGACGAGACGGCGGAACTCGGCCACTCCTGAGCCTTCACGCGCACCTCGGCCCACACCGTCTTGCGCGGCGCGGGCCCGTGCGCCGTACCCCAGCGCTCCGCCAGCGCCTCCACGAGGAGCAGCCCCCGCCCGCCGACTGAGTCCGCTTCCGGACGCCCGAGTTCGGGCAGCAGGTCACCGCGCGTGTCGGTCACCTCGATCCGGAGCGTGTCCCCGACGGCGTACAGCGTCAGCCGGAAGTCCCGGCCGGCCACCCTGCCGTGACCGGCCGCGTTGGCGGCGAGCTCGGCCACGATCAGCTGCGCCGGGTCCAACGGCAGCCCCCAGGACCGCAGTTGCTCCCTGGCGAGCAGCCGGGCGAGACGGGCCCCGCGGGGCGTGGGGGAGAGCCGCGCGGTGAAGTTCGGGATGGGGGTGGAGATGTGGGTGGAGATTTCCTGGTTCACATCACTCAGAGTGGGCCGTGCCTGCTACCTCTGAACAGTGACGACGCGGTTGCGTAGGGTCACTGTCCAGCGCGTGTCCGGTGGTGTCCGGGCATGTCGGGAAGGGGGTGCGGTGTGAGTGAGGAAGAGGAGCCGGGCTGGGAGGTCGAGCCGGACGACGAGTGGGGCGTCGCCGTCATCGCGACCGTCGGCCGCCAACTGAGGCTGCGCCGGGAAGCGGTGGCCCTGCGCGCCGCCGACTTCGCCAGGGCCGTGGGCTACAGCGAGGACATGGTCTACAAGGTCGAGTCGGGCAAGCGGATTCCGAGGCCGGAGTACCTCGACAAGGCGGACAAGGTTCTCGACGCGGGTGGGTTGCTCGCGGCGATGAAGGAGGACGTGGAGAAGGTCCGGTACCCGAAGAAGGTTCGGGCTCTGGCGGAGCTGGAGTCGAAGGCGGTCGAGCTTCAGCTCTACGATCCGCTGAACATCCACGGGCTGCTCCAGACGCCGGAGTACGCCCGGGCGTTGTTGCAGATGCGTCGGCCTGCCTACACCGACGACGTGGTGGAACGCGGCGTCGGGGGCCATATCGCTCGGAAGGTGCTGTTCGAGCGGGATCCCGCGCCGGAGATCAGCTTCGTCCAGGACGAGTGGTCGCTACGACGCCCCCTCGGGGGTAGGAAGGTATTGCGTCAGCAGCTCGAACACCTCCTTGAGGTAGGCCAGTTGAGGAATGTCGAGATCCAGGTAATGCCGATGGACCGTGAGGAGCACGCGGGAGTGGCAGGCGGGATCGAGGTGCTGAAGTTCGCGGACGGTTCGGCAGTGGGCCGCTCCCCCGCAGTGGCCAACGGCCGCCGGGTCGAGGACCCCAAGCATCTCCGTATCCTTGAGCTGCGCTACGGCATCATCCGGGCGCAGGCGCTCACTCCCCGTGAGTCGACGACCTTCATCGAGCATCTGCTGGGGGCAACATGATCCGCTGGTTCAAGAGCAGCTACAGCAGCAGCAGCGAAGCCGACTCCTGCGTCGAAGTCGCCCTGGACTGGGACGCCGCCCCCACCCCCGCCACCATCCACATCCGCGACTCCAAGCAGGACAACGGCCCCCTCCTCACCGTCGCCCCCGCCACCTGGACGGAGTTCGTCTCGTACGCCGCCCGGCGGTGAACTAGCCGGTGAGGCTCGTCTCGTGGACCGTGTCGAGTCTCGCCTCCTTGCCGGTGCGTTCCAGGCGCAGGCGGGCCGAACGGCCGCTCAGCGTCAGCGTCATGAGCTGGTTGCCGAACCACGGCCCTCCCCGCTTGCGCCACCGCACCGGCGGCCGGGGCGTGCGGCCGTGCCGGGCGAGGAGGCGGCCCAGGACGCGGGCCGGCGCGCTCCAGCCGACGCGGAAGCCGACCCGCATGGCCGCCGGCACGGAGTTGTGCACGGGTGAGCAGGTGAGCTGGACGACGGGGACGCCGAGGTCGCCGGACCGCCAGGTGGCCTCGGCGACGTAACCGTGGTGCACGTCCCCGGAGAGCACGCACACGCTCGCCGGGGCGCCCGGCGCCGCCGCGACGTCGGCGATGAGGGCGGCGAGGTCGGCGAAGGAGCGGGGGAAGGCCGCCCAGTGCTCAAGGTCGGCCCCGCGCCGCAGCCACTCGCCGAAGCGGGCCCAGCGGGCGCCGCGTTCCCCGGCGCACAGGGCCGCGTCCCAGCCCTCGGTGTCGTGCACCAGGTGCGGCAGCAGCCAGGGCAGGGAGGTGCCGATCAGGAGGTGGTCGTAGGCCCCCTCGTCGCCAAGGACCTGTTCGCGCAGCCAGTCGGCCTCGCCCGGGTCGAGCATGGAGCGGCGGCCCTCCTCCAGGACCCGCGCGGCCCGGGAGTCGACCATCACCACCCGGACCCGGCCGAAGTCGCGCCGGTAGCTGAAGCGGACCGTGGAGGAGTCGGCGTCGGCCTGTTCGGCCAGGGCGCGCAGTGCCTTCGTACCGTCCGGGGTGGCGCGGACGGCGGCCCAGGTGGGGTCGTCGTCCAGTTCGGCGGGGGACAGGTTGCCCAGGTGCTGGTGGACCCAGTACGACATCAGGCCGCTCAGCAGCCGTTCCTGCCACCAGCCGGTGGCCCGCATGTCGGCGAGCCAGGAGGCGGAGGTGTTCCAGTCGTCCACGATGTCGTGGTCGTCGAAGATCATGAAGCTGGGCACGGTGGACAGCAGCCAGCGGACCTCCGGGTCGAGCCAGGATTCGTAGTAGAGGTGGCAGTACTCCTCGTAGTCGGCGACCTGGCCGCCGGGCGGTTCGTCGAGGTTCCGGCGGCCGGTCAGCCAGCGCCGGGTCTCCTCGGAGGTCTCGTCCGCGTATATCTGGTCGCCCAGGAGCAGCAGGACGTCGGGGCGCTCGGCGTCGGGGTCGGCAGCCAGGCGGACGGCCAGGGTGTCGAGGGCGTCGGGGCCGACCGGGTCCTTGCCGTCCGCCGGGGGCGCGGCCCAGCGGCACGACCCGAAGGTGACGCGGACGGCGTCGCCGGTGCCGGGCGTGCGGATGACGGAGGGCGGGAAGCGGGAGTCGGGCAGCGGCCACACCGGGGTGTCGTCGAGGAACACCTCGTAGGAGGGGGCGGTGCCCGCTTGGAGCCCGGTCACCGTGACGAGGGCGTAGTGGTGCCCGGCCACCTGGAAGGTGGCGGCCGTGCCGCCCGCGCCGTCGGAACAGCGCACCTCGACCGTGCAGGGCCCGCTCGTCTCGACCCACACGGTCGCGCGGGAGCCGTCGGTGTACCTCAGCAGCGGTCCCAGGCGCAGTCCGGCCATGTGATCGCCTCTCTGTCTCGTACGGCACGGGAAGGAACGACCCCAGCGACGGTACAGGCGTCTGGGACCCGTCCGGGCGGGCACGTGTGAGGAGACCGGGGCGGGGCGGCTCCGGTGAGGGGTGAGGCGGAGAGGTGGTGTCGTGACCGAGCACGGGCGGGCGACGGAGGCACGGGAGGCCCGGGGCACGACGGGCGAGGACGACCTGCTGCGGGGGTTCGAGGTGGACGACCGGCAGCCGGAGCGGCCGGTGCTGCTGGACGCCGGCGGCCGGCCGGTCGAGACCTGGCGGGAGAACCACCCCTACGACCACCTGATCGGCCGGCGCGAGTACGAGCGGACCAAGCGGATCCTCCAGATCGAACTCCTCAAGCTCCAGCGCTGGGTGAAGGACACGGGCCAGCGGATCGTCGTGGTGTGCGAGGGGCGGGACGCGGCCGGCAAGGGCGGCACCATCAAGCGGTTCACCGAGCGGCTGAACCCCCGGGGGGCCCGCGTGGTGGCGCTGGACAAGCCGACCGAGCGGGAGGCGGGGCAGTGGTACTTCCAGCGGTACGTGACGCACCTGCCGGCCCGCGGGGAGATGGTCTTCTTCGACCGGTCCTGGTACAACCGGGCCGGGGTCGAGCGGGTCATGGGGTTCTGCGCGGAAGCCGAGCACCGGCAGTTCCTGCGGCAGGCCCCGCTGTTCGAGCGGCTGCTCACCGACGACGGCATCCTGCTGGTGAAGTTCTGGTTCTCGGTGTCCCGCGCCGAGCAGCGGACCCGGTTCGCGATCCGGCAGGTCGACCCGGTGCGCCGCTGGAAGCTCTCCCCGACCGACCTGGCCTCCCTCGACCGCTGGGACGAGTACACCGCGGCCAAGGTCGACATGTTCCGGGCGACCGACACCGCGCACGCGCCCTGGACGGTCGTGAAGAACAACGACAAGCGGCGGGGCCGGCTGGAGGCGATGCGCAGCCTCCTGGACCGTTTCGACTACCCGGCCAAGGACCGCGAGGCGGTCGGCACCCCCGACCCGCTGGTCGTCGGCGCCGCGGACACCCTGCTCGAACCGGGTGAGGAACCCACGGCCCTGTCGCCGACCCCGCTGGCCGGACCGGGCGGCGGACCCGGGAACCACCCCGACCCCGCGGTGCCGGCCGGCCGCGGCCACAGGTGAGGAGGAACCCGGACCATGGGAACGGTGGTGCACGTCCCGCAGACCCGGGACATGATCGGGGACGAGCTCTCCGGTGATGAGGCCTTCACCGCGCTGCGCCGCTACGGGGGCGCGCGCCTGCTGCTCGACGCCTTCTCCCGGTTCCGCTACGCCGACGGCTTCACCAACGCCCGCGCCCTCGGCTTCCAGATCGTGCTGGGCCTGGTGCCGTTCACCATCGCGCTCGTCGGCCTCGCCACGGCCGCGCACACGGAGAGCCCGGGGCGGATCGTCGAGCTGACCCTGGGCAGGATCGTGCCGGGCGCCAGCGCCGACGTGGTCCGCGAGGCGCTGCGCGGCACCCGCCGCACCGCCGGCTCCGACGCGTGGAGCACCGTCGCGCTGTGCCTGGGGCTGGCCTTCTCCGTCCTCAACCTGGCCTCGGCGATGGGCCAGGTGGAGCGGGGCGCCAACCGGATCTACGGCGTCGAACGGGACCGGCCCTTCCCGCGGAAGTACGGCAGGGCCGTGCTGCTCGCCTTCGCCGCCGGCGTGCCCATGGTCCTGGGCTTCCTGGTCCTGGTCGCCGGCCGGGCCGTGACCGCCGCGACGGCCGAGGCGCTGGGCACCTCCCGGCCCCCGGGGTGGTGGGGCGCCCTGGAGGTGCCCGTGGGAACGGCCCTCGCCTGGATCGCCTCCGCCGTCATCTTCCGCTGGTCGCCGCGCCGGGACCAGCCCGGGTACACCTGGCTGGCGTTCGGTTCCGGCGTCCACCTGGTGCTGTGGGTCACCGCGACCTGGCTGCTGACGCTCTACGTCTCCCGCAGCGGCTCCTTCGGCGCCGTGTACGGGCCGCTCACCGCCTTCGTGGCCCTGCTGCTGTGGGCCAACCTGACCGGGATCGCCCTGTTCCTGGGCATCGCGTTCGCCGCGCAGCTGGAAGCGGCCCGCGCCGGTCTGGGCCGTGCCGTCCGGCCGGACCCGGGGCCGGGCCCCTGAGCCCCGGCCCCGGTGCGCGGATCAGGACTTCACGAGGCGGCGCACGTTGTCGACCGAGCCGCACCCGGACTTCAGCTGCCGCTCACGCTCCTCCCGGAACGCCGCGCCCAGCTCCTCGCGCCGCTCCGCCGCCACGTTCTCGCGCGCGCCGTTGAGGATGGTGCGCTCCTCCTCGTCGGCGTGGTGGGTGACGGCCTCCACCAGCGCCTCCAGCTTCTCGTCCCACTCCTCGGAGCCGACCTCCTCGACCTCCAGGAGTTCCAGCAGGGCCTCGTTGCCCTCGTCGTGCTCGTGCTCGCCGTGCTCGACCTCTTCGTCGTCGATGTCCTTGTACCGCTTCAGGGCGGGGTAGACCTCGGCCTCCTCGGCCAGCGCGTGCGCGATCAGCAGGTCCGCGAACTCCTCCAGCGCGGACGCACGGTCGGCCTCCACGCTGCGCATGAGGCGGAACAGGTCCTCCATACGCCGGTGGTCCTGGAGGATCAGCTCGACGACATCCCGGGTTTCGGCCATGGAACGGGCACCACTTTCGTACGTACGGCACTACCGTGCCAACGGATGGGTCCCCACCGCCTACCCCCGCCGTCCGCGTTGATGGCCTCCCGGCTCCGCGCTGTACCTTCGTCCTCACGTCGTAGAGGAGAGTCAACGTGAGCAAGTTCGTCCGGCCTGCGGCCGAGGGCGCCGACCCCTTCGGCACCGCCCGTCTGCGTCGCGGTGTCCTCGACGCCTGGGCGACCAGCCCCGCCCGGTTCCGGGAGGACGCCAACGCCGAGGAGGACCTGGTCCTCGGGGGATACCGGGACCGGCTCGTCGTCGAGCTGGCCCAGAACGCCGCCGACGCCGCCGCGCGGGCGCACGTGCCGGGGCGGTTGCGGCTCACCCTCCGCGACGGCGTGCTCGTGGCCGCGAACACCGGGGCCCCGCTGGACGCGGCCGGTGTCGAGTCGCTGTCCACGCTGCGGGCCTCCGCGAAGCGGGACGCCGAGGCCACGCCCGGTGCCGTCGGCCGGTTCGGGGTCGGGTTCGCCGCCGTGCTCGCCGTCACCGACGAACCGGCGATCGTGGGGCGGCACGGGGGTGTGCGCTGGTCCCTCGCCGAGGCCAGGGAACTGGCCGCCGACACCGCCCGGCACAGCCCCGGGCTCGGGGACGAGGTGCGGCGGCGGGACGGGCACGTGCCCCTGCTCCGGCTGCCCTTCGCCGCCGAGGGCACCGCTCCCGAGCCGTACGACACCGCCGTCATCCTGCCGCTGCGGGACGCCGCCGCAGCCGATCTCGCCGAGCGGCTGCTCGACGGCGTCGACGACGCCCTGCTCCTCGCCCTGCCGGGGCTGGCGGAGGTCGTCGTGGAGGTCGACGGCGGGGCTCCCCGCACGCTCAGCCGGCGTACCGACGGCCCCTTCACCATCGTGGAGGACTCCCGGGACGGCATCACCAACTGGCGTACGGCCTCGGCGAACGGGGCGCTCACGCCCGAGCTCCTCGCCGACCGGCCGGTCGAGGAACGGCTGCGACCGCACTGGTCGGTGACCTGGGCCGTGCCCGTCGACGCCTACGGTGCCCCGGTCCGGCCCCGTACGAGCCCCGTCGTGCACGCGCCGACGCCGAGCGACGAGCCCCTCGGCGTGCCCGCCCTGCTCATCGCCTCCTTCCCGCTGGACACCACCCGCCGGCACGCGGCTCCCGGCCCGCTCACCGACTTCCTGGTGGAGCGCGCCGCCGACGCCTACGCCGGACTGCTCGCCTCCTGGCGGCCGGTGCTGGCCGGGATCATCGACCTCGTGCCGGGGCCGCTCGGCAAGGGCGTGCTGGACGGGGCCCTGCGGCAGGCCGTGCTGGAGCGGCTGCCGCGGACCGCCTTCCTGCCCCCGGCCGTCGAGGTGAAGGGCGACGACGAACTGCCGGAGGCGCTGCGGCCCCGCGACGCCGAGATCGTGGAGGGCGCCGGCGCCGACACCGTGCGGGTGCTCGCCGAGGTGCTGCCGACCCTGCTCCCGGCGGGGCTGGAGCGGCGCGCCGAGCTGCGCACCCTCGGGGTGGCCCGGCTGCCGCTCGCCGACGCCGTCGACCGGCTCGCCGGGCTGGAGAAGGAGCCGCAGTGGTGGTGGCGGCTGTACGACAGCCTCGCCGGAGTGGACCCCGAGCGGCTGTCGGGGCTGCCGGTGCCGCTTGCCGACGGGAGGACCACGATCGGGCCCCGGCAGGTGCTGCTGCCCGCGCCGGACGCCGCCCGGATCGATCCGGACGTGCTCGGGCGGCTCGGGCTGAAGGTGGCGCACGCGGACGCCGCGCACCCGCTGCTGGAGAAGCTGGGCGCGCTGCCCGCGACCCCCCGCGCGGTGCTGACCACCCCTCAGGTGCGGGCCGCCGTGGCGGGCTCACTGGAGGACGACGGCGCCCTCGGCTGGGAGGAGGACGCGCCGGACGCCGAGGAGCTGGCCGACACGGTGCTCGCACTGGTGCGGGACGCGGGACTCGAACCGGGGGACGAGCCCTGGCTGGGCGCCCTCGCGCTGCCCGACGAGGACGGGGAACTCGCGCCCGCCGGTGAGCTGGTGTTCCCCGGCAGCCCCTTCGCCCGGGTCATCCGGGAGGGTGAACTGGCCGCCGTGGACGCCGACCTGGCGGAGAGGTGGGGTGAGCAGCCGCTCGCCGCGTGCGGGGTGCTCGCCGGCTTCGCGCTCGTCCGGGCCGCGGACGTCGTCCTGGACCCCGACGAGCTGGAGCCCCGGGAGGGCGACTACGCCGAGCCCGACGACGCCGGTCTGCTGGACGCCGTGGACGTGTGGTGCGAGGACATCCTCGACCGGTTCCCGGACAGCCCGGTGCCGCCGGTCGCCACCGAACTCGTCGCCGTCCGCGACCTGGACCTGGTGGACGACGACCACTGGCCCGAGGCGCTCGCCCTGCTGGCCCGGCCGCCGCTGCGGGACGCCCTCGTCCAGCCCGTGCGCGTCCTGCTGCCCGACGGCACCCACGAGGTCGTACGGCCGTACACCGCGTGGTGGCTGCGCGGGCACCCGGTGCTCGACGGGCGGCGCCCGGCCGGGCTGCTCGCGGCCGGCGGGGACCGGCTGCTGCGCGGGCTGTACGACGAGGCCGACGCCACCGGGTTCGAGGACGCGCAGGTGCTGCGGGCGCTCGGCGTGCGCACCTCGGTCGGCGCGCTGCTGGACGAGCCCGGCGGAGCCGCCGAACTGCTGGACCGCCTCGCCGACCCGGAGCGGCCCGTCACGCCCGCCCAACTGCACGGGTTGTACAGCGCGTTGGCGGAGCTGGATCCTGAGCAGGTGACCCTGCCGGAGGAGCTGCGGGCCGTGGTCGACGGGCGCGTGGAGGTCGTGGACGCCGGGTCGGCCGTCGTGGTCGACTCACCGGACCTGCTGCCGTTCACCTCGGGTGTGCCGCTGCTGCCGGTCCGGCCGGCGCGGGCCGCCGAACTGGCCGAGCTGTTCCAGGTGCGGCGGCTGAGCGAGTCCGTCACCGGTGAGGTGCACTCCGAGGGGACCGAGCACGACGTACCGGACGCGGTGCGGGTGCTGCTCGGGCCGCGTACGCCGGACACCTATGTCGAGCACGAGGAACTCGTCGTGGACGGCGTGGAGATCGACTGGCGGCTCACCGACGACGGCGTGCCGCACGCGGCCACCCTGGAGGGGGTCGCGGCGGGGCTGGCCTGGGCGGCGGGGCAGTGGCCCCGGCGGTTCGAGGTGGCCGCGCTGCTGGAGGACCCGTCGCGGACGGAAGAGCTGGCGCGGGACCGGTGGTTCGACTGACCCCGGCCGGTTCCGCCGGGGCCGGTACCCGCTGAAACACACCCGCACAGAATTTTCACGACTCGTACAACCTTTCACTTCGTCCCCGCGTCACATCTGTGGAGTCACCCGACTCCCCAGATCTCAACGTGGGGACCACACATGCGCATGCGTGCCTCTGTCGCCGTCGTCGGCGGCGCCCTGGCCCTGTCCGCCCTCGCCGTCCCGGCCGCCCAGGCCGACGGCGGCTACGGCGACACGAAGATCACCAAGGTGGTGGTCGACGGTGACAACAAGGTGCAG
The DNA here is from genome assembly GCF_014650735.1 of Streptomyces canarius. Classification (NCBI taxonomy): domain Bacteria; kingdom Bacillati; phylum Actinomycetota; class Actinomycetes; order Kitasatosporales; family Streptomycetaceae; genus Streptomyces; species Streptomyces canarius. The sequence goes on from NZ_BMVN01000006.1 coordinate 90,758, forward strand.
ATCGGCATCTCCAGCGCGGTGACCGTCAAGGTCAGCGTCACCGCCACGGACAACTCCGGCATCAAGGGCGCCGACGAGTTCACCCTCTACGGCCCCGACAACGGGTACGCGGGCACGGGCAAGCCCACCTGCACCAAGGTCAACGCCACCACCTCGACCTGCACCGCCTCGGTGAAGATCGACCCGAAGACGGACTACCTCACCAACAAGAGCGCCGGCACCTGGTACGTGGACGCGTGGGTCGACGCCAAGGACGGGGACTTCGTCTGGAAGCACAAGGCCGGCTCCTTCTCCTTCCAGCGCGCCGCCAGGCTCACCGCCAACGCCTCCCCGGAGCCGGTGAAGAAGGGCAAGACCGTCACCGTGACGGGCGCCCTCACCCGCGCCAACTGGGAGTCGCTGAAGTACGGCGGCTACGGCTCGCAGTCCGTGAAGCTCCAGTTCCGCAAGAAGAGCTCCAGCACCTACACCACGCTGAAGACCATCAAGGCGGACACCAAGGGCAACCTGAAGACGACGACCACCGCCACGGTCGACGGCTACTTCCGCTTCTCCTTCGCGGGCGGCTCGACCACCTCGGCGGTCAACGCCACGGGTGACTTCGTCGACGTGCAGTAAGCGGCACGCGTCCGGCCCCGGGAGTGCCTGCCGTCGCTCCCGGGGGCGGAACGTTCCTTCTCAGTTGTGTCATGTGCGGGTAATCCTCGGCCCAAATCTGGCCGGAAAGAGGTCTTGCCGTACAACCCGCCCCCTGCCTCGCGGATCTGATCGCATGAGTCGACCGACTCCACGATCACTTCTCCCTCCAGGGGAACGCACATGCGCATACGTGCCACCGTGGCCGCCGTCTCCGGCGCCCTGGCCCTCTCCGCCTTCGCCGTCCCGGCCGCACACGCCACCGGTGACTCCGGCACGCCGTACACGCTGAACGTCAGCTTCTCGAACGTCACCATCGCCAAGGCGATCAAGGTGGGCACCACCAACGAGGTCAGTGCCACCTACTCGTACACGCTGACGCACGGCTCGGACGTGGACATCGCGGCGAAGGACTTCTACTCCGACGCCTTCCTCTACAAGGGCTCGTACGACACCTCGACCGCCGAGCTGTACGGCGACAACCCGGCGACCTGCACCCCCGTCACGACGACGACGGCCACCTGCAAGGGCACCGTCGACATCTACCCGGCCGACGGGGACCTGAAGAGCGCCTGGGCCGGTTCCTGGGGCGTGGCCGCCGAGGCCGTCGCCTTCAACGGCCAGGACCAGAACAACCCCGACCTGAGCAAGGTCGGCTACAAGGACAAGAGCGGCCTCGGCAGCACCCTGGTGCAGCGCTACTCCAAGCTCACGGCCAACGCCGGCCCCGAGCCGGTCGCCAAGGGCAAGACCCTCACGGTGACGGGCAAGCTGACCCGGGCGAACTGGGACGACCACCTGTACCACGGCTACACCAGCCAGCCGGTCAAGCTCCAGTTCCTCACGGCGGGCACGTCCACCTGGACCACCGTCAAGACGGTGACCACGGACTCGTCCGGCAACCTGAAGACCACCACCACCGCGAACTACGACGGCTACTGGCGCTACAGCTTCGCGGGCACCTCGACCACCCCGGCCGTCAACGCCGCGTCCGACTACGTCGACGTGAAGTAGCGGCACCCCACCGGACTCAGTCCGGGAAGCGGCGGCCGACCCACCTCCACAGGTACTCCAGGGCGGCCGCCGCCACCGCGGCCACGCCGACCGCCGTCCACGGCAGCTCCATGCCGACCAGCTTCAGCGCGAAGAAGTCCTGGAGCGCCGGGATCGCGAGGACCAGCAGGAAGGCCACGGCCATCGCGGCCACCAGGGCCACCCGCCACCAGGTGTAGGGGCGGGCGATGATCGCCAGGACCCACATGGAGATCAGGAACAGGGTCAGGGTGGCCGCGCTCGTCTCCGCGCCCAGGGCGCCGGGGCCGGTGTAGTGGTGCCGCGCCAGCAGGTACGTGGCGAAGGTCGCGACCCCGGCCAGCACCCCGCCGGGGACCGCGTACCGCATCACCCGGCGCACGAAGCGCGGTCTCGCCCGCTCCTTGTTCGGGGCGAGGGCCAGGAAGAAGGCCGGGACGCCGATGGTGAGCGTGGACAGCAGGGTCAGGTGCCGGGGCAGGAACGGGTACTCCACCTGCCAGCACACCACCAGCACCGCCAGCAGCACCGAGTAGACCGTCTTCACCAGGAACAGCGTCGCCACCCGCGTGATGTTGCCGATCACCCGGCGGCCCTCGGCGACCACCGAGGGCAGGGTCGCGAAGCTGTTGTCCAGCAGCACGATCTGGGCCACCGCCCGCGTGGCCTCCGAACCGGAGCCCATGGCGACCCCGATGTCCGCGTCCTTCAGGGCCAGCACGTCGTTCACGCCGTCCCCGGTCATCGCGACCGTGTGCCCGCGCGACTGGAGCGCGCCCACCATGTCCCGCTTCTGCTGCGGGGTCACCCGCCCGAAGACGGTGCCCGCGTCCAGGGCCTTCGCCATCTGCGGCCGCTCGGCGGGCAGCCGCCGCGCGTCCACCGCCGTGCCCTCCAGGCCCAGCTTCGCGGCGACCGCCCCGACCGAGACCGCGTTGTCACCGGAGATGACCTTCGCGCGGACGTCCTGCTCGGTGAAGTAGCGCAGGGTGTCGGCGGCGTCGGGCCGCAGCCGCTGTTCCAGGACGACCAGGGCGGTGGGGCGGGCGCCCCGGGCCGGCTCGGCGTCGTCCAGGTCGCGGTGCGCGCGGGCCAGCAGCAGCACGCGCAGGCCCTGCTCGTTCAGGCGCTCGGTCTCGGCCAGCGCCGGGTCGTCGGCGCCGAGGAGCACGTCCGGGGCGCCCAGCAGCCAGGTGCTGGTCTCGCCGTCGCCCTCGCTGAACGCGGCCCCGCTGTACTTGCGGGCGGAGGAGAAGGGCAGCGACTCGACGCAGCGCCAGTCGTCGCTGTCCGGGTAGGCGTCGATGATGGCCTGGAGGGAGGCGTTGGGGCGGGGGTCGGACTCGCCGAGCGCGCCGAGCACCTTGCGCAGGTACGTCTCGTCCGCGCCGTCCAGCGTCCGCAGCTCGGTGACGTCCATGCCGCCCTCGGTGAGCGTGCCGGTCTTGTCCAGGCAGACGGTGTCGACGCGGGCCAGGCCCTCGATGGCCGGCAGCTCCTGCACGAGGCACTGCTTGCGGCCGAGCCGGATGACGCCGATCGCGAAGGCCACGGAGGTGAGCAGCACCAGCCCCTCGGGGACCATCGGCACGATCCCGCCGATCGTGCGGGCGACGGAGTCCTTCAGGTCGTCGTTCTTGACGACGAGCTGGGTGATGACGAGTCCGACGGCCGCCGGGACCATCATCCAGGTGACGTACTTCAGGATCGTGGAGATGCCGGTGCGCAGCTCGGAGTGGACGAGCGTGAACCGGGACGCCTCCTCGGCGAGCTGGGCGGCGTAGGCCTCGCGGCCGACCTTGGTGGCGGTGAAGGCGCCGCCGCCCGCGACCACGAAGCTCCCGGACAGCACCGGCTCGCCGGGGCGTTTGACGACGGGGTCGGCCTCACCGGTGAGCAGCGATTCGTCGATCTCCAGCCCGTCCGCCTCCGCGCACACCCCGTCGACCACGATCTTGTCACCCGGACCGATCTCGATGAGGTCGTCCAGGACGATCTCATGGGTGGCCACCTCGGTCGCGACCCCGTCCCGCCGTACCGTCGGCCGGGCCTCCCCGATCACCGCGAGCGAGTCCAGGGTCTGTTTGGCCCGCCACTCCTGGACGATGCCGATGCCGGTGTTGGCGAGGATCACGAAGCCGAAGAGGCTGTCCTGGATCGGCGCCACGAACAGCGTGATCAGCCACAGGACGCCGATGATCGCGTTGAACCGGGTGAAGACGTTGGCCCGGACGATCTCCCCGAGCGACCGGCTGCCGCGCACCGGTATGTCGTTGACGAGGCCCCGGCCGACGCGGTCCGCGACCTCGGCACCGGTCAGCCCGGTCGCGGGGCGCCCCGGCAGGGCCACGGGATGCACGGGGTCGAGTTCGGCACCCGCGTCTATATGGCTCATGCAGTCGACGGTACGTGCGATATCGCCCGCCCGCCCACCAAACGGGCCCGGGGGCGGAGCCCCCGGTGGCCGGCCGGGCTATTCGGCCGGCGTCGCCCGCACGGCCGCCGACCGCTTGATCGCCGCGTCCCTCTTGCGCACGTACCAGACCCCGATCAGTCCCAGCCCGCCCCCGGCCAGGCACGTCCACAGCCACCACAGGTGCCCGTGGTCCTCGAACCAGCCGTAGAAGGGGAGCTGGACCAGGAAGAGGACGAACCACACGAGGGTGCCGCCGGTGATCGTGGCGACCACGGGCCCCTCCAGGGGCTCCGGCGCCTCGTGCTTGGGGGTCCACTTAGCCATGCGCACAGCTTAAGCGCCGCCAGGGTCTACGCGCGGAGATGGCGATCTGCGACTCATATGTTCATACTGAAACCGTTTGTCTTTGACCACTTCTGATCGTAGGAAACTCCAACGGGGCTCGGGGGAACCCCGCTGGTGATGAGGTCCCGCATGTCCACCTCGGCACCCGCCAAGGTCCCCACCCCCGAGAAGCCGGGTGGCGCGCCCGCCTACGGCGCCCTCGACCGCTACTTCAAGATCTCCGAGCGCGGCAGCAGCCTCGCCCGTGAGGTCCGTGGCGGTTTCGCGACCTTCTTCGCGATGGCGTACATCATCGTGCTGAACCCGATCATCCTCAGCAGCGCGAAGGACATGTACGGGCACCACCTGGACAACGGCCAGCTGGTGACGGCGACCGCGCTGACGGCCGCGTTCTCCACGCTGCTGATGGGCGTCATCGGCAACGTGCCGATCGCGCTCGCCGCCGGCCTCGGCGTGAACTCGGTCGTCGCCCTCCAGCTCGCGCCGCGCATGTCCTGGCCGGACGCCATGGGCATGGTCGTCCTCGCCGGTTTCGTGGTCATGCTGCTGGTCGCCACCGGCCTGCGCGAGCGCGTGATGAACGCCGTGCCGTTCGGCCTGCGCAAGGCGATCTCCATCGGTATCGGCCTGTTCATCATGCTGATCGGCCTGGTCGACTCCGGTTTCGTCACCCGTATCCCGGACGCCGCCCAGACCACCGTCCCGGTCCAGCTCGGCACCGGCGGTCACCTCACCGGCTGGCCGGTACTGATCTTCGTCCTGGGCGCGCTGCTCACCTTCGCGCTGATCGTCCGCAAGGTGCCGGGCGCGATCCTCATCTCCATCGTCGGCATGACCGTCCTCGCGGTGATCATCAACGCGGTCGCCACGATCCCGTCCTGGGGCCTGACGGTCCCGAAGTGGCCGGGCAACCCGGTCGCCACCCCCGACTTCGGCCTGGTCGGCCAGGTGAGCCTGTTCGGCGGCTTCTCCAAGGTCGGCGCGCTGACCGGCATCCTCTTCGTCTTCACGGTCCTGCTGTCGTGCTTCTTCGACGCGATGGGCACGATCATGGGCATCAGCGACGAGGCCAAGCTGACGGACGCCGAGGGCTACATGCCGGGCATCAACAAGGTCCTCTTCGTGGACGGGCTCGCGGTCGCGGCGGGCGGTGCCAGCTCCTCCTCGGCCACCACCGCCTTCGTGGAGTCCACGGCCGGCGTCGGCGAGGGCGCCCGTACCGGCTTCGCGAACGTCGTCACGGGCGGCCTGTTCGCCGTCGCGCTGTTCCTCACCCCGATCGCCACGATGGTCCCGTCCCAGGCGGCCACCCCGGCGCTGGTCGCGGTCGGCTTCCTGATCCTGTCGAACTCCATCAAGGAGATCGACTGGGCGGACTACACCATCGCGATCCCGGCGTTCGTGACGATGCTGATGATGCCGTTCACCTACTCGATCACGAACGGCATCGGCATGGGCTTCATCACCTTCACGGTGCTGCGGCTGGTCGCCGGGCGGGCCCGGGAGATCCCGGCGGCGATGTACGTCGTCTCGGCGGTCTTCGCCTTCTACTACCTGATGCCGGCCCTGGGCCTGACCTGACCGGCGGGCGTCAGGTGACGCCGTAGAACCTCTCCGTCTCCTCGACGGCGGCCTGGAACCGCTCGTCGAAGTCATCCCGAATGAGCGTCCGGACGACATAGTCCTGGACGCTCATTCCTCTTCTCGCCGCGTGCTGCCGGAGCCGTTCGAGCAGCTCCCCGTCCATCCGCAGGCTGAGCACACTGGTCCCCATGTCCAGAGGGTCGCCACAGCCGGCCGTCCGATGCGTCCATTTCCGGACCCGGCTCACCCGTACGGGTGATCGGAGGGTTGAGTGGCGGGCGTCACGGGCATCTTGGGCACGCCCGACTGGTCTTTAGCGAGAGTAATGAGTTACGCTAAAGAACATGCCGGACCTTACCCATGGCGACGACGCAGCCGCCGTGAACGCACTCCGCTCCGCAGTGATGCGGTTGTCCCGTCGGCTCAAGCACCAGCGGGTCGACGAGTCGCTGAGCCCCACCGAGATGTCGGTGCTCGGCACCCTCGCCCGCTGCGGCTCCGCCACCCCGGGCGAACTGGCCCGCAAGGAGCACGTCCAGCCGCCGTCGATGACCCGCATCGTCGCGCTGCTCGAAGCCAAGGGGCTGGTCAGGCTGGAGCCGCACCCCGAGGACCGGCGCCAGAAGGTCGTCACCCAGACCGAGCAGGCCGAGGCCATGCTCGAAGAGAGCCGCCGCAAGCGCAACGCCTTCCTGGCCGGCCTGGTCGAGGGCCTGGACGAGGACGAGTGGGCCGCCCTGCGCACCGCCGCCCCCGTGCTGGAGAAACTCGCACACCTGTAAGCGCGCCATCCGAGGAGGCGAACCCTTTTGAGTACGGGATCCGGAACACCTTCCGCCCCCGCACCGGCCCCTACCACCCCTGTCGTATCCCGTAAGTCCTCGATGTTCAGCTCGCTGAAGATCCGGAACTACCGCCTCTTCTTCATCGGCCAGGTCGTCTCCAACACCGGCACCTGGATGCAGCGCATCGCCCAGGACTGGCTGGTCCTCAGCCTCACCGGCTCCTCCGCGGCCGTCGGCATCACGACGGCCCTCCAGTTCCTGCCGATGCTGCTGTTCGGTCTCTACGGCGGCGTCCTCGTGGACCGCCTGCCCAAGCGCCCCGCCCTGCTGGTCACCCAGAGCGCGATGGCCCTCACCGGTCTCGTGCTCGCCGCGCTGACCCTCTCCGGGCACGTCCAGGTCTGGCACGTCTACGTCGCCGCCTTCGCCGTCGGCCTCGCCACGGTGGTCGACAACCCGGCCCGGCAGTCCTTCGTCTCCGAGATGGTCGGCCCCGAGCAGCTACAGAACGCGGTCAGCCTGAACTCGGCGAACTTCCAGTCCGCCCGGCTGGTCGGCCCCGCCGTCGCCGGCCTGATGATCACCGGTGTGGGCACCGGCTGGGCGTTCCTCGCCAACGGCCTGTCCTTCGCCGCGCCGATCGCCGGTCTGCTGCTGATGCGCGCCCGCGAGCTGCACGTGGTCGAGCGCGCGCCGCGCGGCAAGGGCCAGCTCCGCGAGGGCCTGCGGTACGTGGCGAAGCGGCCGGAGCTGATCTGGCCGATCGTCCTGGTCGGCTTCATCGGCACCTTCGGCTTCAACTTCCCGGTGTGGCTGTCCGCCTACGCGGACCACGTCTTCGACGCCGGAGCCGGTGCCTACAGCCTCTTCAACACCCTGATGGCCGTCGGCTCCCTCGTCGGCGCCCTGCTGGCCGCCCGGCGCGGCACGGCCCGGCTGCGCGTGCTCATCGCCGCCGCGCTGGCCTTCGGCACGCTGGAGACCGTGGCCGCGGTGGCGCCGTCGTACTGGCTGTTCGCGCTGCTCATGGTCCCGATCGGGGTCTTCGGCTTGACGGTGAACGTCACCGCGAACACCGCCGTGCAGATGGGTACCGACCCGGCCATGCGCGGCCGGGTGATGGCCCTGTTCATGATGGTCTTCATGGGCGGTACGCCGCTGGGCGCGCCGGTGGTCGGCTGGATCACCGACACCTACGGCGCCCGGATCGGCTTCGCGGCCGGCGGTGTGGTGTCGGCGGCTGCGGCCGGGGCGATCGGCCTGGTCCTGGCCCGCATCGGCGGCCTGCGCCTGTCGGTGGGCTGGCACCGCGGTCATCCGCAGGTCCGGTTCGTGCCGCGCGAGCGGGAGCAGCTGGCCACGGCGGCGTGAGCCGCCCGGCCGCCGCCGTCAGCGTCCGCCCGGAGGGTCCTGGTCGACCCTCCGGGCCAGCACCTGTCCCGGCCAGTCGTCCGGGCCGTGGGTGTAGGTGTGCGTCGGGGTGAAGCCGTTGGCCTCGTAGTAGGCGACGAGCCCGCGGTCGCCGCCCGCGTAGCAGTCCACCCGGAGCAGGCCCACGCCGGCCCGCCGGGTCGCCCCGGCGGCGTGCGCGAGCAGCGCGCTGCCCACGCCCTGCCCCTTGAAGCGGCGGTCGGAGGCGAGCCAGTGGATGTACCGCTCGGGCTCGCCGGGCGGCGGCAGGTGGGACAGGTAGGCGCCGGGCCCGTCGGTGAGCGTGAGCGTGGCGGCCGGCACGCCGTCCACCTCGGCGATGTACGGGGTGCCCTCGGCCAGGGCGCGCGCGACCGCCTCGACGGTCCTGGCGTGCCCCGACAGAGGCTCGGTGCCCCACTGGCCGGTCCGCCCCTGTGAGACGAGCCACTCCACACTGCTGTCGAGCATGCCCAGTATCGCGGGCAGGTCGTCGGGGCCGCCTTCGCGGACGGTGATCGCCATGGGCCCATCATGCCCGCCGGGGTCTGGGATCGTGAGGTGCATGAGACTCTTCGCCGCCGTACTGCCCCCCGGGGACGCCGTGGAGGAACTCGCCGCGGAGGTGGCCCGGTTGAGGCGGCTGCCGGATGCCGGCCGGCTGCGCTGGACCGCCCGCCCCGGCTGGCACTTCACCCTCGCGTTCTACGGCGAGGTCGCCGACGACGTCGTACCCGCCCTGTCGGACCGCCTGGCCCGCGCGGCCCACCGTACGGCCCCCTTCCCGCTCTCGCTCGCGGGCGGCGGCCAGTTCGGCCGGGGCCGGGCGCTGTGGACGGGCGCCCGGGGGGACGTGGAGGCGCTGCGGCTGCTGGCCGACCGGGCGGAGGCGGCGGCGCGGAAGGCCGGGGTGCCGATGGGGGAGCACCGGCGCTACACGGCCCATCTGACGCTGGCCCGCAGCCGGGACGCGGTGGACGTACGGCCGTATGTGGCGGCCCTCGCGGAGTTCGCCGGCGAGAGCTGGACCGTGGCCGACCTGGCGCTGGTGCGCAGCCGGCTGCCGACGTCCGGGGTGCCGGGGGAGCAGCCGCGGTACGAGGTGGTCGAACGGTGGGCGCTGGGCGGGGCCGGTTAGTCTCGCATACGTGGACCCGAAAACCCGGAACCGGATCATGGCCGGTGCGCTTGTGTTGATGTTCGTGGTGGTGGCCTTGGCGTCGGCCGTCAGGTAGCGGTCGGTTCGGGCGCCGGCACGGCGGAGCCGCATGCCGAATGCGGCCCCGCCGCCTTCTACGGGCGCTGACCGTTCCCGTCGCTCACCAGGCGAACGCCTCCGGCGACGGGCCCGGGCCCGGGAAGATCTCGTCCAGGCCGGCCAGCAGGTCCTCGCCGAGCTCCAGCTCGACCGCCCGGAGGGCCGACTGGAGCTGGTCGGCGGTGCGCGGGCCGACGATCGGGCCCGTCACGCCGGGGCGGGTCAGCAGCCAGGCCAGGGCCACCTCGCCGGGCTCCAGGCCGTGCTTGTCGAGCAGGTCCTCGTAGGCCTGGACCTGCGCGCGGGCCGCCGGGTCCTTCAGGGTGTCCACGGTCCGGCCGGAGGCGCGGCGACCACCCCGCACCTCCTTCTTCAGGACCCCGCCCAGCAGCCCGCCGTGCAGCGGCGACCAGGGGATGACCCCGAGGCCGTAGTCCTGCGCGGCCGGGATGACCTCCATCTCGGCGCGGCGCTCGGCGAGGTTGTACAGGCACTGCTCGCTGACCAGGCCGATGGTGCCGCCGCGGCGGGCGGCGGCCTCGTTGGCCTGGGCGATCTTGTAGCCGGGGAAGTTGCTGGAACCGACGTAGAGGATCTTGCCCTGCTGGACGAGGACGTCGATCGCCTGCCAGATCTCCTCGAACGGGGTGCTGCGGTCGATGTGGTGGAACTGGTAGAGGTCGATGTGGTCCGTCTTCAGCCGCTTCAGGCTGGCGTCCACCGCGCGCCGGATGTTCAGCGCGGAGAGCTTGTCGTGGTTGGGCCAGGGCTCGCCGTCGCCGGCCATGTTGCCGTACACCTTGGTGGCGATGACGGTCTTGTCGCGCCGGCCGCCGCCCTTGGCGAACCAGTCGCCGATGATGGACTCGGTCCGGCCCTTGTTCTCGCCCCAGCCGTACACATTGGCCGTGTCGAAGAAGTTGATGCCCGCGTCCAGCGCCGCGTCCATGATCGCGTGACTGTCGGCCTCGTCGGTCTGCGGACCGAAGTTCATCGTCCCGAGGACGAGCCGGCTGACCTTGACTCCTGTGCGTCCGAGCTGCGTGTACTTCATGGTCCACCAGCCAACGGCTTGGAGCGCGCTCTATGCAAGGCCTGTCGCGGGCAGGGAGCCGCCCTCGTGGTGCACGATCACGCCGAGCCGGTTGGCCGCGTTGATCATGGCGACCAGGTAGACCAGCGCGGTGCTCTGTTCCTCGTCGTAGTGTTCGCGCACCCCGGCCCACGTCTCGTCGGACACGCCCGGGTGGGCGTCGGCGATCCGGGTGCCCTCCTCGGCGAGCGCCAGCGCGGCCCGCTCGGCCTCGGTGAACACGGTGGAGCGGCGCCAGGCGGCCACCAGGTGGAGCCGGACCGCGCTCTCGCCGGCCCTCGCGGCCGTCTTGGTGTGCAGGTCGACGCAGAAGCCGCAGCCGTTGATCTGGCTGGCGCGCAGCATCACCAGCTCCTGCGTGCTCCGGGGCAGCGTCGACCGCGCGATCCCGAGGCTGACGTCGGCGAACCGCTTGCCGAGCTCGGCGCCGAGGTCGTTGGTCATCAGGTGCAGACGGGGTTCCATGGCGTGGTCCTCATCGAAAGGGGTCGGTACCGCGTCACGTCGTCGGCGCGGCGTCCTGTCGACCACGAGATGCCGGCCGGCCCGCCGGTGTGACAACCGCGGGCATGTGACCTGCGCCACCCCGCGGGTGCGGCGGCCACATCCCCCCGGGAGAGTCCCGTGCCCGTCCTGCCCGGCTCTGTGCCGTCGTCCCCGCGCTGCTGCCGTCCGCGGAGGGGGACGTCCCCGCACTGCTCGGCCTGCCGGCCCAGCGCGGCGACGACGCGCCCTGAATCCAGCCGCTGGACGACGCCTTCGCGCCCGCGGGGACCGGGTGCGTCTGCCCGCGCCCTGGCCGCGCCGGCGCGGGACGTGGGCGGTGGGCCTGGCCGTGTTCGCGGGCGTGCACGCGCTCCGGGCGGTGGAGCCGTCGGGGGCGACGCGCTGGGAGGTGCGGCACGGCTGCCGGTACGGCGCCTGCCGCGCACTGCACACGTCGTACGAGGAGTACGGCGACCGCGCCGACCACCGTTACCCGGAGCGCGGCTCGGCCGGGTTCTCCGTGGACGGGGCGTACGTGGGGGCGCACGTGCGCGGGCCGCCGGCCGTGGGCGACTTGGGCCCGGACGTCGTCGACGAGTGGCTGCTGCTGGACGCGCGGGACGGGCGGGTGCTCGCGCGGGCCGGCGCCGGGGCCGCGGCGGCGGGCCGCTTCCACCTGCCGCACCCGGCGGACCCGGGGCAGATGGGGCTGAGCCTCGGGGAGGGCCAGGACGGGGCGCTGGGGCCGCTGGGACGGGACGGAACTGCCCGTCCGGTACGTCGGGAGCGACCTGGCCCTGATGGGCCTGAGCCCCTCGGGGGAACGGCTGATGACGGTGGCGCTCGAGCAGGACGCGCCGGCGGTCCGCGACACCGGCGGCTCGGTGCTGGAGGGCCTGGAGCGGGACGCCGGGACGGCCGTCCCCCGGCATCCCGGGGCCGAGCCGGACAACGACGAGGTGCTTCCCTACCGGGACTGGGAGGGCGGCTTCCTCGACGAGACGACCCTGATCTGCTCGACCGTCGAAGGCGACGAGGAGTGGGGGCGGCACCGGCTCCTCGGCACGGCGGGCGCGCGCACGCCGGTGGAGGTCGGCGGGGTCAGTCGCGGGGGAAGTCGTCGGTTGTGAGGACGAGGCCGACCAGGGTGCCGGTCAGGTCGATGTCGGTGCCGAAGTCCACCCGCGTACGCACGGCGTAGTCGCCGTCCTTGGGGTCGGTGTGGACGTGGCACCGCCGCTGGTAGGGGTCGGCGATGAGGTAGACGGGGACCTCGGCGGTGGCGTAGGCCGTCCGCTTGGGGCCGTAGTCGTTGTGTGCCGTGCCCTTCGAGATGACCTCTGCGACGAACTCGACGTCGCCACAGCGCCAGAGACCCCCGGGCGTCTTCTCGGCGCCCTCGGCCACGAGAGTGACGTCGGAGCAGAATCCGTTGAGATGGCCCGGGTAGTCGATGCGGACGTCCGATTTGACGCGCTTGCGCGGGTACTTGGTGCGCAGCTGCTCGAAGATACCGGCGGTGATCTCCCAGTGGGTGTCCCGCTGCGGCGTCATGAAGATGGCCCCCCCGACGATGTCGACCTTGTATCCCTCGGGGGTGGCCCGCTCAAGCGACTCGAACAGGGCGTCCAGAGTCGGCTCGCCGCTCTCCTCGGCCATCTCGGTCCTGTCTTCGAGGGCGGTCATCGTGGCGCTCCTCCCCGGCTGCCCACGCGAAGGTGCAGCCGCGCGGTACAACGATAGGCAGCACGACGAGGAGACGCCGGGTTTCGGTCAGCTTGTTCCCGCCGCGTACACCTGTCCGATCCCCCACGCCTCCCGCATCGCCCCCGCGAACGCCTCCGCTATCAGGTGCTCCCCGCGCGCGTTGGGATGCGTGCCGTCGTAGGTGTCGGTCTGGAGGTCGTACCCCTGCGGCGGCGAGGCGAGCAGGAGCGGCGAGCGCGGCTCGTCCAGGTCGGCCACCGCCTTGGCGAGCAGCACGTTGAACCGGTCGACCTGCTCGGCGAAGGACGCGTCGGCCGCCGCGCGGATGTTCGGGATGACCGGCAGCAGCACCATCCGGATGCGCGGGTCCGCCTCCCGGGCGCCCGCCACGAAGGTGCGTACGTTCTCCGCGGTCTGCTCGGCGTTCGTGTAGAAGCCGAGGTCGATCAGGCCCAGGGAGACCAGGAGGACGTCGGGGCGGTGGGCGCGCACCGCGTCGCCGATCAGCGGGACCATGTGCAGCCAGCCCTCGCCCCAGCCCGCGAGGTGGGCGCGCGGGAAGCCGGGGTCGGCGTAGGCGAGGGACGTCGGGGCGTCGGCCTGCTTGTCGTACAGCGTCTCGCGCGGCCCGACGAAGGTGAACGGGCCGTCGTACGCCACGCACAGGTGCTGCCACAGCCGGTAACGCCATGTGTGTTCGCCCGCGCTCCCGATCGTCATGGAGTCGCCCACGGGCATGAACCTAAGCATCCGGTCATGATGGACGATCTCCGTGACCCCTGGGGCCGGTGGTGCCTGTGAGGCGGACCACGTCCCCCGGTCCCTGGCGGACACGTGCCCTGAACCCCCGGCGGGAATGGCAGGCTTGGGGCATGCGTCGATCGTTCGCCGTCCTCGCCGGGGTGCTGCTCGCCGGTGCCTGCGTGCTGCCCGCCTCCGCCGCCGGGGGAACCGCCGATGGAGCCGGTGACCAGGGGTTCACCCTCAAGGACCCGCGGATCACCGAGTCCAGCGGGCTCGCCGCCTCCCGGCTGCACCCCGGCGTCTACTGGACGCACAACGACAGCGACGACGGGCCGTACCTCTACGCGGTGGACAGCGCGACCGGGAAGACCGTCGCCCGGATCACCCTGCGCGGCATCGGCGCCCCGCGTGACGTCGAGGCCATCTCCATCGGGCCGCACAACGAGATCTACGTCGGTGACATCGGCGACAACCTCGGCGGCAAGTGGCCCTACGTGTGGATCTACCGGCTGCCCGAGCCGAAGGACCTGACGGACCAGACCGTCACGGCCACGCAGTACGTCGTGAAGTACTCCGACGGGCCGCGCGACGCCGAGTCGCTGCTCGTCCACCCGAAGACCGGGCGCGTCTACATCATCGACAAGAAGGAGGACGGCGGGCACCTGTACGAGGGCCCGGCCACCCTGTCCACCTCGGGCGCGAACGTCTTCAGGCCCGTCGCCGCCGTCGACCTGTGGGCCACAGACGCCGCGTTTTCCCCGGACGGCCGGGACCTCGCCGTGCGCGGCTACTTCGGCGGCATCCACTACCTCTGGAACGGCGGTCGCATCAAGCGCGAGGGGCGCCTGGACGTCCCGTTGCAGGGGCAGGGGGAGTCCGTGTCGTACTCCGCCGACGGCACCAAGCTGATGTACGGCAGCGAGGGCGCGAACAGCGCCGTACAGGCCGTCGACGCGCCCGGCCGGCCCGACGCCGGGTCGTCCTCGGCGAAGGGCGGTTCCGGCACGTCGGCGGACGAGGGCGGCGGGGGGAGCCTCAAGGTCGGTGCCGTGATCGTCGTGGTCGGTGTGGCGGCCCTGTTCGGCCTGCGGCGGCTGCGGCGCGGCTGAACGGGGCGCGATCCGCCCGGCGGCGACGAAGGGGCGCCCGGCGGTGCCGGGCGCCCCTTCGGTCAACCGTGTCCGGGGACGGTCAGAGCTTCTCGATCACGTAGTCGACGCACTTCGTCAGCGCCTCGACGTCCGCCGGGTCGACCGCCGGGAACATCGCGATGCGCAGCTGGTTGCGGCCGAGCTTGCGGTACGGCTCGGTGTCCACGATGCCGTTCGCGCGCAGCACCTTGGCCACGGCGGCGGCGTCGATCTCGTCGGAGAAGTCGATCGTGCCGATGACCTGCGAGCGCTTGGCCGGGTCCGAGACGAACGGGGTGGCGTACTTGGCCTCCTCCGCCCAGGAGTACAGCCGGGTCGAGGAGTCCTTCGTACGGGCCGTGGACCAGGCGAGGCCGCCCTGGCCGTTGAGCCACTCCAGCTGCTCGTTGAGCAGGAAGAGGGTGGCGAGGGCCGGGGTGTTGTACGTCTGGTTCTTGCGGGAGTTGTCGATCGCCGTCGGGAGCGAGAAGAACTCCGGGACGTGGCGGCCGGAGGCGTGGATCCGCTCGGCGCGCTCGATCGCGGCCGGGGAGAAGACGCCGATCCACAGGCCGCCGTCGGAGGCGAAGGACTTCTGCGGGGCGAAGTAGTAGACGTCGGTCTCGGCGACGTCGACCGGGAGGCCGCCCGCGCCGGAGGTGGCGTCCACGAGGACCAGCGCGCCCTCGTCGGCGCCGGCCACGCGCTTGATCGGCATGGCGACACCGGTGGAGGTCTCGTTGTGGGTGAAGGCGTAGACGTCGACGCCCGCCTCGGCCCGCGGCTCCGGGTGGGTACCGGGGTCGGAGGCGATGACGGTGGGCTCGGCCAGCCAGGGCGCGAGCCCCGCGGCCTTGGCGAACTTCGAGGAGAACTCGCCGAAGTTCAGGTGCTGCGACTTGTTCTCGATCAGGCCGTGCGTGGCGATGTCCCAGAAGGCGGTGGAGCCGCCGTTGCCGAGGACGACCTCGTAGCCCTCGGGGAGGGAGAACAGCTCGGAGATGCCCTCGCGGACCTTGCCGACCAGGTTCTTCACCGGCGCCTGCCGGTGGGAGGTACCCAGCAGGGAGGTGCCGGTGGCGGCGAGGGCGTCCAGCGCCTCGGTGCGCACCTTGGAGGGGCCGGCGCCGAAGCGTCCGTCGGCGGGCTTGATGTCTGCGGGAATCTGGATGTCGGCCACGGGACGAGGTTAGCCCGTGGCGCAGAGCGAGGTGGAGACATGTCCGTTCGATGAGACGAGATCACCGGGACGTGGGCTTGTGGGGTTGTACGACGATACGCGCGGGCCTGTGGAAAACGTGGGGTGACTGTGCGTGAGCGGATGCATCCTGGACGCATGACGGATCGAGCGGGTGGTGCGGGGGCGGCCCAGGGAGCCGGGACCGGGGCCGGGGATGCGCGGGGTGCAGGGGCCGACGGCGCCGGCGTCGCCGAGCTGGCCGGCGCGCTGCGCGGGGCCGTGCGCGGCGAGGTCGGTTTCGACGCGACCGCCCGGGCACTGGTCACCATGGACGCGTCCAACTACCGGCGGGTGCCCCTCGGGGTCGTGGCCCCCAGGGACGCGGACGACGTGGCCACCGTGCTGGAGGTGTGCCGGGCGCGCGGGGTGCCCGTGGTGGCGCGGGGCGGGGGCACGTCGATCGCCGGGCAGGCGACCGGCACCGGCGTGGTGCTGGACTTCACCCGGCACATGACCGGTCTGCTGGAGCTGGACCCGGGCAGCCGTACGGCCGTCGTGCAGCCGGGGCTCGTGCTCGACCGGCTCCAGGAGGCCGCCGCACCGCACGGGCTGCGGTTCGGCCCCGACCCGTCCACGCACAGCAGGTGCACGCTCGGCGGGATGATCGGCAACAACTCCTGCGGTTCCCACTCGGTCGCCTGGGGCACGACCGCGGACAGCGTGCGGGAGCTGTCCGTGCTCACCGCGCGCGGGCAGCGGCTGCGGCTCGGGCCGGGCTGGGCGGGCGCCCCGCAGGGGCTGCGGGAGCTGGCCGAGGGCGAACTGGCCCGGCTGCGCACGGGTTTCCCGGACCTGCCCCGCCGCATCTCCGGGTACGCGCTGGACGCGCTGCTGCCGGAGAAGGGAGCGGACGTCGCCCGCTCCTTCTGCGGCTCGGAGGGCACCCTGGGCATCCTCACCGAGGCCGTGGTCGGTCTGGTCGAGGCTCCGCGCGCGCGTGCCCTGGCCGTGCTGGCGTACGCCGACGAGAGCGCCGCCGCCGAGGCCGCCGCGGGCCTGCTGCCGCTGCGTCCGCTCACGGTGGAGGGCATGGCCGCCGACCTGGTGCCGGCCGGAGCGGGGCTGCCGGCGGGAGGCGCCTGGCTGTTCGTGGAGACCGGCGGGCAGACGGCGGCGGAGGCACGCGCGCGGGCGGAGGAGATCGTGCGCGCCGCCGACGTCGTGTCCGCGCTGGTCGTCACCGACCCGGCGGACCAGCGGACCCTGTGGCGCATCCGCGAGGACGCGTCCGGGACGGCCACCCGGATGCCGGACGGCACGGAGGCCTGGCCCGGCTGGGAGGACTGCGCGGTGCCACCGGCCCGGCTCGGCGGCTACCTGCGCGACTTCCGAGCCCTGCTCGCCGCCCACGGTCTGCGGGGCACGCCGTACGGCCACTTCGGCGACGGCTGCATCCACGTCCGCGTCGACTTCGACCTGCTCACCGAGGCCGGTGTCGGCCGCTTCCGCCGCTTCTCCGAGGAACTGGCCGACCTGGTGGTGGCCCACGGCGGCTCCCTCTCCGGGGAGCACGGCGACGGGCAGGCCCGCGCCGAGCTGCTGCCCCGCATGTACGGCGAGGAGACGGTCCGGCTGTTCGAGCGGGCCAAGGCGGTCTGGGACCCCGACGACCTGCTCAACCCCGGCATGCTGGTCCGCCCGGCCCCGCTGGACGCGAACCTCCGCTTCTCCGTCCTGCCGAGCCGCCCGGTCGACGTCGCCTTCGGCTACCCGGCGGACGGGGGCGACTTCGCCGCGGCGGTCCGCCGCTGCGTCGGCGTCGCCAAGTGCCGTACGACCACGGCGGCCGGCCCCGCCGTGATGTGCCCCTCCTTCCGGGCCACCGGCGAGGAGGAGCACTCCACCCGCGGCCGGGCCCGGCTGCTGCACGAGATGCTCGCGGGCGAGCTGATCACCGACGGCTGGGGGTCCCCGGAGGTCCGGGACGCCCTCGACCTGTGCCTGTCCTGCAAGGGCTGCCGCTCGGACTGCCCGGTCGGCGTCGACATGGCCACCTACAAGGCGGAGTTCCTGCACCACCACTACGCCGGCCGCCGCCGCCCCGCCGCCCACCACACCCTGGGCCGGCTCCCGGAATGGCTCCGCTGGACCGCCCGCACACGGATGGCTCCGCTGGTCAACGCCCTGGCCCGGGTAGGCCCGCTGGCCGGCCTCGGCAAACGGCTGGCCGGGATCACACCGGAACGGCAGATCCCCCGACTGGCGACCCGGACGTTCACGGGGTGGTGGCGCAGCCGGGGCCCGGCCGGGGGTACCGGCCCGGCCGGGAGGCTGTCGGCTGGCGGCGTGGGGGACCTGCCTGCGCCGGGTGTCGGTGATGTGCCTGCGCCGGGTGCCGGGGGCGTGTCGGCATCGGGCGCGGGGGGCCTGCCTGCGTCGGGTGCGGGGGGCCTGCGCGTGTCGGGTGTCGGTGGTGTCCCTGCGCCGGGCGTGGGAAGCCTGCCCGCGCCGGATGCTGAGGATCTGCCCGTGTCGGGTGTCGGTGATGTGCCTGCGCCGGGCGTGGGAAGCCTGCCCGCGCCGGACGCTGAGGATCTGTCCGCATCGGGTGTCGGCGATGTGCCCGCACCGGGCGTCGGGACCCTGGTCGTTCTCTGGCCGGACACCTTCACCGAGTACCTGGCGCCGTCCGTCGGCCGGGCCGCCGTGCGGGTGCTGGAGGCCGCCGGGCTGCGCGTGGCCCTGCCGCCGACACTGCTGCTGCGCCGGGGCGCGATCGCCGACGGCACGACCAGGGCGGCGACCGCGCTGCTCGCGGCCCGCCGCGCCCGGGTCTGCTGCGGACTGACCTACGTCTCCACCGGCCAGCTGGACCGCGCCCGCACGGTCCTGCGCCGCACGCTGGACCTGATGGAGCCGGTGCTGCGGGCCGGGGTCCCCGTCGTCGTCCTGGAACCGAGCTGCGCCGCCGCCCTGCGCACCGACCTCCCGGAGCTGCTGCCCGACGACCCGCGCGCCGCCCGGCTGTCCGCCGCCGTCCGCACCTTCGCCGAGACCCTGGAACGGCACGCCCCGCACTGGACGCCGCCCCCCGTCGGCCGCCCGGTCGCCGGCCAGACCCACTGCCACCAGCACGCGGTGCTCGGCGACACCGCCGACCGCCGGCTGCGCGCCGCCGCCGGCCTCACCGGTGACCTGAGCGGAGGCTGCTGCGGCCTGGCGGGCAACTTCGGCTTCGAGAAGGGCCACTTCGAGGTCTCCCGGGCCTGCGCGGAGGAACAGCTCCTGCCCTCGGTACGGCAGGCCCCGCCGGACACGGTGATCCTGGCGGACGGCTTCTCCTGCCGCACCCAGCTGGAGCAGCTCGCCGGAGTGCGGGGCCGGCACCTGGCGGAGGTGCTGGCGGACGCGCTGGATTCCCCGGCGGGGGGTGCCGGGTGAGCGAGGACGAGGAGTACACCCGCCTGGCGGTCCTCTCCGACGTCCACGGCGTGCTGCCCGCCCTGGAGGCGGTCCTGGCGGAGCCCGAGGTGGCCGCCGCCGACCGGATCGTCCTCACCGGGGACATCACGGCGGGCCCCCAGCCGGCCGAGGTGCTGGACCTGCTGCGCGAGCAGGGCGACCGGGTGCTGTGGATCGGCGGCAACGCGGACCGGGAACTGGTGGAGTACCGGCGGGGCGAGCGCGCGGAGATCCCGGACCCCATCGGCCCGTACGCCGCCCGTGCGCTGCGCCCGGACCAGGTCGGCTTCCTGGCCGCCCTGCCGCGCACCCGCACCCTGCGCGTGCGCGGTCTCGGCCCGGTCCTCTTCTGCCACGCCACCCCGCGCGACGACGAGGAACTGGTCGTGGTCGACTCGCGCCCGGCCCGCTGGACGGAGGTCTTCACCGGCCTGCCGCCCGGCATCGGCACGGTCGTCTGCGGCCACACCCACATGCCCTACGTCCGCCTGGCCCACGGCCGCCTGGTGGTCAACCCGGGCAGCGTCGGCATGCCCTACGGCCGCCCCGGCGCCCACTGGTGCCTCCTCGGCCCCGGCACCGACCTGCGCGTGACGCCGTACGACATTCCGGCGGCGGTGGCGCGGCTGACCCGGGAGTGCGCCTACCCGGATATCGCCGCGTGGGCCGACTACTTCCTGTACGCCAGGGCGACGGACACGGAGGTGCTGGAGGCGTGGGGACCGAAGGACGGGCGGGACGCTTCGTAGGGTGAGGACACCCGCGATCTCCACGGACGCCGGCGGCATCGTCACCGACACATTGGCACCGTCACGACACACGGCACCGTCACCGGCGCCGGCGTCCTCACCGTCGTAGCACCGGCCTCGCCACAGGGACCGGCCCCGTCGCCGAAGGAGCCCCGCCCATGTCGCTCACCCTCCGTCCCCTCACCCGTGCCGAGCACCTCGCCTTCGTGGCGGAGCGGCCCTCGGTCAGCCATATGCAGGTGCCGTCGTGGGGGGACGTGAAACCCGACTGGCGGGCCGAGAGCCTGGGATGGTTCGAGGCGGACGGCCGGCTCGTGGGGGCCGGGCTGGTGCTGCTGCGGCCGTTGCCCAAGATGAAGCGGTACCTGGCCTACCTGCCCGAGGGCCCCGTCATCGACTGGGGCGCGCCCGATCCGGAGCGCTGGCTGGGGCCCATGCTGGCGCACCTCAAGGGCCGCGGCGCCTTCTCGGTGAAGATGGGCCCGCCCGTGGTGGCCCGGCGGTGGAGCCCGGAGGCGGTCAAGGCCGCGATCGCCGACCCCGGCGCGCACCGGCTGCGCGACGTACCGGCGACGTCCTGCGGGCCGGGCCCCGACCTCGCCGAGCGGCTGCGCCGCATGGGCTGGCGGCAGACCGGGCCCGGCGGGGAGGAGGGGTTCGCCGCCGGGCAGCCCCGGTACGTGTGCCAGGTCCCGCTCGGGGACCGCTCCCTGGAGGACGTCCACCGCGGGCTCAACCAGCAGTGGCGGCGCAACATCAAGAAGGCCGAGAAGGCGGGTGTGAAGATCGTCCGGGGTGGCCCGGAGGACCTGCCGGTCTTCTACGGCCTCTACACCGAGACCGCCGAACGGGACCGCTTCGTCCCGCGCCCCCTGCCGTACTTCCAGCGCATGTGGGCCGCTCTCACCGCGGAGGACCCCGACCGGATGCGGCTCTACCTCGCCCACCACGACGGGGACGTCCTCGCCGCGGCCACCATGCTGATCGTCGGCCGGCACGTCTGGTACTCCTACGGCGCCTCCACCAGCCGCAAGCGCGAGGTGCAGCCCAACAACGCCATGCAGTGGCGGATGATGTGCGACGCCCATGAACTCGGCGCGGCCGTCTACGACTTCCGGGGCATCACCGACACCCTGGAGGAGTCCGATCATCTGCTCGGCCTGCTCCGCTTCAAGGTGGGCGCGGGTGGTGAGGCCGTCGAGTACGTGGGGGAGTGGGACTTCCCGCTGAACCGGCTGCTGCACAAGGCGTTCGACATCTATATGGCCCGTCGCTGAGGTCGCTCTCAGGTTCTTCGTCGAATTCCCAGCTTTTCCCAGGGGATTCACAGCGCCCCTTTGCCGTTTTTGCCGTTCGGCGGCTGGAGAAGCGTGTAACTTTTTCGGTGTCGGGTTCCGGACGCGGAATTCGGCACCACAAGAAAAGCGCGAAATCAGGAGTCGGAAATGAGCTTCAAGAAGCTTGCCCCGCTGCCCCCCAAGTCCAAGACGAAGCAGCTCCCGCCGGTGCCGAAGCCGAAGCCCAAGAAGCACGCGCACAAGCCGCTGCCCAAGCCGGTGGCCGGCCGGGACCAGTGATCGGGCGCTGAGCCGGAAGGGGTCGACGGTGCGCCGTCGACCCCTTTTCCTCTTCCTCTGGGAAGGTGATTCGGAAAGGATTTCTGATGGCTGACGAGGGTGAAGGATTCGAGTACGAAACACCCAAGATTCCCGCCCGTACCGCGTTCCGCCGTTTCTGGCCGCTGACGAAGGGGCTCAGGAAATGGCTGCTGGTCGTCTGGCTGTGCACCGTGCTCGCCGCGCTCGCGGAGACCGAGGCCATCCTGCTGTTCGGTGATCTCACCGACCACGCCCTCCAGCAGGGCTCGCTCGCCGCGTTCTGGAGCCCGGCCGTGAAGTGGCTGGGGATCGCGGTGGCCGGCGCGCTCGTCGCGTACGCGGGCAACTCGCTGGCCGCGTGGGCCACCGAGCGCTTCGTGATGCGGCTGCGCGAGCACGTCTTCGACCACGTCCAGCAACTGCCCCCGCACTTCTTCCAGCGGCACCGCCAGGGCGATCTGCTCTCCCGGCTGACCGGCGACGTCGAGGCGATCGAGACCATGGTCGTGTCCGGCCTGGTCGGCGCCGCCTCGGCGGCCTTCTCCGCCCTCTTCTACGCCGTGGCCGCGTTCTGGCTGCGCTGGGACCTGGCCGCCGCCACCTTCGTCCTCGCCCCCCTGTTCTGGCTGGCCGCCCGCCGCTTCTCCGGCTCCCTCAAGGACGTCTCCCGCGAGGGCCGGGTCGCCGACGGCGCGATCACCTCCGTGGTGGAGGAGTCCCTCGGCAACATCGTGCTCACCCAGGCGTACGACCGCCGGGACGCCGAGCGCCGCCGGCTGCGCGAGGAGGCGAACGCCTGGTTCCGCGCCTCCGTCCGCTCCACCCGTCTGAACGAGGCCTACGAGCAGCTGGTCCAGGTCATCGAGACGGTCTGCGTGCTCGCCGTGATCGGCATCGGCGCCTGGGAGATCTCCACCGGCCGGATGACCCTCGGCCAGCTCCTGGCCTTCGCCGCCTTCCTCGGCTACCTCTACCCGCCCGTCCGCGGCCTCGCCCAGCTCGGCCTCACGGTCACCGCGGCCACCGCCGGCGCCGAACGCCTCATCGAGATCCTGGACGTGCGCCCCTCGGTCACGGACCCCCGGCACCGCGCGGAGACGGGCCGCCCGGACGGCACGGTCGAGGTGCGGGACGTCTCCTTCCGCTACCCCGGCGCGGAGACGACCGCCCTGGAAGACCTCTCCTTCTCCGTCAGCCCCGGTGAGCTGGTGATCGTCACCGGTCCGAGCGGCGCGGGCAAGTCCACGGTGTCCAAGCTGCTGCTGCGCTTCTACGACCCGGACCGCGGAGAGGTCCTCCTGGACGGTGTACCCCTGCGGGACTTCCCGCTGGCCCGGCTGCGCGAGTACGTCACCCTGCTCCCGCAGGAGACCCTGGTGCTGCACGACACGGTGCGCGCCAACATCGCCTGCGGCCGGCCCGGCGCCAGTGACCAGGCGATCGAGGAGGCGGCGAAGGCGGCCGACGCCCACGACTTCGTCCTGCGGCTGCCCGACGGCTACGACACCCGGGTCGACCCCCACTCGGCCCGGCTCTCCGGCGGCCAGCTCCAGCGCCTGGCCATCGCCCGCGCCATCCTGCGCGACGCGCCCGTCCTGGTCCTGGACGAACCGACCACCGGCCTGGACGCGTTGGCCGCCCGCCGCGTCGTCAAACCCCTGCGCCGCCTGATGGCCGGCCGGACGACGATCATGATCACGCACGACCTCAACCTCGCTCCCGACGCCGACCGCGTCCTCGTCGTGGACCGGGGCCGCATCGTGGAGACCGGCCGCCACGACGAACTCCTCGCCCGGGGCGGTGCCTACGCCCGGCTGCACCGCTCGCAGAACAACGCGGTGCTGGACACGGGAGAGCTGCGCATGCCGCTGTGGGAGGAGCGGCGGACACCGGCGCCGGGGTACCCGTACGAGTACGGGCAGGGGCAGGGGCAGGGGCAGGGGCAGGGGTACGGGAACGGGTACGCGTACGGGCATGAGGCGTACGCCCAGACGCCCCCGGCGGCACACACCTCGGCGGTACACGCCCCGGCGGCCCACACCCCGTTGGCCCCGGCGCACGTCCCGTCGTACGGGGGCGCGGGACACGTGCCCTCGGCCCTGCCGGACGGCCGTCCGGCAGGGCCGTGACGAGGAGGCGTGGCCGGGCGGCTGATCCCAACATCCGGGACAGTTCCGTCAAGGGTTCACGCACCTGTCGGAGTCCATTACTCTGGACCTGGTAGTACATCGAGATGCACGAATCCGATCAAGCCCAGGACCGCTCGTGACCGCCCCACTCAGCAGCACCACGCCGACCCCGACCACCTCCGGTGACGGCAGGCGTCCCTCCGCCCCGCGCGGCCCGCTCCGCTCACTCGGCTCACTAGGGCCCGTCGGGCTGGTGCTGGCCGGTGGCATCTCGGTCCAGTTCGGCGGCGCGCTGGCGGTGACGCTGATGCCGAGGGCCGGCGCCCTGGGCGTCGTCACCCTGCGCCTGCTCGCGGCGGCCGTCGTCCTCCTGCTGGTCTGCCGGCCCCGGCTGCGCGGGCACTCCCGGGCCGACTGGGGCACGGTGATCGTCTTCGGCATCACCATGGGCGCGATGAACGGCCTGTTCTACGAAGCGGTCGCCCGTATCCCGCTGGGCCCGGCGGTCACCCTCGAAGTCCTCGGCCCCCTGGCCCTGTCCGTCGTGGCCTCCCGTCGCGCGATCAACGCCCTCTGGGCCGGCCTGGCCCTCGCCGGCGTCTTCCTGCTCGGCGGCGGAGGCTTCGGCAATCTGGACCCCACAGGTGTCGGCTTCGCCCTGGGTGCGGGCGCCATGTGGGCGTCCTACATAGTCTTCAGCGCCCGTACGGGCCGCCGCTTCCCGCAGGCGGACGGGCTGGCGCTGGCCATGGCGGTCGCGGCCCTCCTCTTCCTCCCCCTGGGCATCGCCGAGGCCGGCAGCCGGCTCCTGAACCCCACCACCGTCGCCCTCGGCTCGGCGGTGGCCCTGCTCTCCTCGGTCCTGCCCTACACCCTCGAACTGCTGGCCCTGCGCCGGCTGCCGGCCCCCACCTTCGCCATCCTCATGAGCCTGGAACCGGCCATCGCGGCCACGGCCGGCTTCCTGATCCTCGGCCAGTCCCTCACCCCCACCGAGGCCGCCGCGATCACCCTGGTCATCGCGGCGACGATCGGCGCGGTACGCACCCAGACGTCCCGGACGAAGTCCGGCCTGCGGGCACCGGAGGCCTGACGCCCGACGGCAGCCCGGTCCACGGGACCCGCTCACTCTGCGCGTTCCGCCCCTCTCCCGCACACTCCTGTGTGGGGCCTGAAGGGGCGAAGAAGGACGGAAGGCGGATCTCGTGACCGACGCTCGTGACACCGACACCAGCCCGCTGAGGGTCACCGCCCGGGGGCGGGCCGTCCTCGCCGACCCCCGGATCAACCGCGGTACCGCCTTCACCGAGGAGGAGCGCCGCGCCCTCGATCTCGTCGGACTGGTCCCGCCCCGCGTGCTCACCCAGGACGAGCAGGCCGAACGCGCCTACGGCCAGTTCCGGGACCAGGCGGGCGACCTGGCCAGGAGCGTCAACCTGACCGCGCTGCACGACCGCAACGAGGTGCTGTTCTACCGGCTCGTCGGCGACCACCTCGAAGAGATGCTGCCCATCGTCTACACCCCCACGGTGGGCACGGCGATCCGCCGCTACAGCACGGAGTACCGACGCCCGCGCGGGGTCTACCTCTCCGTGGACGCCCCCGGCGACATCGAACGCTCCCTGCGCGCGCACGGCCTCGGCGCCGACGACGTCGACCTGATCGTGGCCACCGACGGCGAGGGCATCCTCGGCATCGGCGACTGGGGCGTCGGCGGCATCGACATCGCCGTCGGCAAGCTCGCCGTCTACACGGCCGCCGCCGGCATCGACCCGCGCCGCACCCTGCCCGTCATGCTCGACGTCGGCACCAACCGCCAGGAACTCCTCGACAACCCCCTCTACCTCGGCAACCGCCACCCGCGCGCCGACCGCGACACCTACGACGCCTTCATCGACGCCTACGTCACCACCGCGACCCGGCTCTTCCCGCACGCCCTGCTGCACTGGGAGGACTTCGGCACCGCCAACGCCCGCCGCATCCTCGACCGCTACCGCGACCAGGTCTGCACCTTCAACGACGACATCCAGGGCACCGGCGCCGTCAACCTCGCCGCCGTCCTGTCCGGCGTCCGCGCCACCGGCACGCCCCTGCCCGAGCACCGGATCGTCGTCTTCGGCGCCGGTACCGCCGGCATCGGCGTCGCCGACCAGCTGCGCGACGCCCTGGTCGCCGAGGGCCTGTCCGCCGAGCAGGCCACCGCCCGCTTCTGGTGCGTGGACCGGTACGGCCTGCTCACCACGGACCAGGGCGACCAGCTCCGGGATGTCCAGAAGCCGTACGCCCGCCCCGCCGACGAGGTCGACGGCTGGCGCCGGGACGAGAACCTGCCCGGCATCCCGCTGGACGAGGTGGTCCGCCGGGTCCGCCCGACCATCCTGATCGGCACCTCCGGCCAGGGCGGCTCCTTCACGGAGGAACT
Source organism: Streptomyces canarius (assembly GCF_014650735.1). Lineage (NCBI taxonomy): Bacteria > Bacillati > Actinomycetota > Actinomycetes > Kitasatosporales > Streptomycetaceae > Streptomyces > Streptomyces canarius. The sequence continues at coordinate 116,924 of NZ_BMVN01000006.1, forward strand.
CGTCCGCGAGATGGCCCGGCACACCGAACGCCCGATCATCCTGCCCATGTCCAACCCGACCGACCTCGCCGAGGCCACCCCCGCCGACCTGCTCGACTGGACGGGCGGCAAGGCCCTGGTGGCCACCGGCAGCCCCTTCGCCCCGGTCGAGCGGGACGGTACGACGTACGAGATCGGCCAGGCCAACAACGCGCTGGTCTTCCCCGGCCTCGGCCTCGGTGTGATCGTCGCCCGCGCCTCCCGCATCACCGACCGCATGCTCCGCGCGGCGGCCGACGCGGTGGCCCGCCGGACCGGTGACACGGAGGTCGCCCGCGCCGACGCGCCGGTCCTGCCGCCGATCCGCGACCTGCGCGCCACCTCGGAGGCGGTCGCCGTGGCCGTGGCCCGCACGGCGGTGCAGGAGGGCGTCGCCCGGGCCGGCCTGGACGACGTCGAGGCGGCGGTACGGGCGGCCCGGTGGGAGCCGGTGTACCCGCCGGTGGAAGCGGTGTGACCTTCAGGTCCGGGCGGAGTGACAGCCGATCCGCCCGGACCGCCCTCCCGCTGGCACCGGGCCCTGTCGGCTCGCCAATTCATGCAAGCACGCTTGATTGTTTCTTCCGTCGCTGCCATGCTCCCCCCATGGCCGACCCGACGCCCGTCATCGACGACCTGCGTGCCGAAAGCGGTGGACTCGACCAGCTCGTGGCCGACTTGAACCCTGCCCAGTGGGCCTGGCCCACCCCGGCACCCGGCTGGACCGTCGCCCACCAGATCGCGCACCTCGCCTGGACCGACCGCTCGGCCCTGCTGGCCGTCACCGACGCCGACGCCTTCCGGGCGCTGGTCGAGAAGGCGCTCGCCGCACCCGGCTCGTTCGTGGACGAGGGAGCGGAGGAGGGCGCCGTGCTCCCGCCCGCCGAACTGCTGGCGGCCTGGCGCGGCGGGCGCACCGCCCTCGACCGGGCCCTGCGCGACGCACCGGCCGGTGCCCGGTTCCCCTGGTACGGCCCGCCCATGTCCGCCGCCTCCATGGCCACGGCCCGGCTCATGGAGACCTGGGCCCACGGGCTGGACATCGCCGACGCTCTGGGTGTGGTGGGCCCACCCACCGACCGGCTCCGGCATGTGGCCCGGCTCGGGGTGCGGACCCGTGACTTCGCCTTCGGAGTGCACGGACTGACCCCGCCGGACGAGGAGTTCCGGGTGGAACTGACCGCGCCCTCCGGCGAGGTGTGGGCGTACGGCGACGAGCGCGCCGCCCAGCGCGTCACCGGCCCCGCCCTCGACTTCTGCCTCCTGGTCACCCAGCGCGCCCACCGGGACGACCTCGCGCTGACGGCCACCGGCCCGGACGCCGACCGCTGGCTCGACATCGCCCAGGCCTTCGCGGGCCCGCCCGGCACCGGCCGCCCGCCGAAGGGGACCGGCCGGTGAACCCGCTGCGCATCGGCAACTTCTCCGGCTTCTACGGCGACCGCGCCGACGCCCTGCGCGAGATGCTCACCGGCGGCGAGGTCGACGTCCTCACCGGTGACTACCTCGCCGAACTCACCATGCTCATCCTCGGCCGCGACCGGCTGAAGGACCCGGCCGCCGGGTACGCCCGCACCTTCCCGCGCCGGCTGGAGGACTGCCTGGGCCTCGCCCACGAACGCGGCGTGCGGATCGTCACCAACGCGGGCGGCCTCAACCCCGCCGGACTCGCCGACCGGATCCGGGAGCTGGCGGACCGGCTCGGCATCCCGGCGCGGGTCGCGCACGTCGAGGGCGACGACCTGACCGCAGCCCACCCGGGCGCCCTCGCCGCCCACGCCTATCTCGGCGGCTTCGGCATCGCCGCGTGCCTGCGGGCCGGCGCCGACGTGGTGGTCACCGGCCGGGTGACCGACGCGGCGCTCGTCACCGGCCCCGCCGCCGCCCACTTCGGATGGGGGCCGGCGGACCACGACCGGCTCGCCGGTGCCGTCGTCGCCGGGCACGTACTGGAGTGCGGGACCCAGGCCACGGGCGGCAACTACGCGTTCTTCGCCGAGGGGGACGTACGGCGTCCCGGCTTCCCGCTCGCCGAGATCCACGCCGACGGCACCAGCGTGATCACCAAGCACCCGGGCACCGGCGGCTTCGTGGACGTGGGCACGGTCACCGCGCAACTGCTGTACGAGACCGGCGGCGCCCGGTACGCCGGACCCGATGTCACCGCCCGGCTGGACACCGTACGGCTGAGCCAGGACGGGCCGGACCGGGTACGGATCGAGGGGGTGCGCGGGGAGGCGCCGCCGCCCACGCTCAAGGCCGGGGTCAACCGGCTCGGCGGCTTCCGCAACGAGGTCGTCTTCGTCCTCACCGGGCTGGACATCGAGGCCAAGGCGGCCCTGGTGCGGGAGCAGTTCGCCGACGCGCTCGCCAAGTCGCCGCCGCGGGAGGTCCGCTGGGAACTGGTGCGCACCGACCGGGCCGACGCGGACACCGAGGAGACGGCCAGCGCGTTGCTGCGGCTCGTCGTACGGGACCCGGACCAGCGGGTCGTGGGGCGGGCGCTCAGCGGGGCCGCCGTGGAGCTGGCCCTCGGCAGCTACCCGGGCTTCCATGTGCTGTCCCCACCCGGAAATGGCGCCCCCTATGGGGTCTTCGAGGATGTGTACGTGCCCCATGGGGACGTGGACCACAGGGCCGTCCTCCACGACGGACGCCGTGTCCCCGTGCCGCCGCCCCAGGACACCCGGCCCCTCGACGCCGTGGTGCCCCCGCCCCTTCCGGAACCCCTCCCGCCCGGCCCGACCCGCCGGGCGCCCCTCGGCCTGGTCGCCGGGGCACGCAGCGGGGACAAGGGCGGGAACGCCAACGTGGGGGTGTGGGCACGGTCGGACGAGGCCTGGCGGTGGCTCGCCCGCGCCCTGACCACCGACGCCTTCCGGCGGCTGCTGCCCGAGACCCGCGACCTGCCCGTCACCCGGCACGTGCTCCCGAACCTGCGCGCGCTCAACTTCGTCGTCGAGGGCGTCCTCGGCGCCGGCGTCGCCGCGCAGGCCCGCTTCGACCCGCAGGCCAAGGCCCTCGGTGAATGGCTGCGATCCCGCCACCTGGACATCCCGGAGACTCTGCTGTGACGGTTCTGCGGACCACTCTCGACCCCACCGCCCCCGACCACCGGGCCCACCGCGAAGCCATGCTCGCCAAGCTCGCCGAGCTGGAGGCCGAGCACGCCAAGGCGCTCGCGGGCGGCGGTGAGAAGTACGTCCAGCGGCACCGGGGGCGCGGCAAGCTGCTGCCCCGCGAGCGCATCGAGCTGCTGCTGGACCCCGACACCCCGTTCCTGGAGCTGTCGCCGCTGGCCGCCTGGGGCAGCGAGTACCCCGTCGGCGCCTCCCTCGTCACCGGGATCGGCGTGGTCGAGGGCGTGGAGTGCCTGATCACCGCCAACGACCCGACCGTGCGCGGCGGCGCCAGCAACCCGTGGAGCCTGAAGAAGGCCCTCCGGGCGAACGACATCGCGCTCGCCAACCGGCTGCCCTGCATCAGCCTGGTGGAGTCGGGTGGAGCCGATCTGCCCTCCCAGAAGGAGATCTTCATCCCCGGCGGCGCGATCTTCCGCGACCTCACCCGCCTCTCCGCCGCCGGCATCCCGACGATCGCCGTCGTCTTCGGCAACTCCACCGCCGGCGGCGCCTACATCCCCGGCATGTCCGACCACGTGATCATGGTCAAGGAGCGCGCGAAGGTGTTCCTCGGCGGGCCGCCGCTGGTGAAGATGGCGACCGGCGAGGAGAGCGACGACGAGTCGCTGGGCGGCGCCGAGATGCACGCGCGCGTGTCCGGCCTCGCCGACCACTTCGCCCTGGACGAGCCGGACGCGCTGCGCCAGGCCCGCCGGGTCGTGGCCCGCCTCAACCACCGGAAGGCCCACCCGGACCCCGGCCCGGCCGAGCCGCCCGCGTACGACCCGGAGGAGCTGCTGGGCATCGTCCCCGGGGACCTGAAGATCCCGTTCGACCCGCGCGAGGTCATCGCCCGGATCGTGGACGGCTCCGACTTCGACGAGTTCAAGCCGCTGTACGGCACCAGCCTGGTCACCGGCTGGGCGGCCCTGCACGGCTACCCCGTCGGCATCCTGGCCAACGCCCAGGGCGTCCTGTTCAGCGCCGAGTCGCAGAAGGCCGCCCAGTTCATCCAGCTCGCCAACCAGCGCGACATCCCGCTGCTCTTCCTGCACAACACCACCGGCTACATGGTCGGCAGGGAGTACGAGCAGGGCGGGATCATCAAGCACGGCGCGATGATGATCAACGCGGTCAGCAACAGCAGGGTCCCGCACCTGTCGGTCCTCATGGGCGCGTCGTACGGCGCCGGGCACTACGGCATGTGCGGCCGGGCCTACGACCCCCGCTTCCTGTTCGCCTGGCCCAGCGCCAAGTCCGCCGTCATGGGCCCGCAGCAGCTCGCCGGCGTGCTGTCGATCGTCGCGCGGCAGTCGGCGGCGGCCAAGGGACAGCCGTACGACGAGGACGCGGACGCGGCCCTGCGCGCCATGGTGGAGCAGCAGATCGAGTCCGAGTCGCTGCCCATGTTCCTGTCCGGGCGGCTGTACGACGACGGCGTCATCGACCCGCGCGACACCCGCACCGTCCTCGGCCTGTGCCTCTCCGCCCTGCACACCGCGCCCTACGAGGGCGCGCGCGGCGGCTTCGGCGTCTTCCGGATGTGAGGGATCCCGTGATTTCCAGTGTGCTCGTCGCCAACCGGGGCGAGATCGCCTGCCGTGTCTTCCGCACCTGCCGTGAGGCGGGAATCCGGACGGTCGCGGTGCACTCCGACGCCGACGCGAACGCGCTCCACGCGCGCGTGGCCGACACGGCGGTACGGCTGCCGGGCGCGGCACCCGCCGAGACGTACCTGCGCGGCGACCTGATCGTGAAGGCGGCCCTGGCGTCCGGCGCCGACGCCGTCCACCCCGGCTACGGCTTCCTCTCCGAGAACCCCGGCTTCGCCCGCGCCGTCCTCGACGCCGGCCTGGTCTGGATCGGCCCGCCCCCACAGGCCATCGAGGCCATGGCGTCCAAGACCCGCGCCAAGCGGCTCATGGGCCTCGCACCGCTCGACCCGGCCGCCGTCACCGGCGCCGACCTGCCCGTCCTGGTGAAGGCGGCGGCCGGCGGCGGGGGGCGCGGGATGCGGATCGTGCGCCGCCTGGACGAGTTGCCGGCCGCGCTGGAGGGCGCGCGCGCCGAGGCCGCGAGCGCCTTCGGCGACGGCGAGGTCTTCGTGGAGCCGTACCTCGAACACGGCCGCCACGTGGAGGTGCAGATCCTCGCCGACACCCACGGCACCGTCTGGCCGCTCGGCACCCGCGACTGCTCCCTCCAGCGCCGCCACCAGAAGGTCGTCGAGGAGGCCCCGGCGCCCGGACTCACCACGGCGCTCGCACAGGAACTGCGCACGCTGGCCGTGCGCGCCGCCCGCGCCGTCTCCTACGTCGGCGCGGGCACCGTCGAGTTCCTGGTCGCCGACGGCCGCGCCCACTTCCTGGAGATGAACACCCGCCTCCAGGTCGAACACCCCGTCACCGAGGCGGTCTTCGGCCTGGACCTGGTCGCGGAACAGATCCGGATCGCCGAGGGCCACGCCCTGGAGAGCGAGCCCCCGCGCGCGCGGGGCCACGCGGTCGAGGCCCGCCTCTACGCCGAGGACCCCGCCCGTGACTGGGCCCCCCAGACGGGCACCCTGCACCGCCTCGCCGTACCGGAGGGCGTCCGCCTGGACACGGGGTACACCGACGGCGACACCATCGGCGTCCACTACGACCCGATGCTCGCCAAGGTCGTCGCCCACGCCCCCACGCGCGCGGAGGCGGTCCGCAGGCTCGCGGGCGCGCTGGAGTCCGCCGCGGTCCACGGCCCGGTCACCAACCGCGACCTGCTCGTCCGCTCCCTGCGCCACCCCGAGTTCACGAGCGGACGCATGGACACCGGCTTCTACGACCGCCACCTCGACGCCCTGACCGAGCCCGCTTCCGACCCCCACGCCCCCTTGGCCGCGGCCCTCGCCGACGCCCACGGCCGCTCGCGCTTCGGCGGCTGGCGCAACGTCCCCTCCCAGCCGCAGGTGAAGCGGTACCGGATGGACGGCGAGGAGCACGAGGTCCGGTACCGGCACACGCGGGAGGGCCTGGCCGCCGACGGCGTCCGGGTCGTGCACGCGGACGCGGGTCTGGTGGTGCTCGAAGTGGACGGCGTGCGGCGGAGGTTCGAGGTCGCCCGGTACGGCGACCAGGTCCACGTCAACACCACCCGCCTCACCGCCCTGCCCCGCTTCCCCGACCCGGCGGACCAGCTCGCGCCGGGGTCCCTGGTGGCCCCGATGCCGGGCACGGTGGTCAGGATCGCCGAGGGTCTCACCGAAGGGGCAACGGTTCAGGCGGGCCAGGGACTCATCTGGTTGGAGGCGATGAAGATGCAGCACCAGATCTCGGCCCCGGCGGCGGGAACGCTCAGCACGCTGCATGCCAAACCCGGGCAGCAGGTGGAGCCCGGCATGGTGCTGGCGGTGGTGCAGCCGACCTGAGGGGCGCGGGGAACTGCGCGACCAGCCACCCACAACCCGCACGCGGAGGAATCGCATGACCACCCTCGTCGAATCCGAAGAACACAAGGCCCTACGGTCGGCGGTAGCCGCCCTCGGTAAGCGCTACGGCCGCGACTACCTCACCCGCACGGTCGCCGAGGGCAAGCCGCCCACCGAACTGTGGAGCGAGGCGGGAAAGCTCGGCTACCTCGGCGTCAACCTCCCTCAGGAGTACGGCGGCGGAGGCGGCGGCATAGCGGAACTGTCCATCGTGCTCGAAGAGCTGGGCGCCGCGGGCTCGCCGCTGCTCATGCTCGTCGTGTCACCCGCCATCTGCGGCACGGTGATCTCCCGCTTCGGCACGGAGGACCAGAAGCGGCAGTGGCTCCCCGGACTCGCCGACGGCACCCGCCTCATGGCCTTCGGGATCACCGAGCCCGACGCCGGCTCCAACAGCCACCGCATCACCACCACGGCCCGCAAGGACGGCGCCGACTGGCTGCTCACCGGCCGCAAGGTGTTCATCTCCGGGGTCGACATGGCCGACGCCGTGCTGATCGTCGGCCGCACCGAGGACGCCCGCACCGGACGCCTCAAGCCCTGCCTGTTCATCGTCCCGACGGACGCGGAGGGCTTCCAGAAACGCCCCATCGACATGGAACTCAACGCGGCCGAGAAGCAGTTCGAGCTGGTCCTGGACGACGTACGGCTGCCCGCCGGCGCACTTGTCGGTGGGGGCCCCTCCCACGCTTTCGGCAGTGGGGGAGAGGACGCGGGGCTCCTCCAGCTCTTCGCGGGACTCAACCCCGAGCGCGTCATGACCGCCGCGTTCGCCATCGGCATGGGCCGGTACGCGCTCGCCAAGGCCGTCGAGTACGCCCGCGACCGCACGGTGTGGAAGGCCCCCATCGGCGCCCACCAGGCCATCGCGCACCCCCTGGCGCAGGCGCACATCGACCTGGAGCTGGCCCGGCTGATGATGCAGAAGGCGGCCCATCTCTACGACGCCGGCGACGACATCGGCGCGGGCGAGGCCGCGAACATGGCCAAGTACGCGGCGGGCGAGGCCTGCGTGCGGGCCGTGGACCAGGCCGTGCACACCCTCGGCGGCAACGGGCTCACGCGCGAGTTCGGGCTCGCCTCGTTGATAACGGCCGCACGCGTGTCCCGTATCGCCCCGGTGAGCCGGGAGATGATTCTCAACTACGTCTCCCACCAGACCCTGGGCCTGCCCAAGTCGTACTAGGCGCCCTGTGCGAGGAGGAACCGTGTTCCGCAGCGAGTACGCAGACGTTCCGCCCGTGGAACTCCCCATCCACGAGGCCGTCCTGGGCCGGGCCGCCGCCTTCGGTGACCAGCCGGCCCTCATCGACGGCACGGACGGCACCACCCTCACGTACGAGCAGGTGGACCGGTTCCACCGGCGCCTGGCCGCCGCCCTCGCCGAGACGGGCGTCCGCAAGGGCGACGTCCTCGCCCTGCACAGCCCCAACACGATCGCGTTCCCCACCGCCTTCTACGCCGCCACGCGCGCGGGAGCCGCCGTCACCACCGTGCACCCGCTCGCCACCGCCGAGGAGTTCGCGGGGCAGCTCCGCGACAGCGCGGCCCGCTGGATCGTCACCGTCTCCCCGCTGCTTCAGACCGCCCGCCGGGCCGCCGAACTCGCGGGTGGCGTACGGGAGATCCTCGTGTGCGACAGCGCCCCCGGGCACCGCTCACTGACCGACCTGCTCGCCACCACCGCCCCCGAGCCGGAGACCGGCATCGACCCGGCCGAGGACGTCGCCGCGCTGCCGTACTCCTCCGGCACCACCGGCACCCCCAAGGGCGTCATGCTCACCCACCGGCAGATCGCCACCAACCTCGCCCAGCTGGAGCCCGCCGTCCCGGCCGGACCGGGCGACCGCATCCTCGCCGTCCTGCCGTTCTTCCACATCTACGGCCTCACCGCCCTGATGAACGCGCCTCTGCGCAACGGCGCCACGGTCGTCGTCCTGCCGCGCTTCGAACTGGAGACGTTCCTCGCCGCGATCGAGAAGCACCGCATCACCGGCCTGTACGTGGCCCCGCCGATCGTCCTCGCCCTCGCCAAGCACCCGGCGGTCAGCCGCTACGACCTCTCCTCGCTGAAGTACGTCATCAGCGCCGCCGCCCCGCTGGACGCCCGGCTCGCCGTCGCCTGCGCCGAGCGCCTGGGCCTGCCCCCGATCGGCCAGGCGTACGGCATGACCGAACTGTCCCCCGGCACCCATGTCGTCCCCCTGGACCGGCTGCGCGAGGCCCCCTCCGGCACGGTCGGCAGGCTCGTCGCCGGCACCGAGATGCGGATCGTCTCCCTGGACGACCCCGGCGAGGACCTCCGCACCGGCGAGTCCGGCGAGATCCTGATCCGGGGCCCCCAGGTGATGAAGGGCTACCTGGGCCGCCCCGACGCCACCGCCGCGATGATCGACGCCGACGGCTGGCTGCGCACCGGGGACATCGGGTACGTCGACGCCGGCGGCTGGCTGTTCGTGGTCGACCGGGTGAAGGAACTGATCAAGTACAAGGGCTTCCAGGTGGCCCCCGCCGAACTGGAGGCGCTCCTGCTCACCCACCCGGACGTCGCCGACGCGGCCGTCATCGGCGCGTACGACGAGGACGGCAACGAGGTCCCGCACGCCTTCGTCGTCCGCGCCCCCACCGCCGACGGCCTGACCGAGAACGACGTCCTGCGGTACGTCACCGAACGTGTCGCCCCGTACAAGCGGGTCCGCCGGGTCACCTTCGTCGACACCGTCCCCCGCGCCACCTCCGGCAAGATCCTGCGCCGACAGCTCAGGGAGCACACATGACGGATCCGACCGCACTGATCGGGCGCACGCGCGCGCGTGCCGTCGAGACCCTCAGCCTGGACTCCGCCGGCACCCGCAACGCCCTGTCCGCCGCGCTCGTCACGGAACTCGCCGAGGCCCTGACCGACTGCGCCGAGGACCCGGGCGTACGGGCCGTGGTCCTCACCCACACCGGTACGACGTTCTGCGCGGGCGCCGACCTGCGCGACCCGCCCGACCCCGACGCCCTGGTGGCCCTGCTCCGGCAGATCGTGGAGCTGCCCCGCCCCGTCGTCGCCCGTGTCACCGGCCATGTCCGCGCCGGCGGCCTCGGCCTGCTCGCCGCCTGCGACATCGCCGCCGCCTCCACCGGCGCCACCTTCGCCTTCACCGAGGTGCGCATCGGCGTCGCCCCCGCCGTGATCTCCTTGCCGGTGATCCCGCGCGCCGACCCCCGCGCCCTGGCCCGCTACTACCTCACCGGCGAGCGCTTCGGCCCGGCCGAGGCCGTGCGCCTGGGCCTGCTGACGGTGACGGCGGACGACGTCGACGACGCCCTGGCCCCCGTCCTGGACGGCCTGCGCCGCTCCTCCCCGCAGGCCCTGGCCGAGACGAAACGGCTGCTCACGGCTAGGGTGCTGGAGACATTCGACCGGGACGCGGCCGAGCTGACCGCGCTCTCGGCCCGGCTGTTCTCCTCCCCCCGGGCCCGGGAGGGGATGACGGCCTTCCTGGAAAGACGTGATGCGGCATGGGTGGTGTGAGTACGACGGAACGGGAGCGCGTGCCCAAGCAGGACCGCAGCCGGGCCACCCGGCAGCGGCTCCTGGAAGCCGCCGTGGCCTGCCTCGCCGAGCGCGGCTGGGCGGGCTCCACGGTCGCCGTCGTGGCCGAGCGGGCCGGTGTCTCCCGGGGCGCCGCCCAGCACCACTTCCCGACCAGGGAAGACCTCTTCACCGCCGCCGTCGAGTACGTCTCCGAGGAACGCTCCCTCGCGCTGCGGGCCCTGTTCCCGGACGGCGCCGCCGACCGCCGGGCCGTCGTGTCCGCCCTCGTCGACCTCTACACCGGCCCCCTGTTCCGGGCCGCCCTGCACCTGTGGGTCGCCGCCTCCGACGAGGAACAACTGCGCCCCCGCGTGACCGAGCTGGAGGCCCGGGTCGGCCGCGAGACCCACCGCATCGCCGTCGACCTCCTGGGCGCCGACGAGTCCCGCCCCGGCGTCCGCGAAACCGTCCAGGGCCTGCTGGACATGGCCCGGGGCCTGGGCCTCGCCAACCTCCTCACCGACGACACCGCCCGCCGTGAACGGGTCGTCGCCCAGTGGGCGGCGCTGCTGGAGGAGGCGCTGGGCTGAGGCCGGGCCCGGCCGCACCGGTCCTGCGTACCGGGTCCGGGATCGTGCCGGGGGGCCACCGCGGGGGCGCGTTACCCTTGGCCCATGCTTCCGATGCTCGTTCGCCGCCGCCACGTGGACTACGTGCGCGTCACGAGCATGGGCTGTCGGCACCTCTCCGCCTGACCAGCCCCCTTCTCTCTCTTCCTCCCTTTTTCCGGCACCCGGGGGCCGCCACCACCCCTCGGCGGTCACCCCTGCCCCGTACACCCCGCGGACGCATCATGACCACGCACACAGTGACGTCGTACGACCAGCTCCCGATCATCGACCTGTCGGCCGCCGACGGCGACCCGCGGTCCCGCGCCCTGCTCCACGCCCGGTTGCACAGCGCCGCCCACGACGTCGGTTTCTTCCAGCTCGTCGGCCACGGCGTGACCCGGGCCGAGACCGACGCGCTGCTCACCGCCATGCGGGCCTTCTTCGCCCTCCCCGAGGCCGACCGGCTCGCCCTGGACAACGTCGGCTCCCCGCACTTCCGGGGCTACACCCGCACCGGCGACGAGCGCACCGGCGGCGCCCGCGACTGGCGCGACCAGCTCGACATCGGCGCCGAACGCCCCGCTCGTGTCCCCGGCCCCGGCGAGCCGCCGTACTGGTGGCTCCAGGGCCCCAACCAGTGGCCGGCCGCGCTGCCCGGACTCCGCACGGCCGCCCTGGCCTGGATCGACAGGCTGAGCGGGGTCGCCCACCGGCTCCTGCGGGAACTGCTGACCGCCATCGGCGCCCCGGCCGGCTTCTACGACCCGGTCTTCGGCGACCATGCCCACCCGCACCTCAAGCTCGTCCGCTACCCCGGCAGCGCGGACGACGGCACCGGCCAGGGCGTCGGCGCCCACAAGGACTACGGCTTCCTGACCCTGCTCCTCCAGGACACGGTCGGCGGCCTCCAGGTCCAGCGCGAGGACGGCCGCTTCCACGACGTCCCGCCCATCGAGGGCGCGTTCGTCGTCAACCTCGGCGAACTCCTGGAGGTCGCCACCGACGGCTACCTCCTGGCCACCAACCACCGGGTCGTCAGCCCGCTCGGGGCCACCGAGCGCTTCTCGGTCCCGTTCTTCTACAACCCCCGCCTGGACGCGAGGATCGAGCCGCTCCCGTTCCCGCACGCGGCCAAGGCCCCCGGCATCACGACGGACCCGACGAACCCCCTGTACGCCGAGTACGGCTACAACGAACTGAAGGGCAAGCTGAGGGCCCACCCGCTGGTGGCGCAGCGGCACCACGGGAGCCTGCTGACGCCGGCGTGAGCAGCCGGCCCCGGGGCACGGGCCGTCACGACGCACCCGCGCCCCGGGCACCCCTCTCAGTGGGCGATGTCCGCGAACCCCTCGATGTCCCGCGGGCTGCGCGGACCCGGCCCCACGTACCGGGCGGAAGGCCGCACCAGCCGCCCCGTCCGCTTCTGCTCCAGGATGTGCGCCGACCACCCGGCCGTACGGGCGCACGTGAACATCGACGTGAACATGTGCGCCGGCACCTCGGCGAAGTCCAGCATGATCGCGGCCCAGAACTCCACGTTGGTGGCGAGCACCCGGTCCGGCCGCCGGTTGTGCAGCTCCTCCAGCGCGGCCTTCTCCAGCGCCTCGGCGACCTCGAACCGCGGCGCCCCCAGCTCACGGGCCGTGCGCCGCAGCACCCGGGCCCGGGGGTCCTCGGCCCGGTACACCCGGTGCCCGAACCCCATCAGCCGCTCGCCCCGGTCGAGCGCCCGCTTGACGTACGCCTCCGCGTCCCCCGTGCGCTCGATCTCCTCGATCATCCCGAGCACGCGCGAGGGCGCGCCGCCGTGCAGCGGCCCGGACATCGCACCCACCGCGCCGGACAGCGCGGCGGCGACGTCCGCGCCGGTGGAGGCGATGACCCGGGCGGTGAAGGTGGACGCGTTCATGCCGTGCTCGGCGGCGGAGGTCCAGTAGGCGTCCACGGCCGCCACGTGCTTGGGGTCCGGCTCGCCCCGCCACCGGATCATGAACCGTTCCACCACCGAGTTCGCCTTGTCGATCTCGCGCTGCGGCACCATCGGCAGCCCCTGGCCGCGCGCGGACTGGGCGACGTACGACAGGGCCATGACGGCGGCCCGCGCCAGGTCCTCCCGGGCCTGCCCCTCGTCGATGTCGAGCAGGGGCCGCAGCCCCCACACGGGGGCGAGCATGGCGAGCGCCGACTGGACGTCCACGCGGATGTCACCGGAGTGGACGGGGATCGGGAACGGCTCGGCGGGCGGCAGGCCGGGGTTGAAGGCGCCGTCGACCAGCAGTCCCCACACGTTCCCGAAGGAGACGTGGCCGACCAGGTCCTCGATGTCGACGCCCCGGTAGCGCAGGGCGCCGCCCTCCTTGTCCGGTTCGGCGATCTCCGTCTCGAACGCGATGACCCCTTCGAGCCCGGGTACGAAATCGGACATCAGGCGGCTCCTCGTGATGTGTGGGCGGCGGTCACCCCGGTGATGCCCCGATCTGCCGGTGGTCACCCGTGGTCAACCCAACCGCAAAGGGAGCAGCACGATAACCCCCCGTGCCACAGTTGGGGATACCACACGACACTGAGTGCCATACCCGTTCGATACGGCAAGATGACCGCGTGACCGACCGTGAGCCGCTCCTGGATCCCGTCCTCGATCCCGCCGCCATGCGCAAGCAGTACCGGGCCGACGGCCTCGCCGAACAGGACCTCGCCACCCATCCGATGGACCAGTTCACCCGGTGGTTCGAGGACGCCGCCCGCGCGGCCCTGCACGGCACGCTCTACGAGCCCAACGCCATGGTCGTCTCCACGGCGGACGCCGAGGGCCGCCCCAGCTCACGCACGGTGCTGATGAAGCAGTACGACACCGAGGGCTTCGTCTTCTTCACCAACTACGACTCCCGCAAGGGCCGTGACCTGGCGGAGAACCCGCACGTCTCGCTGCTCTTCCCCTGGCACCCGCTGGCCCGCCAGGTCATCGTCACCGGCACCGCCCGGCGCACCGGCCGCGACGAGACCGCCGCCTACTTCCGCACCCGCCCGCACGGCTCCCGGCTGGGCGCCTGGGCCAGCGCCCAGTCCACGGTGATCGCCTCCCGCACGGAGCTGGACACGGCCTACGCCGCGCTCGAAGCCCGCTACCCGGAGGACGAACAGGTCCCGGTCCCCCCGCACTGGGGCGGCTTCCGCGTCACCCCGGAGACGATCGAGTTCTGGCAGGGCCGCGAGAACCGCCTCCACGACCGCCTGCGCTACGTCGCCCAGCCGGACGGCACCTGGAAGGTCGAACGCCTCAGCCCCTGACCGGGGGCCCGGAGGGGGCGGGCGAGAACGCAGACGACCCGCGGGCTGGGTTCCTCAAGGAGGAGCCGGCCGGACGTACCGGCAGCCCGCGGGTCGGGTGACTGCTTGGGATTGGGCCGGCTGCACGCACCGTTCGCGTGCTGGTCCGGCACCGCACATGGTGTGGTGACGGGCCGCTAGCCCGCAGCCACCTCACGCGTCCGGTTCTCATACATCTGCCGAACCACCTCCCTTCTCGTGTAACCGACACCCTAGGAAGCCCCCGCGACGGACTCAACCCGTTTTTTCACCTGCCGGTTCTCCGCCCGCTCCGACCACCTGTGGACGGCGGTCGACGAGACCGGGCCCCTCGGGCGGCCCGGGGCGTTGACGGGGGCATCGATCCCCGCGAACTTGCGGGAACAGGGTGTGGGGTGTGTCACGTTCCAGTTGAATGAAGGGCAGTGAGCGAACCGAGCGCCGTGCGTGCGCGGACGCGGTCTCCAGGGGGTCCAGGTGAGTGCTTCGCGGCGGAGTGGGGCCACTGATGAACTGGGGCCGGACGAGCCCGGTGAGTCCGGCGGCTCCGACCTGCTCGCCGCGCTGCTCGACGGCATGGACGCGGCGCTGTGCGCCTTCGACGCCGACGGGGTCGTGACCCACTGGAACCGGGAGGCCGAGCGGATCCTCGGCTGGACGGCCGCCGAGGCCGTCGGACGGCACGGGTTCGCCGGCTGGGCGGTGCGCAGCGCCGACGCCGAGGAGGTGCAGGCCCGGCTGATGTCGGCGATGCGGGCGCCGGGCCGGCAGGTGCACGAGTTCGCGCTGGTCACCAAGGGCGGCGGGCGGGTGCTCGTGCGGACGCAGTCGGCCGCCGTACGCGGACCCGACGGGAAGCCCGCGGGGGTGTACTGCGCGTTCAGCGAGGTGCACGCGCAGATCGACCTGGAGCGGTCGATCGCGCTGAGCGAGGCGCTGTTCGAGGACGCGTCCTGGGGAGTCGTCCTGGTCGACGCCGACCTGCGGCCCGCCGTGGTGAACGCGCACGCGGCGCGGGCGCTGGGGGTGGGGCGCACGTCCGTACTGGGACGTCCGCTGGGCGAACTGCTCGCGCAGGGCGTGGAGGAACTGGAGGGCGCGCTGACCCACGTCCTGGCCGAGGGCGCGCCGCCGGCCCCCGCCGATATGTGGGTGACCGTCCGTGCCCCCGAGGGCGAGAAGCGGCGCTGCTGGCGCAGCGGGTTCCTGCGGCTGGCCTCACCGCTCGCCGAGGAGCCGGTGCCGCTCGGGGTGGGGTGGCTGTTCGAGGACGTCACCGAGGCCAAGCAGAGCGAGCAGGAGGCGGCCCTGCTGCGGTTCCGGACCAACCAGCTGCACCGGGCGGCACGGGCCGCGGCCGAGTGCGAGGACCCGGCGGAGGCGGCCACCGTCCACCTGGACTTCGCCCTCGCCGGCTTCGCCGACCACGCCCTCGTCGACCGGGTGGCGGACCGCCCGCGCGCGCAGGGCCCGGACGGCCCGGGTCCCGTCCGGCTGGTACGGCTCGCGGCCACGCCCGCCGGGGCGCCGGGCCCGAGCCTGCTCACGGGCGCGGCCGGGCTTCCCCTGCGCTACCCGGAGGGCCACCCGGCGCTCCGGTGCGTGGAGCGGGGCGGCACCGTGCGCGCGGACGCCGGATCGGTCTCCGCCCAGCGGGCCCGGGAATGGGCGCTGGAGCGCCAGTGGCCCGGCGACGCGGTGCACGCGCTGTGCGTGGTGCTGCGCAGCCGGGGCCGGACGCTGGGCGTCGTGACGTTCCTGCGCGGTTCCGGCCGCAGCCGCTTCGAACGGTCCGACACGGCGTACGCGGAGGACGTGGCCGTACGGATCGCAACGGCCCTCGACCTGGCGGAGACGCTGCGCGACCGCCCGGAGACGCGGGCACCCTGACGGGTGCGGGACGTTCCCGGGGCGCGTGGTCAGTGCCGGTAGAAGATCCGGTCGCCGTACTCCGTCATCACCCGGCCGTTCCACTCGTGGCCGCCGTCGACGTTGCCGGAGCGCAGCAGCGGGGGTTCGACGCCGCGGTCGGCGAGGGTGGCGGCGGTGGTCGCCATGACGGCCTGCATCAGGGCGCTGGTGACGACCGTGGACGCGGGGGCGAAGGGCGCCGGGATGGTGTCGAGGGTGAGTTCCGCGTCCCCGACGGCGATCTTCGAGTCGAGGACGACGTCGCAGTGGTCCTTGAGGAAGGTGCCGGAGGAGTGCCGGGACGTCGTCTCCGAGGCGTACGCCACCGAGGTGACGCCGATGACCTTCACGCCGAGGGAACGGGCGGTGAGGGCCATCTCCACGGGCAGCGCGTTGCGGCCGGACAGGGAGATGATCACGAGGGCGTCACCGGCGCGCAGCGGCGACGTCTCCAGGACGGCGCTGGCGAGACCGTCCACGCGTTCGAGGGCGGAGCCGAGGGTCGCCGGGGTGACGTCGACGCCGACGACCCCGGGGACGGCGAGCAGGTTCATCAGGGCCAGGCCGCCCGCGCGGTAGACGACGTCCTGGGCGGCCAGGGAGGAGTGCCCGGCGCCGAAGGCGAACAGCCGGCCGCCGGCCGCGACGGTGTCGGCGAGCAGGGTGCCGGCCGCGGTGATCGCCCCGGCCTCCTCGTCGCGGACCCGTTGCAGCAGGCCGATGGCGGCGTCGAAGAACAGGTCGGCAGGCGTGCCGTCGCTCATGCGGTGCCCCTTCGCAGCGTCTGTGTCGCGGATCACCGTGCGGTCTGGACCAGTGCGGTGTCAATACGGCCGGGCGGACCCGCCCGGAGGGGCGAGCGGAACCGCGCGACCAGCCACCCGCACACCCGCCCCCGCTCCCGCCCCCGGAACCGCCCCCGCCCCGGGACCGCACCGCACGCCCGAGTCGGCCCCCGTTTTCCCGGTGCCGCCCGCTTGTCAGTGGGATCCGGCAGAATTGGTGCAGGGCCAGCGCACGCGGCCGGCCGCCGGCAGAGGTAATCGAGGGGCACGTATGTCCGGACTGATCGACACCACGGAGATGTATCTCCGCACCATCCTCGAACTCGAAGAGGAAGGCGTCGTCCCCATGCGCGCCCGCATCGCGGAGCGGCTGGACCAGAGTGGGCCGACGGTGAGCCAGACGGTGGCGCGGATGGAGCGCGACGGCCTGGTCTCCGTGGCCAGTGACCGCCACCTGGAACTGACGGACGAGGGCCGCCGGCTGGCGACGCGCGTGATGCGCAAGCACCGCCTGGCCGAGTGTCTGCTCGTCGACGTGATCGGGCTGGAGTGGGAGCAGGTGCACGCGGAGGCGTGCCGCTGGGAGCACGTGATGAGCGAGGCCGTGGAGCGCCGCGTGCTGGAGCTGCTGCGGCACCCCACCGAGTCGCCGTACGGCAACCCCATCCCGGGCCTGGAGGAGCTGGGCGAGAAGGACGGCGCGGACCCGTTCCTGGACGAGAGCATGGTGTCGCTGGCCGACCTGGACCCGGGCTCGGACGGCAAGACGGTCGTCGTCCGCCGTATCGGCGAGCCGATCCAGACGGACGCGCAGCTGATGTACACGCTGCGGCGCGCGGGTGTGCAGCCCGGTTCGGTGGTGAGCGTGACGGAGTCGCCCGGGGGCGTGCTGGTGGGCAGCGGCGGCGAGGCGGCCGAGCTGGAGGCGGACACCGCCTCCCACGTGTTCGTCGCCAAGCGCTGAGACGGAGAGGGCCCCGGCGCTTGCGCGCCGGGGCCTGTCCTCCCCTGTGCTGACCCGGAGCCCCGAGCTCTCAGGGTCATCCCCTCGGACCGGCTTTTCCCCGAGCGGTCCGCCTCCCGCCAGAAGACATCCCCTCGGCTGAGGCGATCATTCCCTGAGGGGTGTCACTCAAATGAGGGGTGTTGTCGGCGGATACCCAATTTTCGAATAGGCATTCGATAGCCTGAAGCGGCTGGGCGACGAGGACGCGGAGCTGGGGGGCCAGGTCAGATGGCACGGCGTATCGAGGTGACGGGAGCGGGCGGGGTGCGCCTGGCCGCCTGGGAGTTCGCCGACCCTCCGAAACCGGAGGCGGATCCGGACGCCGAGGGGGGCGCACAGCCCGGCGCTCCCGGCGTGCTCTTACTTCACGGTCTGATGGGCCGCGCCTCCCACTGGGCGCCCACCGCCCGCTGGCTCGCCGGCCGCCACCGCGCCGTGGCGCTCGACCAGCGCGGCCACGGCCGGAGCGAGAAGCCCCCGCGCGCCGCGTACACCCGCGAGGCCTACGTCGAGGACGCGGAGGCCGCCGTGGAACAGCTCGGCCTCGCCCCCGTCCTCCTCATCGGCCACGCCATGGGCGCGCTGACCGCCTGGCAGCTCGCCGCCAAGCGCCCCGACCTGGTGCGCGGCCTGATCGTCTGCGACATGCGGGCCTCCGCCCTCGGCGCGGCCTCCCAGCGCGAGTGGGCCGACTGGTTCCGGTCCTGGCCCGTCCCCTTCGCCAGCCTGGCCGACGTCCGCAAGTGGTTCGGCGAGGACGACCCCTGGGTGGAGCGCCCGAACCCCGCGCGCGGGTCCTTCTACGCCGAGGTGATGCACGAGTGCGAGGACGGCTGGCGGCCCGTCTTCGACCCCGAACAGATGCTCAGCTCCCGCGAGACATGGATCTACGACGCCCACTGGGAGGAGCTGGCGCAGGTCCGGTGCCCGACGCTGGTGGTGCGCGGCGTGGACGGGGAGCTGGGGCGGGCGGAGGCCCAGGAGATGGTGCGGGTGCTGCCGCGCGGGGAGTACGCGGAGGTCCCGGACGCGGGGCACCTGGCCCACTACGACCTGCCGGTGGCTTGGCGGGCCGCCGTGTCACCGTTCCTCGACGGCTTGCCCGGGGACTGAGCGCCTAGGAGTCCGCCGGGTCGTTCCTCCGCCGGCGGCTGCGGGAACGACCCGGCGGACGAGTGGGCGCACCGGCTAACGATCCCTCCCGCAGGCATAGGCCAGCGGCGAGATCAACTCCTCCGCGTCCGGCAGCCACCGGTTCGCCGGCGTCGGCCGGCGGGCCCACTGCACGGCCCCCCGGGACCCGAACCGCGTGGGCGGCGCCGCCACGTACGCGCCCTCGCCCAGCGTCATGAGGTCCAGTGACGCCGGTGACCAGCCGAGGTTCCGTACCAGCTCCGGCACCTTCGCGGTCGCGCCGGGCAGGACGAAGAACTGCATGCGCCGGTCCGGGGTCAGCGTGACCGGCCCGAGCGTCAGCTCCATCCGCTCCATACGGGCGAGCGCCAGGAACCCCGCGCTCTCCGGGACGGACAGCGCGTCGAACGTCCGGCCCGTCGGCAGCAGGATCGCCGCCGCCGGCTGCTTCTGCCACATCCGGCGCACGCCGGTCGCACCGCCGGTCGCCTGGGTCGCCCAGTCGGGGCGCGCGGGGTGCGCACCCGGCGCAGGGCAGGAGGCGTCGCCGCACGAGCAGCGCTGCCTGCCGTCGACGGCTTCCAGCCAGGTGCCCGGGAACACGTCCCAGTGCCGTTCCTCGGCGTAGCGTACGGCGGTCTCCAGCAGCGATTCCCCGCGCTGCTGCGGGATGTGACCGGCCGTCTGAGTGTCTTGGGCGCCCGCGATCGTCTCTTCCACGTTCCACTCAACTCCCGCGCCCACCTGGAGTTACGGCCGTAACGCGCGCGGGGGAGGAGCATCGATTCGGCAGTCGGGGCGCATGGGTGCATGGCCGGGGGCGCGCGGGAGGGGGCGGGGCGTGAGATGGGTAGCCAGGGATGGGGGCAAGCGTCTTACCCCGGCAAACCGCACATGTCGCGCATTGACGGTATGTCAGCTGGGCAGTGATCTTCCGGCCGGAACTTTGTGCTCCGGAAGATCGCAACATGCTCCAGGGGATCGCACCGCAGGGGGTAGCACATGGCCGCAAGGCCTCTCGTGGCGAGGCAGCCGAACGAACGGTTGCAGGCACTCATCCAGGAAGCGGGGTGCTCGAACGCCGGACTGGCCCGGCGGGTCAACATGTGCGGCGCCGAGCACGGCCTCGACCTGCGCTACGACAAGACGTCCGTGGCCCGCTGGCTGCGCGGCCAGCAGCCGCGGGGCCGGGCCCCGGCGATCATCGCCGAGGCGCTCGGGCGCAAGCTCGGCCGTACGGTCACGATCGACGAGATCGGCATGGCCAACGGCAAGAACCTCGCCTCGGGGGTCGGTCTCCAGTTCTCGCCGACGGTACTGGGGGCCATCGAGCAGGTCTGCGAGCTGTGGCGCAGCGACGTGGGGCGCCGGGACTTCCTGTCCGGCTCCTCCGTCGCCGCCTCCGCGCTGGTCGAGCCGAGCCGCGACTGGCTGATCTCGGCGCCGGACCCGCAGGTGGCCCGGCAGGCGGGCCCGCGGGTGGGCCAGTCCGACGTGGCGGCCGTACGGTCCATGACCCGGGCGCTGGTGGACCTCGACCACCAGTACGGCAGCGGGCATGTGCGCCCGGTCGTCGTGCACTACCTCAACAGCGTCGTCTCCGGGCTGCTCGCGGGCTCCTACCGGGAGGCGGTCGGCCGGGAACTCTTCGCCGCCGTCGCCCGGTTGACGGAGCTGGCGGGGTACATGGCCGTCGACACCGGGCAACCGGGCCTCGCCCAGCGGTACTACATCCAGTCGCTGCGGCTCGCGCAGGCCGCCGGGGACCGTGGATACGGCGGCTACGTGCTCGCCGCGTCCATGAGCCACCTCGCCGCGCAGCTCGGGAACCCGCGCGAGATCGCCCAGTTGGCGCGGGCGGCGCAGGAGGGGGCGCGCGGGCAGGTGACCCCGCGCGTGGAGGCGATGTTCCACGCCGCCGAGGCGCGCGGGCACGCCCTGCTCGGAGACGCGCGCGCGGCGCAGGCGGCCTGCGGGCAGGCGGTCACCGCGATGGAACGGGCGGACGACTCCGCCGGGGACGACCCGGTGTGGATCGCCCACTTCGACGGGGCCTACCTGGCCGACGAGTTGGCCCACTGCCACCGTGACCTCGGGCAGGCCGACCAGGCCGCGCGGTACGCCGAGCAGTCGCTGGCCGGGCACCCGGAGTCCCGGGCCCGCCGGCGCGCCATCGGCTATGTGCTGCTCGCCACGGCCCAGGTGCAGCAGCGCGAGATCGAGCAGGCCTGCACCACGGGCATGAAGGCGGTGGACCTGCTGGAGACGCTCCGCTCCAACCGGGGCGCCGAGTACCTGGACGACCTCCAGCAGCGGCTGGAGCCCTTCCGGGAGGAGGCGGTGGTACGGGAGTTCGGGGCGCGGCTCGATCTCCAGCAGGCCGCGTGAACACCAGCCCCGCCGGCGCGTGAACGAACGGGAAACGGCACCCGGGTGTGCGCCGGGTGCCGTGCACGGCGCATCGCGGAGCGGTGGTGTTACCGCTGTCACAGGGAGGAGGTCGCGAACCGCACTGCGTGGCACGGGGCTCGGGGGAGCCGGTAGCGTGAGCCGACGATTCACAAGGTCCCCCATTAGTAGGAGTCCCGGTGACGCAGAGTGGACAGGGCGAGGAGCCCTCGGCGCGGACCGCGCGCGAAGGCATCGTGCTGCCCTCCGACGGAGGAGAGCCCCTGCTGCCGGGCATGACCGGGACGCCCGCCCCCGTCCACCCGGCCGGCGGACAGTCCTGGGGCGGTTCCTGGGGCCCCGAGCAGCAGGCGCCCCAGTCGGACCAGGGCTGGCCCCCGGCGGCGGCGCCGCAGTGGGACGCCCCCGGCGGCCCCGACCAGCGGCCCCCGTCCGCCGCGAACCCCGGTCCGCTGCCCCCCGAGGGCGCCCCGTCCCCGTCGTACGGCGGCCAGGCCCCCGGCTACGGCGGCCCGACGGCGTCCTACGGCGGCCAGGAGGCGCAGTACGGCGGCGGCCAGGCCGGCCCCGGTGCCTACGGCGCGGCCCAGCAGCCCGCTTACGGCGCGCCCGACCCGTACCAGCAGCACGCGCAGCAGCAGCCGTACCCGGCGCAGCCCGCCGCCGCGCCGCAGCCGCCCGCGTACCCGGCCGCGGGCGCCCCGCTGCCCCCGAACGCGGACGGCGCGACCCAGTACCTGCCGCCGGTCCCCGCCGGCCCCGCCGCGCCCGGCGACGAGGGCGCCACCCAGTACATACCGCCCGTGCCGGCCGCGTCGGCCGACGGCGCCACCCAGTACATACCGCCGGTTCCCGCCGGGAACGGTGTTCACGAGGCGGCCACCCAGTACATGCCGCCGGTCGCGCCCGGCGCGCTGCCGCCGGAGTCGGCCGGCGAGGAGACGCGGTACCTCGGCCAGGCGCCCCGGCAGGCGGCGCCCGCGCCCTCGGACGCGGAGGCCACGCAGTACATCCCGCCGTACGCCGCCCAGGCCCAGGCCCAGGGGGCGGACCGGCAGCCGCCCGCCGAGTTCGACAACCTCTTCCGCGGCGCCCCCGGGGGCGGCGACAGTCCGGCCGGGTCCACCCAGCAGTTGCCGCAGGTGCAGCAGCCGGGCGCTTATCCCGGCCCGGCGCAGTCGTCGTACCGCCCGGCGCAGCCGTCGTACGACGCGGGTCCGGACGACGACGGCGGGCGGCGCCGGGGCCGGTCGCGGGTGCCGCTGATCGCCGCGATCGGCGTCGGCATCGTCGTGCTCGGCGTCGGCGCCGGCGCGCTGCTCAGCGGCGGCGGCGACAAGGACCAGGGCGGGGACGACAAGACGGTCGCCGCCGCCTCCCCGGCCACCCAGGACTCCGCCTCGCCCGCCGTCGACCCCGCCCGGCAGCAGGCCGTCGAGCTGGACAAGCTGCTCGCGGACAGCGGCAGCAGCCGGGCCTCGGTGATCCAGGCGGTGGGGGACGTCAAGCAGTGCGACAACCTCGACCAGGCCGCCTCCAGCCTGCGCGACGCGGCCCGGCAGCGCGGCCAACTGGTCACGCGGCTCGGCAAGCTGTCCGTGGACAAGCTGCCCGGCAACGCCGATCTGAGGGCCGCGCTGACCAAGGCCTGGCAGGCGTCCGCCGCGGCCGACAACCACTACGCGGCCTGGGCGGACCAGGCGAAGGGGCACAAGGTCTGCCGCAAGGGACACGCCCGCACCACCGGCGAGAGGCAGGCCGGCGACCGGGAGAGCGGCACCGCCAGCGCGCAGAAGACGAAGGCGGCGGCGCTGTGGAACGTGATCGCCAAGCAGTACGGCCTCACCCAGCGCCAGCCGACCCAGCTGTGACCGCCGGCCGTCACGGCACGTCGGCGTTCTCCAGGGTCGAGGTCATGTCGGCGATCCCGTGGGCGCCGCCGATGCCCTGGCGGGCCGCGACCAGCTTGCCGTCCCGGACCACCTGGAGGGTGACGTCGGCGTTGACCAGCCGCGGGAAGCCGACCACGGCCAGCTTGCCCTCGTAGGGCCAGTGCAGGGTCGGGGTGAGGCCGCCGGTGGAGACCCGCAGGCCGTCGTTGAGGGTGCGCCGCACGGTGTCGGCGCTCACCTCGCCCTCGCCGATCTTCTCCAGGACGGCCTTGAGCACGGTGTAGGCGATCCACGTGGTCTGCACGCCGGCGTCCGCGGGGTCGATGCGGTTGTCGCCGAAGGCCTCCTCGTTGATCACCTTCTTCATCGGGTCCCAGCGGTGGTCGGAGGCGACCGGGTACCAGCCGGTGATGTACGCCCCCTCGTACGGCCCCGACGCCCCGCCCGTCGTGTTGATGACGGTCTGGTCGACGCTGCCGAGCACGGTCGCCGTGCGCACGGCCGGGAAGTCGTCGCGGGCCCGCCGGAAGGAGTCCATGAAGGTGTCCGTGCGGTCCCCGAGCGCGGGCACCACACAGCCCTTCCGCGTGCCGCCCCCGGTCGCGTGGCGCAGCGCCTGCTCGGCCTGCCCGCCGTACTCGGTGGCGTCGTCCGCGGCGAGCTGGTCGCCGGCGTCCGCGTGGCCGCCCGCCTTGAGACCGGCGTCGAGCATCGCGGGCAGCTGGTCGCCGGCGATGCTGTCCGGGCGGACCAGGACGACGTTGCCGCAGCTCTGCGCGAGGGCCTTGCCGAGGCCGGCCAGGAGGGCGGGCTGGCCGCCGTTGACCGGGTAGGACATGGCGCCGGTGAACTCGTCGTTGGTGACGCCGTAGCCGCCGATGTAGGGGATGCCTGCGCCCTCCAGCGGGGCGAGGTAGGAGTCGCCGAACTGGCTGTAGGAGCCGACGACCGCGACCACGTCCTCGGTCGCGGCGCGCCGGGCGCACTTCGCGGCGCCCACGCTGTCGTTGTGGTCGTTGCAGGTCAGCACCTCCAGCCTGCGGCCGTCGATGCCACCATGGGAGTTGATCCACTTGGCGTAGGCGCGGGCCATCGCGGGCATGCCGGGCTTGTTGGTCGCGTCGGTGTCCTGCGGGGCCCAGGTCATCACCTTGACCGGGTCATCCCCGGAGCCCCCCGTGGCACCGGGGATGACCCCGCATGCGGCGGTGAGCGACGCACAGAGGGCCACCGCTCCCGCCGCGAGGGCGGTGGCTCTGACGGGGCGGGGAAGGGCGGGAAGAGGGCTACTGCGCGTGCGTCGCCTGCCGGTCATGCACACACACGATTCCCTCACAGCGCTAACCCGGGAGTGACCCTTGGTCAACGAAGGGTGACGCGGAGGTGAATTACGGGGGCATGTGAGGCTTCTGGGGTGGGGAACGTACGATCGATGACCGTGCAAGGTTCGGAGAACTCTTCCCGTCGCGGCCGTCGCTCCTCCACCATGGGCGGCATGCCCTTGAACGACATGCCGTGGTGGCGCTGGCGCAGCAATGTGCGCTCGGCGCTGCACATGCTCTCCGACCCGGTGTTCCAGCGGGACGTCTGGCTGGCCGGCGTGGACGGCTACGGTGACGTCACGGACGCCGTGTACCGGCTGGTGGAGGACACCTGGCTGGACAGCTGGTCGGCCGAGAAGTACGTCGGCACCATATTCCGGGACTCGCAGGAGGCGGCGCTCGTCGACACCGCCGTGCTGCGGGTGCTGCGGATCATGCACCAGGTCGGCCCGGACGCGCCCGTCGCCGCCTACCTGGAGCACTCCGGCTGGCCGGACGCGGTGCGGGCGGCCCGGGACGCGCACGTGCGGATGTCGGCGAGCGACGGGGAGGACCCGGACACACCGCCGAAGAGCCTGGACGTGCTGCGGATCATGACGAGGTCCTGACGAGGTCCCGACGGGGCCCTGACGGGTCCTGGCGGGGTCCGCGTGGCGGACGGCCGCCCCATGGCGGGCGGCCGGTGTGGGACCCTGTGGTGCATGACCGATCAGTCCGCCTCTTCCGCCGCCGCACCGGCCGACCAGTACGTCCTCACGCTCTCCTGCCCGGACAAAAAGGGCATTGTGCACGCCGTGTCCAGCTACCTGTTCATGACCGGCTGCAACATCGAGGACAGTCAGCAGTTCGGCGACCACGACACGGGACTGTTCTTCATGCGCGTCCACTTCTCGGCCGAGGCGCCGGTGACGGTGGACAAGCTGCGGGCGAGCTTCGCCGCGATCGGTGACTCCTTCCACATGGACTGGCAGATCCACCGGGCCGACGAGAAGATGCGCATCCTGCTGATGGTCAGCAAGTTCGGGCACTGCCTGAACGACCTGCTGTTCCGGGCCCGGATCGGCGCGCTGCCGGTGGAGATCGTGGGCGTGGTGTCCAATCACACCGACTTTGAGGAGCTGGTGGGCTCCTACAACATCCCCTTCCACCACATCCCGGTGACGAAGGACACCAAGTCGGAGGCCGAGTCGAGGCTGCTGGAGATCGTCCGCGAGGAGAAGGTCGAGCTGGTCGTCCTCGCCCGCTACATGCAGGTCCTCTCCGACGACCTGTGCAAGCAGCTCAGCGGCCGGATCATCAACATCCACCACTCCTTCCTGCCGAGCTTCAAGGGCGCGAAGCCGTACCACCAGGCGCATGCGCGGGGTGTGAAGCTGATCGGTGCGACGGCGCACTACGTCACCGCGGACCTGGACGAGGGCCCGATCATCGAGCAGGAGGTCGAGCGGGTCGGGCACGACGTGACGCCGGACCAGCTGGTGGCCATCGGCCGGGACGTGGAGTGCCAGGCGCTGGCGCGGGCCGTGAAGTGGCACGCGGAGCGGAGGATCCTGCTCAACGGGCGCCGGACGGTGGTGTTCGCCTAGCCGGTCGGGCGCCCCCCCGGGGGCGCGGGGAACCGCGCGAGCAACCCCCGGCCACCCGCAACCCCCGGCCAGCCGCAGCCGCCGACGCGTCCGATCCGGCCCCTACATCCGGCTCAGCGACGCGACCGCGAACAGCACGTCCTTGATCGCCTCCCGGTCGCCCACCTGACCGGCCGCGGCTTCCGCCGGAGGCACATGCCCTGCCGCCAGCTTGCAGAACTCCACGCCGTCCAGGGCCACGTGGGCCACCTCGAAGTCGGCGGAGCCCACCGCCGCCGGTGAGTCGAGGGGGATCAGCCACTCGCCGCCGGCCGGTCCCTCGATCTCCAGGCGCAGGCTGCGGCCGGGCGCGCCCGCCGGGACCAGGTGCGGGGTCCGGCGGCCCGGCGCGGACAGTCCCGCCCGGCGGCGCGCGGCGAGCGCCGTCGGCAGCAGACGGGCCGCGAGGTCGATCATCCGGTTGAGGTGCCGCGGCGCCGGCGGCGCGTACGGATAGTCCACCGCCTCGGCGATGTCCTCGGCGTGCACCCAGCACTCGAAGGCGCGGTCCAGCATCGCGTCGTGCAGCGGCAGCGCGAAGTCGCCGTACGGCACCGTGAGCCCGCCCGCGTGGCCGCCGGTGAAGGACACGGTCCGCACCAGGCTGTGGCTCTGCTCCCGCCACGGCCCCCGCACCGAGCGCGTCGGCGGGAAGTGCGAGGCCCGCCAGTACGCCTCCGTGCGGCCCGCCGGACCCACGGCGCCCTTGTCGGCGTCGGCGACCTCGGCCAGCGGGTCCTCCAGACCGAGCGCCGTCGCGATCAGCCCGTCCACCGACAGCAGGTGCGCGATCACCCCGGCGACGGTCGAACGACGGCTCGTCGGCGCGTCGGCCTCGAACCAGCGCAGCCGCACCGGCGCGTGCCACTCCGCGTCCCCGAAGTCCTGGAGCAGCGCGTCCAGCCGCGCGGTCTCGGCGTCGTACGGCGTCGCCCACCCGGGCACCGGGATGCGCGGCGGCCGGCGGTTCAGGCAGGCGGCCAGGACGCGGGTGCGCAGCGCCGGGTTCAGGTCCAGGCTCTCCGGCTGGTGCAGCAGGCCGACCGCCTCGCGCAGCCGGCGGGCCTCGTCGGCGCAGGATCCGCAGCCGCCCAGGTGCTCCTCGACGGCCGCCGTCTCCGCCGCCGAGCAGGCGGCCAGCGCCCAGGCGCCGAGCAGCGACTTCAGGACGTCGTGCGACAGGTCGAGCGGCACGGGTGCGAGGTCCCCCGGATCGGCGAGGTCGGGCAGCGGGGGCCCGCTGTCCTCCACGGACGCGCGGGGCATGGGTATCCGCGGCGCCGGGGCGGGCCCGGACCCGCCGGCACCGGGCGGCACGTCCCCCGAGCCGCGCCCGTCGGCGTCGCCCCGGGGCCGTTCGCCGCGTGCGGCACCGCCGTGGCCCGCTTCCCCGTAGCCGGCGTGTTCGCCGTACTCGCCGTACTCGTCGTGTGCCCCGGAGCCGCCCGTCCCCTTCACACCGCACCCCGGTATCCCGGCGGTGTGCCGGTGTCGTGGGCGGTGGAGAGGAGTTGGAGGCCGAGGCGGAGCCGGCGGCGGGCCTCGTCCTCGGTGACGCCGAGGTCGGCCGCGGTCTGGCGGTAGTCGCGGCGCTGGAAGTAGGCCAGGTCGAGGGCGGCGCGCAGCGGGGCCGGCATGGAGTGCACGATGTAGTCGGCGCGGGCGGCGACCGAGGCGCGGCGGACCTCGCTCTCCAGTTCCTCGCGCCGCGGCTGCTCCGGTTCCTCCCGGTCGCGCAGCCGCTGTACGGCGACCCGGTGGGTGACGGCGGCGATCCAGGTGCGCAGGGGGCCCTGCTGGGGGTCGTAGGTCTCGGGGTGTTCCCAGACGTGGGCGAAGACCTCGCGGGTGACGGCGTCGGCGTCCTACTCGTCGGAGAGGACGCGGTGGGCGAGGCTGTGCACGAGGGAGGCGAAGCGGTCGTACAGCTCGCCGAGGGCTGCCGCCTCACCGCGCGCGAGCCGTTGCTGCATCTTGCGGTCCCAGCGGGGCGGTACGTCCTTCCTGGCCATGCGGTCCCCTCCCCTCCCCCTGTCCGGCCCGTCCAGCCTGTCGGTCCTGCCCTCTCGAATGTAGTCGGCACGCCTGACGGCGCACGCCCCTTTGTGTCAATGTGCGCCCCTGGAAGGGCCGCAGGTGATAGTGCCCCCTTCACACATCCTTCACGCAAGACGCGTGCACCTCTGATCGAACAGGATCGATAGTGACCGAAACAAGCCCCTAGTCGATCGACTGCCGTTTGTCGCGTCACGTTTCAGGGAACGGCCGCTGGGCAGCCGCGCGACAGGAAACGTAGGAACTGCTTCCGTTTCCGGGCGGTTCCGGGAGATCCGGCGAGCGGAGGGCAGGGCCGTGGCATTCAGCGTGACCGGCGTCGAACAGGGCGAGTGGGCCGTCCTCCGGGTGTCCGGGGAACTGGACCTGATGACCTCGCCGGTGCTGCGCCAACGGGTGCACGACAGCGTCGCCGAGGGGCACCACAGCCTCGTCGTGGACCTCTCCGACGTGTTCTTCTGCGACTCCAGCGGGGTCGGCGTCCTCATCGCCGCCCGCCGGCTGATCCGCTCCTGCCAGGGCCGGCTGCGGCTGATCCTGCCGGACCGGGGAGCCGAGGACGGCTCGCACGTCAACCGCGTGCTCGGCGCGCTCGGCGTGCGCCGCCTCTTCGACGTCCACCCCGACGTGGACTCCGCGACCACGGACGAGGCCGGGCCGCTCTCCGCCTGAGCGGCCGTCACGGCATCGCGACACGGCCACGCTGTTGTCGCGGAATTCCCCCGGTCTTGGCACAACCGCCGGTTTCCCGCCGTCCGCCGGCCGTCCGCGTCGTACGCTCCCTGCCAGGTCACCCCCACCCACGGGCAGGACCACCCGTACGACCCCCAGGTAAGGCGGCCCGAACAGACATGGTCAGCACCGAGTACGAGCGCAGGATCGCCGCCCGGTTCGCCACCTTCGACCAGGACGGCAACGGCTACATCGACCGGGAGGACTTCAACGCGGCGGCCAAGGCGCTGCTCGCCGAGTTCGCCGTACCCGCCCGCTCCGACAAGGGGCAGGCGCTGTACGCCGGCGCGGAGGCGTTCTGGCAGGGCATGGCCGGCATCGCCGACCGGGACGGCGACCAGCGCATCACCCGTGCGGAGTTCGTCACCGGCGCGGTCAAGCGGCTGCGCGACAACCCCGGCCGCTTCGCCGAGATCGCCCGGCCCTTCCTGCACGCGGCCCTGGCGGTGGCCGACGCGGACGCCGACGGCCGGATCGGCACCGCCGACACCGCGCGCGTGCTGCGCGTGTTCCACGTCCCGGAGGAGACCGCCCGCCAGGCCGCCGCCGCCCTCGACGCCGACGGCGACGGCAGGGTCGGCGAGGCGGAGATCGTACCGGCGTTCGCGCGCTACTTCACGGTCCCCGAATAGCGGGGACCCACGGCACGGTCCGGCCGCGGCCGACCGGACCGCCCTCACCCGAACCGCTCCCGCAGCTCGTACTTCAGCACCTTCCGCAGTGTCCCGTTGCGCGGAAGGGCGTCCACCACCTCCAGGCGCTCCGGGAGCTTGTGCACGGACAGTCCTTCCGCGCGGAGGAAGGACACGACATCCGGCAGGGTCAACCCGGCTGTGCCCGGCCGCGGTTCGACCACCGCGCAGACCAGTTCGCCGCGCTCGGCGTCCGGCAGGCCGATCACGGCCGCGTCGCCCACCGCCGGATGCGCGGCCAGCAGGTCCTCGATCTCCTTGGCGGAGATGTTCTCGCCCTTGCGGATGATCACGTCCTTGAGCCGGCCGGTGAGGACGAGGTGGCCCGACGGCGTCAGGTGCCCGAGGTCGCCGGTGCGCAGGAAGCCGTCGGCGTCGAAGGCGGCGGCCGTCTGCGCGGGATCCAGGTAGCCCCGGCAGACGGCCTCGCCGCGCAGCCGTATCTCGCCGTCGGTGATCCGGACCTCCATGCCCCGCGCGGGCCGCCCCTCGGTCGTGGCCAGGTTCTCGGCTGTGTCCTCCGGGTCGCCCATGGTGATCATCGGGACCTCGGTCATGCCGTAGCCGTGGGTGAGCTGGACGCCCATCTCGCGGACCACGGCGTGGTACAGCCCGGGCGGCTTCGGGGCGCCGCCGCCCGCGAGCAGCCGCAGGGTGGGGATCACCTTCTCGCCCGGCCGTCTGCGCTGCTCGGCCAGGAACAGGGAGTAGAAGGCCGTGGAGCCGCCGGCCACGGTGACCCCGTGCCGCCGGTACTCCGCCAGCGCCTCCGGCAGCGCGAAGTGCTCGCACATGAGGGCCGGGAAGCCGTAGAGCAGGAGCATCACCGTGTAGTCGGGGCCGCCGATGTGGGCGTAGGGGAAGGCCATCGAGCCGACGTCGTCCGCCGACAGGCGCAGGGCGTGTGCCAGGCAGGAGCCGCCCGCGATCAGGGAGCGGTCGGTGTGCAGCACGCCCTTGGGGTCGGAGGTGGTGCCCGAGGTCCAGTAGATCCAGCGGACCGAGGTGCCCTCGGCGGGCGGCGGGGGCAGGACGGACGGGTCGCCGTCGGGGAGGTCGTCGTACGCCTCGAAGATCCCCCTGGCGCCCAGCCGCCGGGCCGTCTCCGTATGGTCGTGGCCCCGCCACACTCCCGGTACGGCGAAGAACTCCGCCTTCGACCCGCGCAGCGCGAAGCCGACCTCACGGTCGCGGTAGAGGGGGATGACCGGGGACTGTACGGCGCCCAGGCGGGCCAGCGCGAAGGACAGCAGGACGGTCTCGATGCGGGTGGGCAGCTGCCAGGCGACCACCGTGCCGGGGCGCACGCCCATGCCGTACAGGCCGGCCGCGACGCGCTCGGCCCGGGTGCGCAGGTCGCCGAAGGTGAGCACCCGGTCCCCCTGGAGCAGGACCGGCCGGCCGGGGGTGAGGTCGGCGCGGCGGGTGACCAGCTCCCACAGCGTGCGGGCCGAACCCAGGGCCTGCGGAGTCTCGTTCACGGCTGCCCCCTGCTTGGCTGACGACTCGTCAGATGTCATGCTATCTGACGGGCCATCAGATCAGCAGGGCCCAGTCGAGCACCGTCCGGCGGAGGGGACCCATGGCGACCGAACTGCCCCGCATCATCAGCGTCGACGACCACGTCATCGAGCCCGCCCACCTCTTCGAGACCTGGCTGCCCGCCAGGTACCGGGACCGGGGGCCCCAGCCGCTGACCGCCGGGATCGGGGAACTCGCCTATGTCGGCGGGAAGTACCAGATCACCATGGACCCGGCGGGACAGCCGACGGACTGGTGGATCTACGAGGACCTGAAGTTCCCGTACAAGCGCAACATCGCCGCCGTCGGCTTCGACCGGGACGAGATGACCCTGGAGGGGATCACCCGGGAGCAGATGCGGCGCGGCTGCTGGGACCCCGGGGCCCGGCTCGCCGACATGGACCTCAACCACGTCGAGGCCAGCCTCTGCTTCCCGACCTTCCCGCGCTTCTGCGGGCAGACCTTCGCCGAGGCCCACGACAAGGAGGTCGCCCTCGCCTGCGTGCGCGCCTACAACGACTGGATGGTGGAGGAGTGGTGCGGGGACAGCGGCGGCCGGCTGATCCCGCTGTGCCTGATCCCGCTGTGGGACGTCGGGCTGGCCGTCGCCGAGATCCGGCGCAACGCGGCACGCGGCGTGCGGGCCGTCACCTTCTCGGAGATCCCCACCCACCTCGGGCTGCCCTCCATCCACTCCGGCTACTGGGACCCGTTCTTCGCCGTCTGCCAGGAGACGGAGACGGTCGTCAACATGCACATCGGCAGCAGCTCCCAGATGCCCGCGGCCTCCCCCGACGCGCCCCCCGCCGTCCAGGCGTCCCTGAGCTTCAACAACGCCATGGCCTCGATGATGGACTACCTCTTCAGCGGGGTCCTGGTGCGCTTCCCCCGGCTGAAACTCGCCTACTCGGAGGGCCAGATGGGCTGGATCCCGTACGCCCTGGAACGCGCCGACGACGTGTGGGAGGAGCACCGTGCCTGGGGCGGGGTCAGGGACCTGGTCCCCGAGCCGCCGTCGACGTACTACTACCGGCAGATCTTCTGCTGCTTCTTCCGCGACAGGCACGGCGTCGCCTCGCTGGACGTCGTCGGCCGCGACAACGCCACCTTCGAGACCGACTACCCGCACGTCGACTCGACCTTCCCGCACACCAAGCAGGTCGCCCTCGACCATGTGAAGGGCCTGGACGACGAGACCGTCCACAAGCTGATGCGGGGCAACGCCATCCGCATGCTCGGCCTGGACCTCGACCGGTGATGGACCTCTCCCGCACACCCGAGGAGGAGGAGTTCCGGACCCGGCTGCGGACGTGGCTCGCCGCGGTGCTGCCCACCCTGCCGGCCAGGCCGTCCCCGGACGACTGGCCCGGCCGCCGCGCCTACGACCTGCGCTGGCAGCGGATGCTGTACGACGCCGGGTACGCCGACGTGCACTGGGACGCCTCCCCGACCGTCCGGATGATCTTCCTGGAGGAGACCGAGAGGGCGGGCGCGCCCTACGTGGGCGCCAACTTCGTCGGACTGCTGCACGCCGGACCGACGATCGCCGCCGAGGGCACCGCCGACCAGCGGGCCCGCTGGCTGCCGCCGATCCTGCGCGGCGAGCAGGTGTGGTGCCAGGGGTTCAGCGAGCCGGACGCCGGCTCCGACCTCGCGTCGCTGCGCACCCGCGCGCACAGGGACGGCGACCACTACGTGGTGACCGGGTCCAAGATCTGGACCTCGCACGCGGAAGTCGCCGACTGGTGCGAGCTGCTGGTGCGCACCGACCCGGACGCGCCCCGGCACCGGGGCATCACCTGGCTGGCCCTGCCGATGGACGCCGAGGGCGTCACCGTACGGCCGCTGCGCACGCTCGCCGGGTCGGCGGAGTTCGCCGAGGTGTTCCTGGACGAGGTGCGGGTGCCGGTCGCCAACCGGGTCGGGGAGGAGAACGACGGCTGGCGCGTGACCATGGTGACCCTGTCCTTCGAACGCGGTACGGCCTTCGTCGGCGAGGTCGTCGCCTGCCGCCGGGTGCTGGGCGAACTCGCGTCCGCCGCACGGGAGAACGGCCGCTGGGACGATCCCGTGCTGCGGCGCCGGCTCGGCCGGCTGGACGCGGAGTTCCGCGCGCTGTGGCGGCTGACCCAGTGGAACGTGAGCGAGGCGGAGGCGAACGGCGGGGTGCCCGGCGTCGGCGGCTCGGTCTTCAAGCTCCGCTACTCGCACGCCCGGCAGGAGCTGTACGACGCCGCAGCCGAGGTCCTCGGCCCCGACTGCCTGGATCTGGACCGCCCCTGGGTGCTCGACCGGCTGTCCTCGCTGTCGTACACGATCGCCGCCGGCACCTCGCAGATCCAGCGCGGCATCGTGGCCGAGCGGATCCTCGGCCTGCCCAGGGGGAGATGACGTTGCGTCCTCGGCCCACACGGGATCGCGCGGACCGCGCGGAGGGGAGGTCCGGTGCGTTTCCGGCTCACCGATGACCAGCGGGCCCTGCGGGCGGGTGTGCGGGACCTGCTGGAACGCCGCTTCGGGCGGGAGGCGCTGCGCGCGGCCGTCGCCGCGCCGGGCCGGCTCGACCGGGCGCTGTGGCGGACCCTCGGGGAGGCCGGGTTCTTCGCCCTGCGGCTGCCCGAGGCGGACGGCGGGGTCGGACTGGGGCTGCCCGAGGCCGTGCTGGCCTTCGAGGAGGCCGGGCGGGCCCTGCTGCCCGGCCCGCTGGTGGCCACGCATCTCGCGGCCGGCGGTGTGCCCGGCGCGGCGGGCGGGGAGACGGTCGTGGCGGCCGTCGACGGCGGGCTGGTGGAGTGGCTGGAGGCGGCGGACGTCGTCCACGGGGACGCCTCCGGTGCCGTACCGCTGCGGTCGGTGGACCCGCTCACCCCGCTGCACCGGGTGCCCGCACCCGGCCCCCCGGATCCCGTCGCCGTGCTGCTGACGGCCGCCGAGCAGCTCGGCACCGCCGGACGGGTGTGCGAGCTGGCCGTGCAACACGCCCGGACCCGAGAGCAGTTCGGGCGGCCCGTCGGCGCCTTCCAGGCGGTCCAGCACCTGTGCGCGGACCTGCTGGTGCGGGCCGAGACCGCACGCGCCGCCGTCTACGCCGCCGCCGTCACGGCCGACCCCGCCGACGTCGCCGCCGCCCGGCTGCTCGCCGACGAGGCCGCCGTGCGGGGGGCCCGCGACTGCCTCCAGGTGCACGGCGGCATGGGGTTCACCTGGGAGGCCGACGTGCACCTGCACCTGAAGCGGGCGTGGGTGCGGGCGCGGCGCGCCGGGGGGAGCGCCGAGGGCGAGGAACTGCTCGCCGCCGCGCTGGCGCGGTGAGCCGCCGGTGGCTTCCCGGGCCGCCGTACCCCGGAAGTCATGGCCCACGATGGTGCGGATGGTGGCCTGTCGGCGTCACGGAGCGTTGATACCGGGTTGTGTCCTTCACGGGACTCGTCACGGCCCGGAGTCGGTGTCCGCTCGGGTACCTTGTGTGAGATGCGAGTGGCTGCGCGGACGAGCCGGGCCGGCGGTGCCCCTGGGGCGGTGCCGGGTCGCGCGGTGTGCGCCGCAGCTCGCGGGGCCGTCAGGCCCGTTGTCCCCGTCTGTTCGACTCCCCGGCACGAGCGTCGCACAGTATGCCCTACGCGTACTCCTTCGCGCGGGAATATGCCCGAAGCGCTTGTTGGGGTGACTGTACGTCAACCATGCTGTCTCGCAAGGGAGTCACGGTCCGTGACCCTTGCTCTGGCCGTTGTTCTGGCCATGCAGAAAATGGCTGGGATCGTGGCCCTCGTGATCGCCGCCGCGGCTGAGACCGCGGCGCGCGGTTGGCGCGGGGTCATGGATCCGCCGGTTCGGATGGTGTGAGCGGTGCAGGTGCTTCAAGTGCAGCTGGAGATCCGGCCCGACCCCGCGGAGGTGGGACGGGCGAGGAGGTGGGCCCGCTCGCGGCTCGCGGGATCGGGGATAACGGCCGACGAGCCGCTGGCCGAGACCCTGATCCTGCTCGTC
The DNA here is from genome assembly GCF_014650735.1 of Streptomyces canarius. Taxonomy (NCBI): domain Bacteria; kingdom Bacillati; phylum Actinomycetota; class Actinomycetes; order Kitasatosporales; family Streptomycetaceae; genus Streptomyces; species Streptomyces canarius. The sequence continues at coordinate 152,038 of NZ_BMVN01000006.1, forward strand.
TCCGAGCTGGTGACCAATGCCGTGGTGCACACCGGCCGGCCGGCCGTGCTGCGGCTGTGTCTGCCGGGTCCGGCGGCCGAGAAGTGTCCGTCGGCCACGGTGCGGGTCGAGGTGACCGACCGCAGCTCGCGCGCGCCCGTGCCCCGCTGCGCCGACGACGACGCCACCGGCGGCCGGGGTCTGGCCCTCGTGGACTGTCTCGCCGACCGCTGGGGCTGGAGCCCCGAGGGCGCCGGCAAGAGCATCTGGTGCGAACTGGACCGCTGTTCACAGCCCCGGCAGAGCGCCGCGCTGGCGTGCGGGGGCGGACTGTCCGCGTACGAGGGTCTCGCCTTCGAAGCGGTGTAGCGGCCCTGGGCGGTGGTGCGCCGGGGGGTGCGCCCGTGCGCGGGTGCTGTGAGCGGGGCTGCCGCAACACGGGTCCGTACCGGCGTTGACGTTCCCTGGGTGCCTGATCAGGCTGGGGTGCGTCGGTCCGCCGCGAGGGGACGGCGAGGGCCCGAGGCGACGGCGGTCCCCGCCGAGTGCGGGTCGTATCGGACGGCGGCGCGTGCGCGTGACGGTGGGGGGCACGCGCCGCCGACCGCGGACGCGCCGCCGCCGTTCACAGGATCGCCACCGGGGCCACCGGTGTCCCCGTCGCGCCCACGAACGGCTCGGGCATCGCCGACAGCAGGAACGTGTACCGGCCCGTTTCTCCACAGGCTGTGGACAACTCTTCGAGATTCCAGTTCTGGCCCTGGAGCATCCCCATCTCCACCAGGTGCAGCGCGTGCACGGGCAGCCACAGGTCCTCGATCTCGGGCGGGAAGACCTCGAACGTGAGCGTGTCGTTCGCGACCGCCGCCACGTTGCGCGCGTGGAACCACTCCGGGCAGCGCACCGAGAGCCCCGGCGACGGATAGCCGTAGCCGTGCTTGTCCCCGGACAGGTACACCCGCACCTGTCCGGTCCGTACGAGCACGATGTCACCGGCACGCGCGCGCGTACCGGCGAACTCCTCGGCCGCCTCCAGGTCCTCGGGGGTGACCGCGTGGCCCCCCGGCAACCGGTCCACGCCCCGTGCGCGTGCCACGTCCAGCAGCACCCCGCGCGAGACCAGGTGCCGCACCTTGTCGATCCCGCTGAACTCGGCACCGCCGTGCGCGGTGACCGTGTGCGCGGGGCGGCCGTTGTAGAGCTTCCCCGAGTGCGAGACATGGGTCAGCGCGTCCCAGTGGGTGCCGGCCTGGAGCCCCATGGTCACCGCGTCGTCGCTGCACGCCACCGTGCCCGGCCCGAACAGCTCCTGGTTGAGCTGCACCATCGCGTGCAGCGGGTTGACCCGGCCGGCGATCATCCCCGTCTGCACACCGTCCTGCGCCAGGGGGAGGGCGAGCGGGACGCGGCGCCCGGTGCGCACCTCGCGGACGGCCTCCCGCACGACGTCGTCCGTGATCAGGTTCAGGGTGCCGATCTCGTCGTCGGCGCCCCAGCGTCCCCAGTTGTTCACGCGCCCCGCGATCGTGTGGAACTCCTCCGGCAGTGCCATCCGGTGCCTCCCCGGGGCTTGTGCCCGCGCGGTCGGCGGGTCATAAAATCTAACGCACCGTCAATCTAACAAACCGTCAGAAACTGCGGGAAGGGGCCGGGCGTGGGGAACTTCTTGGCCGGCAAGGTCATCGCCGTGACGGGTGCCGGGCGCGGGATCGGACGGGCGGTCGCGCTGGCGGCGGCGGCCGAAGGGGCGAAGGTCGTCGTCAACGACTACGGCGTGGCCGTGGACGGCGCCTCGCCCACCAGCGAGGTCGCCGAGGCCGTCGTCAAGGAGATCGAGGTGGCGGGCGGCGAGGCCGTCGCGGTCGCCGACGACATCTCCACCATGGCGGGCGGACAGCGGGTCGTGGACACGGCGGTGGAGACGTACGGCCGGGTCGACGGGGTCGTGTGCGTGGCCGGCATCCTGCGGGAGCGGATGCTGTTCAACATGACCGAGGAGGAGTGGGACCCGGTCGTCGCCACCCACCTGAAGGGCACGTTCACCGTGTTCCGGGCCGCCTCCGCCGTCATGCGCCGGCAACGCTCCGGCACCCTCATCGGCTTCACCAGCGGCAACCACCAGGGCTCCGTCGCGCAGGCCAACTACAGCGCGGCCAAGGGCGGGATCATCTCCCTCGTGCGCAGCGCCGCGCTCGGCCTGCACAAGTACGGGGTGACCGCGAACGCGGTGGCACCGGTGGCGCGTACGCGGATGTCGGCGAACGTGCCGGTGCGGCTGGCGGAGATCGGCGAGCCGGAGGACGTGGCCGCGCTGGTGGTGTACCTGCTGTCCGAGCGGGCCGCCGCGCAGGGCATCACCGGGCAGGTGTACACGGTCGCCGGGGCGAAGATCGCGGTGTGGGCCCAGCCGAGGGAACTGCGTTCCGTCTACGCCGAGGGGCCCGGCTGGACGCCCGAGCGGATCGCCGAGGTCCTGCCGGGGTCGGTCGGGGCGGATCCGATGCCGATGCTCTCCGAGCTCGCGGCGATGGAGGAGGCGGCGCGGGGATCGTACCGGCCCAACGCACAGTAGCCCCGGGGAGCTCGCGCGGCGGGCCGGCACCCGGCCGACACCTACGCCGGTCACCGATCAGAGGTGGTGGACATGGAGTTCGGGTTCAGTGACGAGGATGAGGGGTTCCGTGCCGAGGTGCGGGGCTGGCTGGGCGAGCACACCCACGCCTCGATGACGAGGCGTGCCTGGGAGAGGACCCTTGGTGCCGCCGGCTGGATCGGGCTCGGCTGGGCGGAGGCGGGGTACGGCAACCGGACCGTGCCCCTCACCCAACAGGTCGTCTGGGCCGAGGAGTACGCCCGGTCGGCCGCGCCCCCGCGCTCCGGGCACATCGGGGAGAACCTGCTCGCCCCCACCCTCCTCGCCCACGGCGACGAGGAGCAGAAGAACCGCTTCCTGCCGCCGGTCGCCGCCGGAGAGGAGCTGTGGTGCCAGGGATACAGCGAACCCGGCGCCGGCTCCGACCTCGCCGCGGTGCGCACGGCGGCGGTGCGGGACGGGACGTCGTACCGGATCAGCGGACAGAAGATCTGGACCTCGCTCGCCCATGAGGCCGACTGGTGCTTCGTGCTGGCCCGGACCGACCCGGACGCCCGCCGCCACCACGGCCTCAGCTTCCTGCTCGTGCCCATGGACCAGCCCGGCCGCGTCGAGGTCCGCCCCATCCGGCAGCTCACCGGCACGAGCGACTTCAACGAGGTCTTCTTCGACGGGGCACGCGCGCGCGTGGAGCACGTCGTCGGGGGAGAGGGACAGGGCTGGCGGGTGGCGATGAGCCTGCTCGGATTCGAGCGCGGGGTCTCCACCCTGGCCCAGCAGATCGGCTTCGCCCAGGAGCTGGCGGGGGTCGTCGCGGCTGCCGTGGAGACCGGGGCCGTACGCGATCCGGTGCTGCGCGCCCGGCTCGTCCGCCAGTGGGCCGAGCTGCGCGCCATGCGCTGGAACGCCCTGCGCACCCTCGGTGGCTCCGCCGACCCGGGCGCGTCCAGCGTGGCCAAACTGCTGTGGGCGAACTGGCACCAGCGGCTGGGCGAGCTCGCCGTCCAGGTCAGAGGCGCGGCGGCGGCCGTGGGCCCCACGGACTGGTCGCCCGTCTCGCCGTACGCGCTCGACGCGGACCAGCACCTGTTCCTGTTCTCCCGGGCCGACACCCTCTACGGCGGCTCGGACCAGATCCAGCGCACGATCGTCGCCGAGCGCGTGCTCGGTCTGCCGGGTGAGCCGAAGGGGGCCGTGTGATGCGGGGTGTGGTGTTCGACGGCAGGCGGGTCCAGGTCGTCGACGATCTGACGGTACGGCAGCCGGGCCCCGGCGAGGTGCTCGTCGCCATCGCGGCGGCCGGGCTGTGCCACAGCGATCTGTCGGTGGTGGACGGCACCATCCCGTTCCCGGTACCGGTGGTGCTGGGCCATGAGGGCGCCGGGATCGTGGAAGCGGTGGGGGCGGGCGTCACCCATGTCGCGCCCGGTGACCATGTGGCCCTGTCCACGCTCGCCCACTGCGGGACGTGCGCGGACTGCGACCGGGGACGGCCGACCATGTGCCGGCGGGCCATCGGGCGCCCGGCGAAGCCGTTCACACGGGGCACGGGCCCGGTGCACCAGTTCGCCGCCAACTCGGCCTTCGCGGAACGCACGGTCGTCAAGGCCGTGCAGGCCGTGCGCATCCCCCGGGACATCCCGCTGACCTCCGCCGCGCTGATCGGGTGCGGGGTGCTCACCGGCGTCGGCGCGGTCCTGAACCGGGCGCGGGTGGACCAGGGGGACAGCGTGGTCGTCATCGGCACGGGCGGGATCGGGCTGAACGTCCTCCAGGGCGCGCGGCTCGCGGGCGCCCTCGCCGTCGTGGCCGTCGACGCCAATCCCGCCAAGGAGGCGGTGGCCCGGCAGTTCGGCGCCACCGACTTCCTGACCTCGGCGGACGGCGTGCGGGACCTGCTGCCCACGGGGGCCGACCACGTCTTCGAGTGCGTGGGCCGGGTGGAGCTGATCCGCCAGGCCGTCGACCTGCTCGACCGGGGCGGACAGGCGGTCCTGCTCGGCGTGCCCCCGGCCACGGCCGAGGCGTCCTTCCTCGTCTCCTCCCTCTACCTGGACAAGTCGGTCCTCGGCTGCCGGTACGGCTCCTCGCGTCCCCAGCGGGACATCGCGCTGTACGCCGAGCTGTACCGCCAGGGGCGGCTGATGCTGGACGAGCTGGTGACGGAGGTCCATCCGGTGGAGGACTTCGAGAAGGCACGGGCTCAGGCGGAGGCGGGCCGGGTGGCGCGGGCGGTACTGACGTTCTGACGGCTGGTGAGCCCCCGTCAGGTGCCCCGGCCGAAGTTGTCCACAGGCTCGGGACGAGGAGGCGGCGGTTGTCGGTGGCGGCCCCTACCGTCGAGGCATGAGCTACCGCGATGTCGTCTCCCGGCGGGTCCTGGCCTGGGCCCTGGTGGCCGTCGGCGCCCGCATGCCGGTGGCCATGGCCCCGCTGGCCCTGGTCTTCCTGGTCCGCGAGCGCCCCGGCGGCTACTCCCTGGGCGCGGCCCTCGCCGCCGCCTACGTCATCGGCGAGATCATCGGCGCCCCCGTGCTCGGCATGCGCCTGGACCCCCGGCGGGCCCGCCCGCACCTGGCCGCCGGACTCGTCGCCGGTGCCGCCGGATGCGCGGGCCTCGGCGCGTTCCCCGGCGCGCCCGCCGCGCTGCTCACCGCCTTCGCGTTCCTCGCCGGGGCCGGGCCCGCCGCCGCGCCCGGCGGGCTGCGCACGTGGCTCACCTCCCTGGTGCCGGCGCACGCGGCGGCCCAGGCGCTGTCCGCCGAGTCGGTGCTCACGTTCGGCGTCTGGGCCGTCTCCCCGGCCACCGTCACGGGGCTCGCCCTCGGCGCCGACCCCCGCCTCCCGCCGCTGCTCGCCGCCGCACTGATGGCGTCGTCCGCCGCGGGCCTGTGGCTGCTCCCGGCCGGCTGGGCGGCGGACGGGCCCGGCGGTCCGGCCGAGAGCGGCGACCGGGACGGCGGGGGCGCGTCGAAGCACCGCCTGCTGGCCCGGGCCTGGCCGGTGTACGTCACGGGCGCGGCCAGTCTGTCCCTGCTGGCCCTCGCCGAACTCGTCCTGCCCGCCCTGCTCGAACAGCGCGGCATCGGCGTCGGCTGGGCGGGCCCGCTGCTCACGGTGATGGCGGCGGCCTCCGCCGTCGGCGCCTTCCTGTACGGCCTGCGGTCCTGGCCGGGGCTGCTCCGCACCCGCAGCGCGCTCCTGATGACCGGCATGTCGGCCGCGGTCGCCGTGGTCGCCCTGATACCCGGCACGCCGGGCATCGCGGCGGCGCTGGCCGTGGCCGGGCTGCTCCAGTCCGGCGCGATGCTCACCCGGAACCTGTCCCTGCGCGAGGTGCTCCCGCCGCACGTCCTGGCCGCCGGCTACTCGGTCATGTACGCCGCCGTGGGCGCCGGTTACGCGGCGACCGGTTCGCTCGCGGGCGCCCTGCTGCCGCACACCGCGCCCTCCACGGCGATCCTGGCCGGGGTGGCCCTCACCCTGCTGCTGACGGCGGTCGGCTGGTGGGGTGAGAGACGGACCGGCCGGTCAGTGCCGGGTGCCGACGCGGTCCTGCCGCTCGGCGCCGCCGGTGCGGAAGGCGCGCCGGTAGGCGGTGGGCGTGACCCCGAGGGCGGCCTGTAGGTGCTGGCGCATCGACTGGGCCGTGTTGAAGCCCGAGTCCCGGGCCACCTGGTCCATCGACAGGTCCGTGGACTCCAGCAGGTGCCGGGCGCGCTCCACGCGCTGCTGGGTGAGCCACTGGCCGGGGCTGATGCCGACCTCCTCGCGGAAGCGGCGGGTGAAGGTGCGTACCGACATGGCCTCCTGCTCGGCCAGGTCGCGCAGCTGGATCGGCTCGTGCAGCCGGCCCAGCGCCCAGGCGCGGGCGGCGGTCGTCGTGGCGACCTGCGGGTCGGGGACCGGGCGGCGGATGTACTGGGCCTGGCCGCCGTCGCGGTGGGGCGGTACGACCGTGCGGCGGGCCACCTCGTTGGCGACGGCCGTGCCGAAGTCGCGGCGGACCATGTGCAGGCACAGGTCGATCCCGGCGGCGACCCCGGCCGAGGTCAGCACGTCCCCGTCGTCGATGAACAGCACGTCCGCGTCCACCTCGACCTTCGGGAACATCCGCTGGAAGCGCTCGGCGTCGGCCCAGTGCGTGGTGGCCGGGCGTCCGTCGAGGTAGCCGGCGGCGGCGAGGACGTAGGCGCCGGTGCAGATGGAGGCCAGCCGGGTGCCGGGGCGGACGCGGGCGAGGGCGGCGGCCAGTTCGTCGGTGAGCCGGCCCTCGTCGTAGAGCGGGCCGAGTTCGTAGGACGCCGGGACGATCACCGTGTCGGCCGTCGCCAGCGTCTCCGGGCCGTGCGCGATCTGCACGGCGAAGTCGGCGTCCGTCTCGACCGTGCCGGGCGGCCGGACCGAGCAGGTCACGACCTCGTACAGGTGCCGGCCCCGGGCGTCCCGGGGGCGGCCGAAGATCCGGTGCGGGATGCCCAGTTCGAAGGGCAGTATGCCGTCCAGGGCGAGGACGGCGACCCGGTGCGGCCGGAATTCCCCTGCGGCTGCGCTCGTCATGGCCCGATCATAGCGAAGTATGTCCAGCGGGCCACTCGATGCACGGGCATGCGCACGGGAGGGTGGGGGCGTGACTCAGACAACCCCAGCCGCCGCTCCCGTCCAGGTCCCGCCCGCCCGGCGTGGCCGCGTGCACCGTGCCTGGTTCGTCGCCGCCGTCACGTTCGTCACGATCACCGGCGCGGCGGCCTTCCGATCCCTGCCCGGCCTGCTCATCGACCCGCTGCACCAGGAGTTCGGCTGGTCGCGCGGCACGATCGGCGCCGCCGTCTCCGTGAACCTCGCGCTCTACGGCCTCACCGCGCCCTTCGCCGCCGCGCTGATGGACCGTTTCGGCATCCGCCGGGTGGTGGCCGCGGCGCTGACCGTGATAGCCCTCGGCTCCGGCCTGACCGTGTGGATGACGGCGGCCTGGCAGCTGCTGCTGTGCTGGGGCCTGCTGGTGGGGCTCGGCACCGGCTCCATGGCACTGGCCTTCGCGGCGACGGTGACCAACCGCTGGTTCACCGAACGGCGCGGTCTGGTCACCGGCATCCTCACCGCCGCCTCGGCCTCCGGCCAGCTGGTCTTCCTGCCGCTGCTGTCCTGGATCGTCGAGCGCCACGACTGGCGGCCCGCCGCGGTCACGGTCGCCCTGGCCGCGTTCGCCGTCGTCCCCTTCGTCTGGCTCCTGCTGCGCGACCACCCGGCCGACGTGGGCGTGGCGCCGTACGGGGCACGGGAGTTCGTGCCCAAGCCGGCACCCGTCACCGGCGCCGCCCGCCGCACGCTCGGCGTCCTGTCCACCTCCGCCCGCACGGGCACCTTCTGGCTGCTCGCCGGCACCTTCGCGATCTGCGGTGCCTCCACCAACGGCCTGGTCCAGACGCACTTCGTGCCCGCCGAGCACGACCACGGCATGCCCGTGACGACGGCGGCCTCGCTGCTCGCGGTGATCGGTGTGTTCGACGTCGTCGGCACGATCGCCTCCGGCTGGTTCACCGACCGCTTCGAACCGCGCCGCCTGCTCGCCGTCTACTACGCCCTGCGCGGCCTGTCCCTGCTGTTCCTGCCGATGCTGCTGGGCCCCGCCGTCCACCCGCCGATGCTCTTCTTCATCGTCTTCTACGGCCTCGACTGGGTCGCCACCGTCCCGCCGACCCTGGCCCTGTGCCGCGAGCAGTTCGGCGAGGACAGCGCCATCGTCTTCGGCTGGGTGCTCGCCTCCCACCAGGTCGGCGCGGCCGTCGTCGCCTACCTCGGCGGAGTCGCCCGGGACGCCTTCGGCTCCTACGACGTCGTCTGGTACGCCTCCGGCACGCTGTGCGCGGCGGCGGCCCTGATGGCGCTGGTCATCCGGCGCACCACACCGGCCGCCCGCACACTCGCCGTATCCTGACCGCACCACTGAACGCACCCCGCGGAAGGGAAAGTCCGTGACACTCGGCATGGTCCTCTTGCGGCCGAGATCACGTCCCTGCGGCGCCTGACCCCGCGCTGACGGTCAGGCTCGGCCGCCGTCGAGCCGCGCGAACCGCCCCCGGTGGAAGAGCAGCGGCTCCGCCGTGCCGTCCGCGTCGAGGGCGGCCACCCGTCCCACGACGACGAGGTGGTCGCCCCCGGTGTGCACGGCGTGGACGGCACAGTCGATCCAGGCGGCGGCACCGGCGAGCCGGGGCGACCCGGAGACGGGCGCCGGGTCGTACGCCACCCCGGCGAACTTGTCGGCGCCGCTCACCGCGAAGGCCCGGCACAGTTCGTGCTGGCCGGCGCTGAGCACGTTGACGCAGAAGACGCCGGCGCGTGCGATGCGCGGCCAGGTCGTGGACGTACGGCCCACCATGAAGCAGACGAGGGGCGGTTCCAGGGAGAGGGAGGAGAAGGACTGGCAGGCGAACCCTGCGGGCCCGGGTTCACCCCCGGTCGCGGGCGCGGTGATCACGGTGACCCCGCTGGCGAAGTCCCCCAGCACCCGCCGGAACTCCGTCTGCCCCACCGGAGCCCGCTCACCGTCCCGCACACACCGCAACTCGGGCCGCGGCAGGGCCTCCACGGGCCTGCCCCCCAGATACCGAACGGCGAAGGCCGCCGCGCCTGCGTGTCCCATCACCCGTCCATTGAAGCTGACGGAACGTCAGATCGGAAGGGGGTGGAACGGGCCGTCAACGGCCCCGGAACCGCGGGTCCCCGCGTGCGGCGAACGCGCGGAGGCCCTCCCGGGCGTCCTCCGTCGTCATGTTGAGTTCCTGGGCCCAGGACTCCGCGGCGAAGGCCGTGGCGCGGTCGGTGTCCAGGGAGGTGTTCACCAGGTGCTTGGTGAGCGCGAGGGCCCTGGTCGGGGCGGAGGCCAGCCGGGCCGCCCAGGCGCCGGCCGTCTTCTCCAGGTCCGCGTCCGGGAGGACCCGGTTGACCAGGCCCAGGCGTTCCGCCTCCGCTGCCGGGAGCGCGTCGGCGAAGAACATCAGTTCCTTCGCCCGGTGCGGGCCGACCAGGCGGGGCAGGAGGTAGGCGCCGCCGCCGTCGGGGACCAGGCCGCGGCGGGCGAACACCTCGATGAAGCGGGCCGATCCGGCGGCCAGGACCAGGTCACAGGCGAAGGCCAGGTGCGCGCCCAGGCCGGCCGCCGTACCGTTCACGGCGGCCAGGACCGGCTTCTCGCAGTCCAGCACGGCGCAGATCAGGCGCTGCGCGCCCCGGCGCAGCACCCGGGCCACATCACCGGCGATCCGGTCGCCCGAGCCGGCCCCGCCCCGCAGGTCCGCGCCCGCGCAGAAGCCCCGGCCGGTGCCTGTGAGGACCACCGCCCGGACGTCCGGGGACGCCGACGCCTCCTCCAGCAGGCCGATGAGGTGGTCCCGCATGGCGGGGGTGAGGGCGTTCAGGGCCTCGGGACGGTTCAGGGTGATGTGGGCGACCCGGTCACGGACCTCGTGCCGTACGGGCTCGTTCACGGACCCGTCACCGGCGTCACCGCGTCCCTGCGGCTCGCCGACCGTCCCGTCACCAGCGCGTCCGGCGTCACCGCGTCCGGCGTCACCGCCTCCCCGCGGCCCGTTCACCGGCACACCGCCAGCGCGTCGAGGGCCACCGCGCCCTGGCCCCGGGGCAGCACCATCAGGGGGTTGATGTCCAGCTCGGCGATGTGCGAGCCCAGTTCCAGGGCCATGCGCTGGACCCGCAGGACGACCTCCACCAGCGCGTCCACGTCGGCCGGCGGGCGGCCCCGGACGCCGTCCAGCAGGGCCCGGCCGCGCAGCTCGGTGAGCATGGCGTGGGCCTGGTCCTCCCCGAACGGCGGGACGCGGACGGCCGTGTCGTGCAGCACCTCGACCAGGATGCCGCCGAGCCCGACCGTCACCGTCGGCCCGAACAGTTCGTCGTGGGTGATCCCGGCCACCATCTCCACGCCCTGCTCGACCATCTGGCACACCAGGACGCCGTCCAGCCCGACGCCCTCGTAGCGCGCGATGTCGGTCAGCTCCCGGTAGGCGTCGCGGACCTGGCTCGCCGAGGTCAGGCCGATCTTCACCAGGCCCAGCTCGGTCTTGTGGGCGATCTGCGCGCCGGACGCCTTCATCACCACCGGGTAGCCCACCTGCCCGGCCGCCCGCACGGCCGCCGCCGCGCTGGTCACCAACTGCTCGCGCGGCACCCGGATGCCGTACGCCCGCAGCAACTGCTTGGCCGCGTGCTCGCTGAGCTGCCGGCCGGGCTGCATCAGGGCCTCGGCCTTGCGGAAGGAGGGGGACGGGGTGCGCGGGGCCATGTCGAAGGGGGAGCGGTAGTCGGTCACGAAGCGGTGGTGGTCCAGCCAGGCCCGGACGGCGGTCAGACAGTTGCCGACCGTGCGGAAGGTGGCCACGCGCGAGGAGCCGAGCAGGACGTCCCGGTACGCCGGCTCGGTGCCGGCCGGTGAGCCCCACACCACGCACACCAGCTTGTCCGTCTCCTCGGCCGCCTCGACCAGGTCCTTCACGAGCCGGTCGCTCAGCGGCGGGAACGGGCCCGTGACCGGGCAGATCAGGACGCCCACCGCCGGGTCGGCGAGCAGCGCGTCGATGATCTTCCGGCCGCGCCGGTCACCGACCGGGTGGCCGCCGTTGTCCACCGGGTTGGCCACGCTCAGATACCCCGGTATCCACTGGTGCAGCTCGGCCTGCTTCTGCGGCGACAGCGTCGGCAGCCGGAGCCCCGCCCCGGCGGCCAGGTCGGCGACGTGCGCGCCCGTGCCGCCGGAGATGGAGCAGATGACCACGCCGTCGGCCCGTGGCGCCCGCGCCCGCGCCAACAGGGCGGCGGTGTCCTGGAGTTCGTCCAGGGCGTCGACGCGGATCACGCCGTACTGCCGCATGGCCGCGTCCACCACGTCGTCGGCGCCGGTGAGCTTGCCGGTGTGCGAGGCGGCCGTCCGGGCGCCGGTCTCGGTGCGGCCCACCTTCACGGCGACGACCGGGACCTTGCGGCGGGCGGCGCGGTCGGCGGCCAGCAGGAAGGCGCGGCCGTCCTTGAGCCCTTCGACGTATGCGGCGATGGCGCCGACCTCGGGCTGCTCGGCGAACCAGGAGAGGAAGTCGGCGGTCTCCAGGTCGGCCTCGTTGCCGGTGGGCGCCCAGTGCGAGAGCCGGATGCCGAGCTCCTGGAGGGCGAAGACGGGCCGGCCCTGGTGTCCGGACTGGGTGATCAGCGCGATGGCCGGCCCGGTCAGATCGTCCCGGAAGCGTTCGAAGGCGTTGAGGTTGGTGTTCGGCCCGAGCAGCCTGATGCCCGAGCGCCGTACCGCCTCGGCCAGCCGTTCCTGCGCCTCGGCGCCCGCCCGGCCGGTCTCCGCGAACCCGGAGGCGAAGGCGACCGCGAACCGCACCTTCGCCTCGCCGAGTTCCTCGATCAGCGGCAGCGGGTCGGCCACCAGCAGCACGGCCAGGTCGACCTGTTCGGGCAGTTCGGCCACGGAGGCCGCGCAGGGCAGGCCGAACACGGCAGGCCGGGTCGGGTGCACCGGGTGCACGCGGGCCCCGACCCGCCCGGCCCAGTCCAGCAACTGCCGGGTGATCCCGGTGTTCGGCCGGCCCTCGGCGTCCGACGCGCCGATCACGGCGACCGACTCGGGCCGGAAGAACCGGTTCAGGTCCGGTACGTCCGCGTGCAGCGGGCGCCCGCTGACATCGAGGTCCGCCACCCGGTCGTGGACGGCGGGTCCGGGCCGCTGGTCGCCGCAGGCGATGACCCGGGCCCGGCGGGAGTCGGTGGTGAGGGTGCCGTGGGTCGATCCGAGCATCGTTCCGCCCGCCTCCTCTGAGACAGCCACCAGTACCTGACGCCATGTCAGGTTACTGAACTGACGGAGTGTCAGGAACGGGTCGGTACGGCAAAGTTGCCGCGCGGCTAAGCCGGCCTCTTGTCGACCGCCCTCGCGACCGCCTTCGCGATCCGCCCCGCGTCGATCGCCAGCTCCCGGAGCATCCCGCTGAGGGGATTGGTGAACCCGGTGAAGTACAGGCCGGGCGCCTGCGCGGACGTACGGCCGCCGTGCACCACCGGTCTGCCGTGCCCGTCCAGCACCCCGAGGTGCCCGACCAGCCCCTCCAGCGCCCGCACGTACCCGGTCGCCGCGATCACCGCGTCGGGCGAGACCCGGCTGCCGTCGGCGAGGACCACCTCGCCGTCCTCGAACGCCTCCACGGCCGCCACGATCTCCACCTTGCCCGTGCGCACGGCGTCGATCAGACCGGCGTCCTGGACCGGGATCGCGCCCTGCTTCACCCTGCTGTACAGGCCGGTGTCCGGACGCGGCAGCCCGTGCGCGGTCAGGTCCGGGGTGCTGAGCCGCCCCACCGGTCCGGCGAGCCGGTCCACGAGCCACACCGGCAGCCGCCGGACCAGCACGCCCGAGTACTGGGAGGCCCAGCCGAGCGTCGACCGGCGCAGGATGTGCGGCGCCGTGCGCACCGCCAGCCGTACCCGCGCGGCCCCGCCCTCCACCAGGTCCACGGCGATCTCCGCGCCCGTGTTGCCGACGCCGACGACGAGCACGTCACGGCCCCGGTACGGCCCGGCGGCGCGGTACTCGCCCGCGTGCAGGAACTCGCCGCCGTACGACTCCCGGCCCGGCCAGTCGGGGATGCGCGGGGTGTGGTTGAAGCCGGTGGCGACGACCACCGCGCTGCCGGTCAGCTCCCGGCCGCCGGAGGCGCGCAGCAGCCACCCGGTGCCGTCCCCGCTCCGCTCGACGCGGTGGACCTCCACCCCGGTGACGATCTCCAGTGCGTGGTGCTCGGCGTACTTCTCCAGGTAGCGGACCACGTCGTCCCGGGAGACCCAGCGGCCGAACTTCCGGGGGATGGCGAGCCCGGGCAGCGAGGACAGCCGCCGGGTGGTGTGCAGGCGCAACCGGTCGTAGTGCCGGCGCCAGGAGGCGCCCACCCGGTCGGACTTCTCCAGGACCACGGCCCGCACGCCCCGCGCCCGCAGCGCGTACGCGGCGGCGAGACCCCCGGGACCGGCGCCGATCACATAGACCGGGCGGCCGGCGGGGGTCGGCGGGAGGGGGACGGGCGAGGGACGGGAGACGGCCATGAGCGGGAGCGTAATCACACACCCGGTTGATGGGTCTCGGTCAAGACCGGAATTGGTTGCGGATTGATCACGGGTGTACGGGAAGGGTGTCCCGGCCGTGAAGGAAGGCGCCCGCACCGGCCGTGGCGCCGATGCCCATGACGACCGCTCGTGGCCTCGCGCCGGCGAACGTATCGAGGACTCACGGGTGGGCATCGCGGCACATCTGACGTACCGTCAGATCCATGGACGCTCTATGGCTGGACGGCGCTCAGTGGCTGGCCGTGCTGCGCATCGGCCTCGGCCTGTGGTGGCTGGAGAGCTGGCGGCACAAGGACAAGAAGGCCTGGTTCGAGCGGGGCAGCGGGATCGCCTGGGCGGCGGACGTGGCCGCGAGACACCGGTGGACCCCGGTCCGGGCGGGCTTCGACACGGTGGTCGGGCCCCACCCGAAGCTGATGGCGTACGTGGTCGCCTACGCCGAACTCTCCCTGGGCCTCGGCCTGGTCGCCGGCTTCCTGACCCCGGTGGCCCTGCTGGGCGGCCTGCTGCTGAACCTCCTCTACTTCGTCCTGATGATCCACGACTGGGCGGAACAGGGCCAGAACTCGATGATGGCCCTGATCTCCCTGGTCGGCTTCTTCGGGATGTCCTGGCAGACGTGGTCGCTGGACGCGGCGCTGGGCTGGTTCTGATGGACGGCCCGCGCCACGACGTCCCGCGTCATGACGTCCCGGAGCCCGACGCCCTCACCCGCCCCTACTGGGAGGCGGCGGCGCGCGGCCGGCTGCTGGTCCGCCGCTGCGGGGCCTGCGGCCGGGCCCACCACTACCCCCGGGAGTTCTGCCCGCACTGCTGGAGCGAGGAGGTGTCCTGGGAGGAGGCGAGCGGCCGGGCCACGCTCTACACGTGGTCCGCGGTGCACCGCAACGACCTCCCCCCGTTCACCGGCCGCGTCCCCTACCTGGCCGCGGTGGTCGACCTGGCCGAGGGCCCGCGGATGATGACGGAACTGGTGGACTGCCCGCAGGACGGCCCGCGGGCCGGGATGCCGCTGGAGGTGGCGTTCCGGGACGGCGTACCGGTGTTCCGGCCGGGGCCGGGGCGTGCGGCGGGGCCGGCCGGCTGACCCTCACGGCCACAACAGCGCCCTGCTCCAGCCGAACCCGGTGCTGCGGTACTCCAGGCGCACGTGCCGCCGTTCCGCGTCCCCCTGGAAGAACTCCACCGTCTCCGGGTGCAGCCGGTACAGGGTCCAGGTCGGCGACGGCTCGGCGGGGTTCTCCCGGGCCCGCTCCCAGGCCGCGTCCGAGGCCCGCCGCAGCTCCTCCGTGGAGGACAGCTCCTCGCTCTGCCGGCCGGTCAGCGCGGCGGCCAGCGCGCCCGTGGACCGCGCGTGCAGATCGGCCTGGCTCTCCTCGGCCGGCGCCGACGTCACCGGCCCGCGCACCCGCACCTGGCGGCCGAGCACCGGCCAGTAGAAGGCGAGGGCGGCGTACGGCCGGGCGCTCAGCGCGCGGCCCTTGCGGCTCGTGGCGTGGGTGGCGAAGGACCAGCCGTCCGCGTCGGCGCCGTGCAGCATCACGATCCGCACGTCCGGCCTGCCGTCCTCGTCCGCGGTCGCCAGCGACATGGTGTGCGGCTCCGGCTGCCCCGCCGCGACGGCCTCCGCGAACCAGTTCGTGAACAGGGCCAGCGGAGTGGGCGGGGCGGTGTCCGGGTCGAAGGGCCGCAGCTCGGTCACCTGGGCGTCCCAGACCCGCAGCGACCGGAGCAGCTCGTGAAGATCGTGCTGTGCCATGGGGCGAGTATCACCCGGGCCGGCTCGCGACCCGGGCGGCACAGGGCCCGTACCCTCACTCCCTCCCCAGCACCACGGTCCCCGAGGAGCAGAACCACCCCCCGGTCCCGGAGGCCACGCCCAGCCGGGGCAAGCCGCCGTCCCGGCGCCGCACCTGCCGCTCCCCGGCCTCCCCGCGCAGCTGCCGTACCGCCTCCACCAGCAGGAACAGCCCCCGCATGCCCGGGTGCTGGGCCGACAGGCCGCCGCCGTCCGTGTTGACCGGCAGCTGACCGCCCCGGACCAGCAGCCGGTCCTCGCCCACGAACGCGCCGCCCTCGCCCTTGGCGCAGAAGCCCAGGTCCTCCAGGGTGACGAGGGTCATGTAGGTGAAGGCGTCGTAGATCTCCGCGAAGTCGATGTCCGCCGGGCGCACCCCGGCCCGCCCGAAGGCCAGCCGGCCGCTCACCGCCGCCGGGGAGACCGTGAAGTCCGGCCACCCGGACAGGGTGGCGTGGGAGACGTGCTCGCCGGTGCCGAGGACCCAGACCGGTGCCGTACGGCAGTCCCGTGCGTACTCCTCGGCCGCCAGCAGGACCGCCGCGCCGCCGTCCGAGCGCAGACAGCAGTGCAGCTTGGTGAAGGGGTCGGCGATCAGCGGGCCGGACAGGACGTCGTCGACGGTGACCGGGGTGCGGAACATCGCCTCCGGGTTGAGCGCCGCGTTCGCCCTCGCCTGGACCGCCACCCGGGCCAGCTGCTCGACCGTCGTCCCGTACTCGATCATGTGCCGGCGGGCCGCCATCGCGTACTTGGCGATCAGCGTGTGGCCGTACGGCGCCTCGAACTGGAGCGGGCCCCCGGCGCCGAAGGACAGGGTGCCCGTGCGGCGGCCCGCCCTGACGTCCGCGCGGGCCGTCGAGCCGTACACCAGCAGGACGGCGTTCGCGTGGCCCGCCGCTATCGCGTCCGCCGCGTGCGCCGCCATCACCTCCCAGGTCGAGCCGCCGACCGAGGTGGAGTCGACCCAGGTGGGCCGCACCCCCAGGTACTCGGCGACCTCCACCGGGGCCAGCGTGCCGAGGCCGGCGGAGGCGAAGCCGTCGACCACCGTGCGGTCCAGGCCCGCGTCGGCGAGGGCCCGCCGGGCCGCCTGGGCGTGCAGCGCGTACGCCGTCGCGTCGTCCACGCGTCCGCAGTCGGACAGGGCCACGCCGACCACGGCGACCTTCCTGCTCCCGCGCGCCATGAGAGGGCTCCTCCCTCTGTGCATCTCGTTCCGACCTGCCTAATATGACGCACCGTCAGATGGGGAGGGAAGGCCATGGACACGCGCCTCACCGCCGAACAGGACGAGATCCGCCGGACCCTGCGCGAGCTGCTGCGCACACGCTGCGGCCCGACGGAGGTGCGGGCCGCGCTCGACACGCCCGCCGGTCACGACCCCGGCCTGTGGCCGGCCCTCGCCGGCCGGCTCGGCCTGCCCGGGCTCGCCCTGCCCGAGCGGTACGGCGGCGTCGGCTGCACGGTCACCGAGCTCGCCCTCGCCTGCGAGGAGACGGGACGCGCCCTGGCCCCCTCGCCGCTGCTCGCCACCTGTGTCCTCACCGCCCCGCTGATTCACGCCCTCGGCACCGAGGCCCAGCGCGCCGGGCTGCTGCCGCGCATCGCCGCCGGGACCCGCACCGCCGCCCTCGCCGTCTCCGGGCCCGCGCTCGCCACCGCCCTCGCCCTGACCGGCGCGAACGACGGCTACAGCGCCGGCGGCGGACGGGCCGGCGGGGTGCAGGCGCGGCGGGCGGCGGACGGCTGGCGGCTGTACGGGGAGGCCGGGCAGGTGCTGGACGGGCACAGCGCGGGGGTGCTGCTCGTCGCCGCGCACACCGGGGGCTTCGCCCGGTCGCGGACCCTGCTGTTCCTGGTGGCGGGCGACGCCCCGGGGCTGCTCCGGGTCCGGCAGACCACGCTGGACGCCACCCGCCCGCAAGCGCGCGTACAACTCAGGGACGTACCGGCGGAGTTGCTGGGGTCGCAGGAGACGGACGTCCTCCCCGCCCTCGCCCGGACCGGGGACGCGGCGGCCACGGTGCTCGCCGCCGAGGCCGTGGGGGCGGCCGGCCGCGTCCTGGAGCGGACCGTGGAGTACGCGGGGCAGCGGATGCAGTTCGGCCGGCCCATCGGGTCCTTCCAGGCCGTGAAGCACCGGCTGGCGGACGTGTACGTGGCGGTGCAGGCGGCACGCTCGGCCGCGTACTACGCCGCCTGGGCGGCCGGCCGGGGCAAGCCGGCCGGCGGCCTCGCGCTCGCGCAGGCCCTTGAGGCGCTGCGCCACGCCGCCGCCGAGGGCATCCAGCTGCACGGCGGCATCGGCTTCACCTGGGAGCACGACGCCCACCTGTACTTCAAGCGGGCCGCCGGCGACGAGCTGCTGTTCGGGCCGGTGCACCGGCTGCGGGACCGCGCCGCCGAGACGGCGGGTCTGTTCACGACCGGGGAGGTGGCCGTCTGATGGCCCGCACCGCCGGCGCCCGGCTCCGGCACGCGCTCTCCTGCGCCGGCGTCCGGCTCGTCCAGAAGGTCTCCTCCACCCGGCTGTTCGCCAAGGCCGCCCCGCACGTCGTCCCGGCCCTCGACCGCAACGTGCACCGGCTCACCCGGGGAAGACTCCTGCTCAGCGCCCAGCTGCTGCCGGGCGTGATCCTCACCTCCACAGGAGCGAGGACGGGACGGCCCCGCCGGACCCCGCTGGCCTGCATGCCCGAGGAGGACGGCAGGACCTGGATCCTGATCGGCTCCAACTTCGGCCGTCCCGGCCATCCCGCCTGGACCCACAACCTCCTCGCCCACCCGGAGGCCTCGGTGAGCTGGAAGGGCCGGGACATCCCGGTCACCGCCCGGCTGCTCACCGGGGCGGAGCGGGACACCGTCTGGCAGGCACTGCTGGCGTTCTGGCCGCCGTACGCCACGTACCAGGCGCGCGTGGAACGGGAGATCCGGCTGTTCCGGCTCACCGGGAACCCGGACTAGAGCGTCGCCAGTCGTTCCACCAGCAGCAGCGCGCCGATGCCCAGCATCGCCGCGCCCGAGGTGCGGGTCACCGCCCGGGCCGCCGTCGGGCGGGCCCTGAGGAGGGTGCGGGCGAGCGTGCCCACGGCGAGGTAGACGGCCGCGCAGCAGGCCATGTGCAGCAGGCCGAGGGTCGCCGTCTGCGCGGGTACGGGGAGGTGGGCGCCCTTGAGGGTGAGGAACTGGGGGAGCACGGAGAGGTAGAGCATCAGGCCCTTGGGGTTCAGGCCGCTGATCGTCGCGCCGCGCGAGAACAGGCGGCCGTCGGGCGTCGCCGTGGTGTCGGCGTCCGGGACCGCCGGGTGGCGCAGGACGCCCCAGCCCAGCCACAGCAGGTAGCCCGCGCCGGCCACCGTCAGGGCCGTCAGCAGCCGGGGCGAGCCCGCCACCAGCACCGCCAGGCCCGCCGTCGCCAGGGCGGTGTGCAGGGCGTAGCCGCAGACCAGGCCCGCCACCGCGCGCAGGACCGAGCCGCCGCGCAGGGCGGTGGCGATGACGTACGCCCAGTCGGCGCCCGGTACGCACACCAGCAGCAGGTCCACGACGAGGAAGGAGAAGAGCAGCCCGGAGTCCATACCGGGGACATTAGGCGCGAATATCCCGAAAGTGTTCCCGAAGTTTGCCCATGATCGCGCGCTCTGCGCAAATATCTTCTTCATGGACGACGTGGACCGGAAAATCCTTGCGGAGCTGCAACAGGACGGGCGGCTGACCGTGACCGAGCTGGCCGCCCGGGTGCGGCTCAGCGTCTCGCCCTGCCACCGGCGGCTGCGCGAGCTGGAGCGGTCCGGCGCCATCCAGGGCTACCGGGCGATGGTGGACCCGGCCTCGCTCGGCCTGAACTTCGAGGCGCTGGTCTTCGTGTCCATGCGCCAGGAGGACCGGGACACGGTCGCCGAGTTCGAGCGGGCGGTCGGTGAGCTGGAGCACGTGCTGGACGCCCAGCGGCTGTTCGGCGAGCCGGACTACCTGCTCCGGGTGGCCACCGCCGACCTGGCCGCCTTCCAGCGGCTCTACGACGAGCGGCTGGCGACGCTGCCGGGGGTGCAGCGGCTGACGTCGACGCTCGTGATGAAGCACGTGGTCCGGGACCGGCCGTTGCCGGCGTAGACGGCAGGCGGTGGCTCACCGTGTGAACCACCGCCTGCCAGACAGGACTTGGACCCTGACAATGGGGGCGTGACTACTTGGAGGGCTTCCTGCCCGTCACGCCCAGGTGCACCAGCATCGCCAGATTCGGCTTGAGTTCGGCCGGCTTCACACCCCAGGACGAGAAGCCCTTCTGGTGGGACGCCACCGCCGCGAGCATCGCGACCAGCGAACCGGCCACCGCCGCCGGGTTCACGTCCTTGTCGACCCGGCCCTTGGACTGGAGGTCCGCGATGGAGTCCGCTAGGGAGTTGTTGACCGAGTTAAGGATCTTCATACGGATCTTGTAGAACCGTTTGTCCCCCTCGGCCGCACCGAGGTCGACCACGCGCAGGATCGCGTCGTTCCTGCGCCAGAAGTCCAGGAACCCGTCCACGAGTTCCTGCGCCGTCTGCCAGCCCGACTTGCCGGTCCAGGTGCGCCCTTCGAGGAGTTCGGTCAGTCCCGCGCCCTCGGCCGCCATCTGCTCGGCGATCTCCAGGACGGCACCTTCGACGTCCGGGAAGTACTGGTAGAAGGTCGCGGGCGAAGTGCCCGCCTTCCGGGCGACATCGATGACCTTGACGTCCCGGTACGGGGAGGAGCTGAGCATCTCGCTGAGGCAGTCGAGCAGCTTCTGCCGGGTCGCCTGCCCACGCCGGCCGGCCACGCGGCCGTCGACGGTACGCACTTGTCCTGTCATGTCGTCAGCTTACCGAGGGGTGATGGGAGCGCGATTCGGCCGACTGCAAATGGGGTGCACGGGGGAAACGGGGATGGTGTGCCTGGTCTGCGCGGTGCGCGCGACCCGGTTACTTTGGCGACATGGCCGAAAACAGGGCATCCACGAACGAAGAGACATACGGGGAGGGCGTCCCCTGCTGGGTGGACGCCCAGCTGCCCGACGTCGAGGCGGGCAAGCGGTTCTACGGTGAGCTTTTCGGGTGGACCTTCGAGGAGGCGTACGGCTCCACCGTGTGGGCCCTGCTGGACGGCGACCCCGTCGCCGCGCTGGCCCCCAAGACGGACGGCCGGATGCCCACGGTCTGGACCGTCTCCTTCGCCACCTCGGACGCCGGGGCCCTCGGCCGGCGGATCACGGCGGCCGGCGGGCAGGTGGTCACGGCCCCGTACCCGGTGGACGGCCTGGGCGTCGCCGCCCTGGCCGCCGACCCCGAGGGCGCGGTCTTCGGCCTGTGGCAGCCCGGCACCCATCGCGGCTTCGGGCGGCGGCGCCGGCCGAACACCTTCGTCTGGGCCGAGCTCTACACCCGGGACACCGCCGCGGCCAACACCTTCTACGGCGGTCTCTTCCACGACGCCCTGTTCGGCACCGACGCCGAGCCCGACTTCGGCCGCGCGGAGGTCACCGACGTCTTCCCGGCCGAGATGCCCCCGCACTTCCTCGTCCACTTCCGGGTCGCGGATCTGGGGGACGCCCTCGGGGCCGTCCACCGGCTCGGCGGGCGGGTGCAGGCGCCACCCTTCGGGACGTCGTACGGAGTGGTGGCCGTCGTCACCGACAATCAGGGGGCGTCGTTCGCACTGCTCCAGCGCTGATGCACCCCCTTTGGGGTGTTTCAGTGTGAGACACCCTGATTGTCACCGGGTTCGCAACCAGCCGCCCGGCCAGGAAGAATCAGGGTGCGTGCCGCCATGGCGGTGCGGTGGTGAGACGCTGCACTTCGGTCGCGTACATATGGAGAGTGGCGCGGCTCGTACGGGGAGGTGGCAGGCAGTGGTGGATCAGCTGACGCAGCACGATCCGCGGCGGATCGGGCCGTTCGAGGTGCTGGGCCGGCTGGGCGCCGGCGGCATGGGGCTGGTCTATCTCGCGCGCTCGGCGTCCGGCCGGCGCGTGGCGATCAAGACGGTGCGCACCGAGCTGGCCGAGGACCAGCTCTTCCGCGTCCGCTTCACCCGCGAGGTGGAGGCGGCCCGTGCGGTCTCCGGCTTCTACACCGCGGCCGTGGTCGACGCCGACCCGCGCGCCGCCGTGCCCTGGCTGGCCACCGCCTACGTCCCCGCCCCCTCGCTCGAAGAGATAGTGAACGAGTGCGGGCCGCTCCCGGCCCAGGCCGTGCGCTGGCTCGCGGCCGGCGTGGCGGAGGCCCTCCAGTCCATCCACGGCGCCGGGCTGGTCCACCGCGACCTCAAGCCCTCCAACGTGCTCGTGGTCGAGGACGGCCCCCGGGTGATCGACTTCGGTATCGCCTCCGGCGTCTCGAACACCCGTCTGACGATGACGAACGTCGCCGTCGGCACCCCCGCCTACATGTCCCCGGAGCAGGCCAAGGACTCCCGCAGCGTCACCGGCGCCAGCGACGTCTTCTCGCTCGGCTCCATGCTGGTCTTCGCGGCCACCGGCCACCCGCCCTTCCACGGCGCGAACCCGGTCGAGACCGTCTTCATGCTGCTCCGCGAGGGCCCCGACCTCACCGGCCTGCCGGACGAGCTGCGCCCGCTGATCGAGGTCTGCATGCAGATGGAGGCCACGGGCCGCCCCACCCCGGCCGACCTCCAGGCCCAGCTCGCCCCGCACCTCTTCGGCTCCGGCTCCGACGACAGCGGCACCGCCTCCGCCTGGCTGCCGGAGAAGGCGGTCGCCCTCATCGAGGCCCGCCGCGGCGGACGCCCCGCCGTCAAGCCCGCCCCGGCCCCGACCGGCGGCCCGCGCAGCGGCGGCCGGCAGGCCGTGCCCCCGCCCCCGCCGTACGACCCGCCGGTCCCGGCGCCCGCGAGCGCCGCGCTCCCCGTCCCGGTCGGCGCCCCCGACACCGGCCCGGTCCGGCTGGCCGGCGCCCAGGTGCCCATCGGCCCCGGCCCCCGGGTCGCCGACGCCCGCGCCGCCGCCGTCAAGGCGCCCCCGCCCGAGGCCGGCCTGGTGGCCAGCTGGTCCCGGCCCCGCCCCGGCGTGGCCGGTGCCGACCCCGCCGTACCGCCCGTGCCGCCGCAGCCCCCGGAGACGGCGGCCGGCTGGCGCCCCTGGCGGTTCCGCATGTCCAACGACGTGTGGGGCACCCCCTCCGTCGCCGGCGACCTGGTCTACGTCACCTCCTTCGAGGTGCACGCCCTGGACGTGGCCACCGGCCGCCGCCGCTTCAAGACCCGGGACGTCGCCTGGTCCATGGCGGTCGCGGACGGCCGTATCCACGCCTCCGACGGCCCCACCCTGTTCGCCCTGGACGCCCGCGAGGGCACCGACCTGTGGCGGCTGTCCACGGACGCCTGGGTGTACTCCCTCAAGGCCGACCGCGGCACCGTCGTCACCGGCACCCGCGGCGGCGGCGTCCAGGCATGGGAGGCGACGAGCGGGCAGAAGCTGTGGGAGATCACCGGCTGCCAGACCGACTTCGAGTCCCCGGAGGCGGGCGCGGTCGTGCACGACGGCACGGTCTACGTCTGGCAGGACGCCCGGCTGCGCGCCCTGGAGGCCCGCACCGGCGAGGAGCGCTGGTCGTACCCCATCGGTGACGCGGCCTCCTGCGGTGGCGTCCCGGTGCGGCTGGTCCCGGCCCCCGACGGCTGCGTCTACGTCTCCGCGGGCACCCGCGTCCTCGCCATCGAGGCGGTCAGCGGCATGGTCCGCTGGCACTTCGAGGCCCCGGCGGTCTTCCTGAGCCCGCCGGCCTTCGCCCCGGGCCCGGCCGTCACCGGCGGCGGCGTCTACCTCGCCGACTACCTCGGCACGGTCTACGCCCTCGACGCCGCCGACGGCCGCGACCGCTGGCGCATCGCCACCGAGGCGCGCTCCTCCGTCGAGCCGGTCCTGGTGGCCGCCGGGCACGTGCACGTCGGCAGCGGCAAGGGCCTGTACACCCTGGACGCGGTCACCGGCACCCCCAAGTGGCGCTTCCAGGCGGGCGGCGACGTCGTGGGCGCGCCCGCGGTGGCGGAGGGCCGCATCCACTTCGGCTCCACCGACCACCTCCTCTACACCCTGAAGGCCGACGACGGACGCCTGCGCTGGAAGCTCGCGACCGGCGGCGAGATCACCGGCTCCCCGGTGGTCAAGGACGGCGTGGTGTACGCGTGCAGCAAGGACCGGTGCGTGTACGCGCTGGACGCGGAGAAGGGCACGGGCACCGCGCGGACCGCCTGAGCGGGAGACGGCCGTCGTACCGGTTGCACGGAAGGGCCTGGGACGGCGGCCGTCGTCGCGGGGGAGCGGCATGGTCTCCACCGCTCTCAGGGCAGACGCTACGCCGGGCACGCGGCGGTCGCCACACAGTGACATGACCGTGACAGGCATCCCCTAGAGTGCTCGGCATGCATCGACGGGGACACATGCTCAGACTGACGGCGGTATCGGTCCTGGTCGTCCTGGCCCTGACCGGATTCAGCAGCCGCGGCCACGGACACGGCGGCGGCCACGGCAGCGGCGGCGGGTGCAGCAGCTCCAGCCAGGACCACGACAGCTCCTCGTCCACGTCGTCGGGCGGTGGCTACGGCTCGGGCACGCACCGCGACTACGACGACTACGACGACGACTCCTACGGCGACGGCACCTCCGGCAGCTCGTCCGGCGGATCGACCCCCTCCGGCCACCAGGACGGCACGGCACGGCTGGTGAGCTGCGCGACGGTGGAGAAGCCCTACGCGACCATCGAGGTCACCAACCCGAACGCCACGAAGAGCAGCTTCGACGTCCACATCACCTTCGAGGACGCGGACGACATGACGGTCAACGGCACCATCAAGGAGGTCGGCGTGCCCGCGCACGGCACGAAGACCGTCCGGGTGCCGGTGGACAACGCGAAGGAGAGCGCCCCGGAGGTCGACCACTGCGACCTGGACCCGGTCGCCTCCTACAACTGGTGAACCTCACCGCGTCCTGAACCCCGCGCGGCGGGCGGCGAACAGCTCCGCCTGCCGCGCGCCCGGCAGGTTCCCCAGCGAGATCAGATGCGGCGCCTGCGCGAACGCCTGGGCGAGCCCGGCCTCCCGGGCCGCCCACAGCGCCCGCACGGTCCCCTGCACGGCCTCGGCCGGATACCCGGCGATGACGGTGGCGCACTCGACGGCCGCCACCAACGCCCTGCCGTCCTCAGTGAGTTCCGACACGAGACCGACCTCGTGCGCCCGCCGGGCCGACAGCCGCTCGGCGCTGCCCATGAGCACCATCCGCGCCACCTCGCCGTACGGCATGCGCTGCGCCATGAGCATCGACTCGTAGGCGCTGACCATGCCGTAGGTGGTGTGGGGGTCGAAGAAGGCGGCGCCGGCCCCGGCGACGACGAACTCGCACTCCCCGAGCAGGTAGAAGGCACCCCCGCAGGCCATCCCCTCCACCGCGGCGACGACCGGCTTCCACAGCCCGTTCGCCTTGGGCCCGGCGCCCAGCAGCGGATCGTCCTGCATGTACGGCGAGCTGGGCTGCGGCACGACGGCGTCCCGGTCGATGCCCGTACAGAACGCCCGCCCCCCGCTCCCGGCGAGCACGACGGCCCGCACGGAGTCGTCGAACCGCAAATCCCGCCAGACACGCCCCAGTTCCCCGACCATCTCCAGATCGACGGCGTTGAGCCGCTCGGGCCGGTTCAGCGTGACGACGGCGACCCCCGCGCCCTCGTCGACGTCGAGCCGGACGGTGGTCACACCAGCACCCACTGCGGCAGCCCCCCAAAGAAGACCGCCCGCACCCGGGCGCCGATCCGCAGACGCGCCGGATCGACGGAGTTCAACGGGGCCCCGGCCCGCGCCACCACGTTCCCCACGAGCCGTATCCGCGGGGCCTCCTCCAGCTCCACGACGACCACCGGGTACGGCGCCTGCTCCGCGTAGTCCGGCAGCAGCGGCGGATGGGGCACGACGTACGACCACACGCGCCCGCGCCCCGACACCGGCCGCCACTCGCTCGCGAACGACTGGCAGTGCGGGCAGCAGGGCCGGGGCGGGAAGCGGAGCTCACCGCAGTCGGCGCAGCCCTGGACGCGCAGCTCGCCGCGGGCCGCGTACTCCCAGAAGGGCGCGCCGTCGGCGTCGGTGACGGGACTCAGCATGGCGGTCAGCTCCTGAGGAGGAGAGCGGAGGTGGGGACGCCTTCACCGGCCGTGACCAGGCAGGTCGCGGCGCCCGGGACCTGGGCGGTACTGGTCCCGCGCAACTGCTTGACGCCCTCGTTGACGAGGTTGAAGCCGTGCACGTACGCCTCGCTGAGCCCGCCCCCGCCGGTGTTGAGCGGCAGCCGCCCGCCGGTCTCCAGGGCCCCCTGCTCGGTGAAGGCGCCGCCCTCGCCCCGCCCGCAGAAGCCGTAGCCCTCCAGGGACAGCGGGATCAGCGCGGTGAAGGCGTCGTAGATCTGCGCCACGTCGATGTCCTCCGGCGTGAGGTCGGCGTGCTTCCACAGGTGCCGGGCGGCGGTCCAGGCGGGGCCGGTCAGGGGGTCGTCGTTCCAGTAGTTGACCATGCCGTGGTGCTGGGCGGGCAGCCCCTGCGCGGCGGCGTGGACGTACACGGGCCGCTGCCGGCAGTCCCGGGCGCGCTCCCTGCCCACCACCACACAGGCCAGGGCGCCGTCCGTCTCCAGGCAGTTGTCGTAGAGGCACAGCGGCTCGCTGATCCATCGGGAGGTCATGTACATCTCCCGGGTCAGCGGCCGTTCGTACATGACGGCCGCCGGGTTCTGATTGGCCCGGTTCCGGCAGGCCAGCGCGACATTGAACAGATGGTCGCGCGTCACGCCGTACTCGTGCATGTACCGCCGGGCCAGCACCGCGATCTCGTCGACGGGCCGGAGCAGCCCGAAGGGCCGGGTCCACTGGGCGGGAGTCGGCAACTGCACGGCCGTGTCCGTCCACGGCCGGGGCCCGCTCCCCCTCTTCCTGGACCGCCACGCGACCCCCACCGTGGCCTGCCCGGAGGCGATGGCGGCGGCGAGGTGTCCGACGGTCGCACAGGAGCCGCCCCCGCCGTACCCCACCTTGCTGAAGAAGGTCAGGTCCCCGAACCCGACGGCCTTCGCCAGCTCCACCTCATCGGTCCCCTCCATGGTGTAGGAGGCGAGCGCGTCGACCTCGCCGGGCGCGATCCCCGCGTCGTCGAGCGCGGCGAGCACGGCCCGGCAGGCGAGCGTCTTCTCGTCCTCGGCCAGCCGCCGGGCGAACGCGGTCTGCCCGATCCCGACGATGGCGGCGGCGTCCTTGACCCCTGCTCCTGCCACGGCGGAGCACCCCCTCTCCTGACAGGGCGTCAGATTACCGCTAACCTGACGATCCGTCAGCTACTCGCGCTCCTGGGGAGGCCGGCCCATGACGCCGTGGGAAACCATCCCGGAACTGGTGCGGTCGGCGGCCGAGCGGTACGCGGACACCGAGGCCGTGGTCGAGGGCCGTACGCGGATCACGTACGCCGGACTGGGCACCCGCGTCGAACGCGCGGCGGCGGCCTGCCTGGCGAGCGGGGTGCGGGTGGGCGACCGGGTCGCCGTCTGGGCCCCCAACACCCTGGACTGGATCGTCGCGGCCCTGGGCGCGGTCTCGGCGGGCGCGGTGCTGGTGCCGCTGAACACCCGCTTCAAGGGGGCCGAGGCGACCGACGTACTGCGCCGCAGCGGGGCGAGGCTGCTGTTCGTGACGGGGACGTTCCTGGGCACGTCGTACGTGGCGTCGCTGAGACGGGCGGCCGGAGCCGGCGAACCGGCCGAGGGACGCCCACTGCCCGCCCTGCCGGCCCTGGACCGGGTGGTGGTCCTCTCGGACGACGCGCCGCCCGACTTCGAGACGTGGAAGAACTTCCTCGCGGCGGGCGAGGGCGTGCCGGGGCCGGACGTGCGGGCCCGCGAACGCGAGCTGACCGGCTCGACGACCTCGGACATCATCTTCACGTCGGGTACGACGGGCCGCCCGAAGGGCGCGGTGATCACCCACTCCCAGACCCTGCGCGCGTACGGGACCTGGGCGGACCTGGCCGGCCTGCGCCGGTCCGACCGCTACCTGATCGTCAACCCCTTCTTCCACACCTTCGGCTACAAGGCCGGGGTGCTCGCCTGCCTGATGCGCGGGGCGACGATGATCCCGCAGCCGGTGTTCAACGTGGAGACGGCCCTGGCGAACATCGCGGCGGAACGGATCTCGGTCCTGCCGGGCCCGCCGACCCTGCACCAGCAGCTCCTCGACCACCCCGCCCGGGAGGCCCACGACCTGTCGACCCTCCGCCTGGTGGTGACGGGCGCGGCGGTGGTCCCCCTCCGCCTGGTGGAACGCCTGCGCGAGGAACTCGGCGTCGGCACGGTCCTGACGGCCTACGGCCTCTCGGAGGCCACCGGAATCGTCACGATGTGCCGCCGCGACGACGCCCCCACGGTGATCGCCTCCACCTCCGGCCGCCCGATCCCCGGCACGGAGGTGAAGGTGGCCGCGCCTCCCGGCACCCCGGGGGAGGTGCTGGTCCGGGGCTTCAACGTCATGCGGGGCTACTACGAGGACCCCGAGGCCACCTCCGAGGCGATCACCCCGGACGGCTGGCTGCGCACGGGCGACGTGGGCGTCCTGGACGAGGCGGGCAACCTGCGCATCACGGACCGCCTGAAGGACATGTTCATCGTGGGCGGCTTCAACGCGTACCCAGCGGAGATAGAGCAGCTCCTGTGCACCCACCCGGACGTCACGGACGCGGCGGTCATCGGCGTCCCGGACCCCCGCCTGGGCGAGGTCGCGAAGGCCTACGTCGTCCGCCGCCCCGGCGCGGCACTGACCTCCGACGACGTGATCGCCTGGTCCCGCCGCGAGATGGCGAACTACAAGGTGCCGCGATCGGTGGAGTTCGTACGATCCCTCCCACGCAACGCAAGCGGAAAGGTCCTGAAGGGGGAGCTGAGGGGGAAGGGGTGACCTGGACCGGCGCCGATCGGTTGCCGTCGGGCGCGCACCCGGCGCCAGGGGGGCGCGGTGATTGGCGGATGTGGGCCACACTCATCGGCCCTCCCCCCACCAGACCTGCCCGGTTCTTGGCCCGGATCCGCCCATCACCCTCTGACGGGGCAGGGCGAGGCGCCCCAGGGAGTCCGCGGGGAAAGCCGCAGCCGCCGATCCACCCGGCGTGCACGCGAGGCGCTGCCGCTCCCGCCCCCCCACCCTTCCACCCGCTGAACCGGCCCGGCGTGCTGGCGAGGCGCGTTCGCGCCCCCGAGCCCCGACACTGGCCGGGAAGCGAGCGGCCCAACGGTCACTTGGGATCGCCGGTCAGGGAAGCCAGCGTGGCCCTGATCTCCGCGACCATGCACGCAGGCCGCCGGAAGACGTCCTCGGCGCTGAAGCGGGGGAGGCTGCGGGGTGCCGTGGTAGGCGTACCCTTCGATCTCCACCGCGAGCCCTGCCGCCCGGAAGAGGAAGTCGACGAAACGGCGAGCTCCGTCCGGGGTGCGCAGCTCGGCTTGGCTCTCCGGGTGCAGTTCGGCGTCGTACATGCGCAGTCGGGCGACCGTCTTGGCGGGGGAGCCGGCGAGCGGGTCGGTCAGCCGGAGCCAGTTCAGGGCCCGGACCGACCCCTGCGAGGTCTTCCCCAGCATGGCGGCGATCTCGTCCTTCCGGACCAGCGGTGCGCGTCGCACTAGCTCGACCCTGCGGTGCGTCAGGGCCGAGTCCACGGCGACGATCGCCGAGTCACGCGGGCCGCAGCGGAGAAGGTCGGCGCACGTGCGGATCGGGGTGGTGAGCCGTAGCCCCTGCCTCTCCACCGCGTCACTCCTGCCGAGCGGCATCCGGTGCACGCGCACGCCGCTGCCCAGGCGGTGGCTACTGAGGTGTGGGTCGATGAAGTCCAGCGGCGCGTTGCGACCGGCGCCGAGCAACTCGACGCGCCAGAGAGCAGCCGCCGAACCATGACTCACGACGAGTCGCGGCAAGCGGAGTTGGACGGCCCGGAGGTGCGCGAGCAGGTCCGGGCCGCGCCCCGGCTCGACCCAGGCACCGTGCCGGAGTTGCGTCCACCCCTCCGTCCGCAGCGCGCGCGTCAGGCTACGCCTGGGCCAGCCGGCCGCTCCGGTACGTGAGGTGGGGAGGACGCCTCTGTCCGCCAACGCCCTCAGGTCCGTCCGCTCCACACGGGCAAGATCGCAGAATCCGTGCCCTGCGGATAACCGGGGGTCAGCCCTTCAGGGAGTCGAGGAAGGCGCTCCAGGCGAGGGGGCGGAAGAGGAGTACGGGTCCGTTGTGGGGCTTCTTGGAGTCGCGGACGGGGATGACGCGGGGAACTCCGTGGGCGACTTCCACGCAGTCGGCGCCTTCTCCGTTGCTGTAGCTGCTCTTGCGCCAGGTGACGGAACTCAGGTCAATCCCCTTGCTGTGCTTCATGTCCGTAGTTCCTCGCTGCTTCTTCGATCAGGGACAGGGACGCCTCAGGCGGAAGTGCGACGGCCCTGAGCAGATCGTAAGAGCTGCGGTACCTCTTCACGAGGGCCGGATAGTCGACAACCTGCCCGTCGAAGTTGCTCTCCGTCCACACCAGAGGGGGTGCGTCAGGGAAGGTCATGATCTTGGCCATGCCGTACATGAACGGGTGCGCGGCGGTTGTTCGCGGGACGACCTGCAAAATGCTGTCCGTGGACTGGACCACGTCGAGGATGTGTTCCGACTGGTCGGCCATCTGCTCAGGGGGGAGCAGTGGATGCCGGATGACCGCCTCGTGGAGGATCGCCCAGTAGGCAGGGCGGTCCGCGCGGCTCCACAGCTCCGCCCGCTTCAATCGCGCGCGGGCACGCTTCTCGATCAGCTCTTGTGACGGCAACGGCTGCACGTGGCGCATGAGCACCCGCATGTACGGCTCGGTCTGTAGAAGTCCAGGAATGACGTTGGGCGCCCACTCCTCCAGGGTCTCCGCCTGTTTCTCCAGGTCCGGCATATCCTCGAAATACAGGGCATGCCCCGACCGCCGTGCCTTGGCGGCATCTTCACACCGCCGCTCGAAAAACCCGTCCGTCCCCAGCACCTTGTCGACGTGCCGGGCCAGATCCACCGGCATCCGCCGCTCTCCCCGCTCGATCTGGCTCAGGAACGGCACGCCCCGGAAGCTTCCCTCCGCCAGCTGCTCCAAGGTCAGCCCCGCCAGCTCACGCTGATAGCGCAACTCGGCGCCGTAGAAGGAGGGGACGTTCGCCGAGGCGTCAGTCTCTTTGCGTGGGGGCATGACTCGTCACCGCCGTTTGCCACTTGCGCTTGCGCAGCCGAAACCTCTTCAAAAGGTACCGGCGTGGGCATCACTGTGTGACTGTTTCATCACAGAGAGCACAGGAAGGCGTACGCAACCGTGTCGTCCTCGAAACTCCCCTCCGCCCAGCGCGGCAACTCCGTCTACGACACCACCCTCTGCGTGGACGACCTGCGAGAGGCGCTCTCCGCCCACGGCATCACCTTGCCCTCCCTCCAGGTGGACCTGCCGAGCTTCGCGGGCAGATACGAACCCCCGGCCGGCCTGGTCGCGCTCGGCAACTGCAACACGGCGACGGCGCGCAAGCTGGCGAGGGCGCTGCGGGGTGAGGAACGCGCGCCGGACCGGCCGACGCTGGACGTCGAGGTCGTCGCCGTACCGAAGGCACTCCAGGGGCTGCGCCGTACCGTCCGCCGTTACCTGGAAGCACCCTGCGCCGACGTCCAGCTCTGTGTCACCGAACTGGTCGGCAATGTCATCCGGCACGTGGGGGAGGGGGTTTGTGTCCGCGTACGGGTGGCCCGGACGGACGGTGGGCGCATCCGCGTCGAGGTCACCGACCCGGAGGCGAAAGCCGTGCCCGTACTCCTGCCCGCCGCGGACGACGCCGAGGCGGGCCGCGGCCTCGCCCTGATCGACGCGGTGACCCTCCGGTGGGGTGTGGAGCAGGGGGTGGAGAAGACCGTGTGGTGTGAGCTGGCGGAGGGGGAATGACCGGTCGCCTCGGCGGGGCACACGGCAAGGGGCCGAGCTTGCGCCCGGCCCCTCGAAGATGTGCCGCCGTGTTACGGCATGTGGTTGTCCTGCGTAGTGACGACCGTGGTCTGGCTGTCCTGCGGGGTCACGGGCGCGTGATTTTCTGCCAGCGCAGGGCTCGCAGCAGCGGCGGTGGCTCCGAGGATCAGGGCGGCGGTGGCCACGATCTTCTTGGTGAGTGTCATAGCGTCCTCCCGTTGGTGAACGGTTATCGGCGGGCCCGACGTTAGCTCTTGAGGTGGGTGTTGTTCGATGAATTCGAACAGTTCCCGCCGCAGAACGGCTGGATCTTGCTCCGCACACACCTCGGCCGCGGCGGCTCCCCCTCCGCGCCGCCGCGGCCGATCCCCGTCGGAATGGAAGTCCTCAGGACTTACTTGCCGTCCAGCTCCAGCTCCAGGGCGGGCGGGACGGGCGAGTGGTTGTCCATGGTGGTGATCGCGTCGTCGATCGGCGGGACGGGCGAGTGGTTGTCCATGGTGGTGATCGCGTCGTCGATCGGCGGGACCGGCGAGTGGTTGTCCAGCGTGATGATGTCCTCGGACTTCTTCTTGGCCTCGGCCATGTGCACGGCTCCCCTGAAGGTGAGTTGGATCTGAGCGGGCCCCTGCCCGGCAACTCCCCCGAGTGCTCCCGAGCAGGGACCTGACAGGACTCTCGCATATCTGCCGAGTCCCTCGGCGGCCCGCCTGCCCCCCGACGCGACGGGTCGATGGGTTGAGCATGCCAGCGAGGCATAAACAATCGATGAACGCCGCTGTCGCCCGTCAGGCTGTGGAGACCGGTGACAGCAGCGCCCGGACGGCGTCGGCCTCCGGAGCGCCGGATTGCTCATAGAGAGGCAGCGCCTCGAGCCAACAGACCCGTGCGCGGTCGACCTGGCCCAATCCAGACAACGATCGGCCCAAGGCCGTGAGGACGCCGGCGCGCACCCGGTCACCGCCGATGCATCCAATGGCCAGTGCTTGCTCCGCGTGTTTGGCGGACAACGTGTGTTGCCGCCCCACGAGGTGAGCCTGCGCGATACGGAAGTGAGTCGTCCCCTCCCACAGACGCTGCCGGTTCGTCTGGAACGTGTTCAGGGCGTCCGTAAGCTGCGCGAGGGCCTCGGACGGACGTCCAGCCTCGGTCAGCGCGAGCCCCAAGGCGTACCGGGCATTTGCCAGACGGACGGTGGCTCCCAGGCGGTCGTACAGATCGATTCCCTGCTGGGCGAGCGTTATCGCATGACCGGTGCGTCCCATGGCCAGGTGGATGCGCGACAAGTTGCACAGAGCGCTTGCTTCACCTGCGAGGTTGCCATCCTGACGCGACGCTTCGATGGCGCGCATGAGGTGTTGCTCGGCGTCCGCGTAACGGCCCTGGTTTAGGCCGATGATTCCCCGGTCGTTGCTCGTCCAGAAGACCGGCGTGGGATCTTCGGCTGTGTCCGCGAGCAGGCCCGCCAGTCGGGCTTCCTCGTCGGCCTCGCTGTAGCGGCCCGCCACAAGGTGGACGTTCGTGAGCACGGTACGGGCGCGGCCTTCAGCGTGCGCGTCGCCCGACGCCTGGGCGGCATCTCTGGCGGTGAGCGCGACAGACTCGTACTGCTTGGAGTTGGCCCCTGACTCCCCTAGATCTTTGGCAGCCCATAGAAGGTCCACGCCCCGGCGGATTCTGAGGTCACCCAGGGCCTGACGAGCCGATGCCAGCACGCAGTTGGCCTCGCAGTACAGCCAATCCAGTGCCTCTTGGCGATTGCCGAAAATCAACCCCGGGTACTCGGTCGGCTCCAGGTGCTCCACCAACCGGTCCCCCGGCCGCTCCATCGCATAAACCCGCGCCGCCGTAGCCAGATAAAAGTCCAGCACCCGGGACATGGCCGCCTCCCGCTCGCTGGGCGGCCACTCGTCCCTCTCCGCGCAAGACCGTGCGTACAGCCGGACCAGGTCGTGGAAGCGGTAGCGGCCCGGGGCCGCCGACTCCAGGAGTGACGTGTCCACCAGGGACTCCAGCAGGTCCTCCGTCTCCTCCGTGGGGAGGTCCAGGACCGCGGCGGCAGCGGCGAGCGAAATGTCCGGGCCGTCGGCGAGGCCCAGCAGGCGGAAGGCGCGAGCCTGGGCCGGTTCCAACTGCCCGTAACCCAGCTCGAAAGTCGCCTTCACCGCCAGGTCCCCGGCCTGCAACTCGTCCAGGCGGCGCCGTTCGTCCGCCAGCTTGGCCGCCAGGACGGAGACCGTCCAGGTGCGGCGGGCCGCCAGGCGGGAGGCCGCGATGCGGATCGCCAGCGGGAGGAAGCCGCAGGCCGCCACCACGTCCAGCGCGGCCTCGCGCTCCGCCGCCACCCGTTCCTCGCCCACGATCCTCGTGAAGAGGGCCAGCGCCTCGTCCGGGGACATGACGTCCAGGTCGACCAGGTGGGCACCGGCGAGGTCGAGCATGCGGACGCGGGACGTGACCAGGGCCGCGCAGCCCTCCGTCCCTGGCAGCAGCGGCCTCACCTGCGCCGCGTCCTTCGCGTTGTCCAGCAGGACCAGGACCCGCCGGCCGTCCAGGACGGAGCGGTAGAGCGCCGAGCGTTCCTCCAGGGAGTCGGGGATCGCGGTGTCGGGCGTGCCCAGCGCCCGCAGGAAGGAACCCAGGACCGTCTCCGGTTCGGCCGGGCGGGGGCCCGCGCCCTGGAGG
This sequence comes from Streptomyces canarius, assembly GCF_014650735.1. Lineage (NCBI taxonomy): Bacteria > Bacillati > Actinomycetota > Actinomycetes > Kitasatosporales > Streptomycetaceae > Streptomyces > Streptomyces canarius. The sequence goes on from NZ_BMVN01000006.1 coordinate 186,240, forward strand.
TCCACGTACAGCTGGCCGTCGGGGAAGACCGGACGGGCCCGGTGGGCCACGTGGACCGCCAGCGTCGTCTTGCCCACGCCGCCGATGCCGGCCAGGGCCGAGACCGCCATCACCCGGCCCCCCGCCTCGGACGCCGAGGACAGCACCTCGGTCAGGTCCGTCACGAAGGAGGCACGGCCGGTGAAGTCGGGGACGGAGGCGGGGAGCTGGGCCGGGCGGACCGGGCCCGCCGTCGGCTCCGTCACCGGGGCGGACGGTTCCGCCAGGGCCGGGTCCGCCTGGAGGATGCGCTGCTGGAGTTCGCTGAGTCCCGGGCGGGGGTCGACCCCCAGCTCCTCCGACAGCAGCCGGCGGGTGTCGGCGTAGACCGCGAGGGCCTCCGCCTGGCGTCCGCTCCTGTACAGCGCCAGCATCAGCAGTTCGCGCAGGCGCTCCCGGAGCGGGTGCGCCGCCGTCAGGGCCGTCAGTTCCGAGACCGCCTCCGCGTGGCAGCCCTGTTCCAGGTCCAGGTCCAGGCGGGTCTCCAGCAGGCCGAGCCGCCACTCCTCCAGGCGGGCCCGCTGGGCCTCGGCGTACGGGCCGGGGACGCCGGCCAGGGGTTCGCCGTCCCACAGGTCGAGGGCCTGGTTCAAGAGCGATCGGGCTCGGCTCAGGTCACCCGCACCCCGCGCCTTCTCCGCCTCCGCCGCCAGGTCCTGCGCGACCGCCAGGTCCAGGGCGCCTTCGCGCAGGCCCCGGATCGCGTACCCGCCGGACTCGCTGATCAGGACGCCGTGGCTGAGCACCTTGCGCAGCCGGGAGGCGTACGTGCGGACCGCCGCCAGTGCCTGGGACGGCGGCTCGGGCCCCCACAGCGCGTCGATGAGCTCCGCCGCCGTGGCCGTGCGGCCCTCGCGCAGCAGCAGGGCGGCCAGCAGGGCGCGCTGCTGGGGGGAGCCCGTGCTGAGCGCCTCCTCGCCGTGCCAGGCCCGCACCGGACCGAGCACGCCGAAGCGCAGCGGGCCGGGCTCCGCGACGGGCGCGGAGCCGGCACGCCGCTGCTCGGGTACTCGCGGCCCACCGTCCATGCGTTCGTCCCCCTCGGCATCACGAACAACCCCGTCAGTTTGCCTTGTTCCGGGCGGTTGCGTCAGCCGTGGGAGACGCCGATCACAGCGGGCCGCACCTGGGTGCACAGAGCCCTCACAACCTCTCCGCATCCGGGCTGTCGGACACCGGTAGCTGACGGTTCGTCAGATCGGCGCTACCGTGCAGGACATGGAGACCACACAGTTCCCGATGATCATCTCCGTCGACGACCACACCGTTGAGCCGCCCGGGGTGTGGCAGGACCGGCTGCCGAGGAAGTACCGGGACACCGGGCCCCGGATCGTGCGCGCGCCGCTGAAGGAGATGACCTTCCTGGGCGGCCGTTTCAAGCCGGTCATGGGCACCCCGGGCAGCGACGAAGGCCCCGTCGGCGACTGGTGGGTGTACGAGGACCTGCGCCGGCCGCTGACCCGCCTCGACACCGCCGTGGGCTACGCCCGGGACGAGGTCCGGCTGGAGGTGATCACGTACGAGCAGATGCGGCCCGGGTCGTACGACGTGCCCGCCCGTCTCGCCGACATGGAGGTCAACCACGTCCAGTCGGCGGTCTGCTTCCCCACCTTCCCCCGCTTCTGCGGGCAGACCTTCACCGAGGCCGCCGACAAGGACCTCGCCCTGCTCTGCGTCCGCGCCTACAACGACTGGATGGTGGAGGAGTGGTGTGGGCCCGAGGCGCACGGGCGGCTGATACCGCTCACGCTCATCCCCCTGTGGGACGCCGGGCTGGCCGCGCGGGAGGTGCGGCGCAACGCCGAACGCGGGGTCCGGGCCGTCGCCTTCTCCGAGATACCCCCGCACCTGGGCCTGCCGTCCGTGCACACCGACGACTGGGACCCGTTCCTCGCGGCCTGCGACGAGACCGGCACCGTCATCGCCATGCACATAGGGTCGTCGAGCCGGATGCCCTCGACCTCCGCCGACGCCCCGCCCGCCGTCGGCTCCACCATCACCTTCGCCAACTGCTGCTTCTCGATGGTCGACTGGCTGTTGAGCGGCAAGTTCGAGCGTTTCCCGCACCTCAAGGTCATGTACGCCGAGGGACAGATCGGCTGGATCCCGTACATCCTGGAGCGCGCCGATGTGGTGTGGGAGGAGAACCGGGGGTGGGGCGGGGTGGCCGGCAAGGTCACCCGGCCGCCGTCCGAGCTGTTCGCCGAGCACGTCCACGGCTGCTTCTTCGACGACGCCTTCGGGCTGAGGAACCTCGACGCCATCGGTGTCGGGAACGTCCTGTACGAGACCGACTACCCGCACTCCGACTCCACCTGGCCCAAGTCCCGCGAGGTCGGCGAGGCGCAGATGGGGCACCTGCCGGCCGATGTGGTCGAGCGGATCGTCCGGGGGAACGCCATCGAGCTGCTGGGGCTGACCCCGGAAGGGCTGTGGCGGGGGTGAGCGCCCTGGCGTACGGCATCCAGCTCCCCGTCCAGTCGCAGAGCACCCTGTACACGGAGGAGTGGGAGACCGGGGCCGGGCCGCAGGACCTGGTCGCGGTGGCGCGGGCGGCGGAGGAGGCCGGGTTCGCGTACGTCGCCTGCTGCGACCACGTCGCCGTACCGCGCCGTCTCGCCCCGGCCATGAGCACGGTCTGGTACGACCCCGTGGCCACCCTCGCCCACCTCGCCGCCGTCACCGAGCGGGTACGGCTGCTCAGCCACGTGGCCGTCGTCGGGCTCCGGCACCCGCTGCTGACCGCCAAGCAGTACGCCACCCTCGACCACCTCTCCGGCGGGCGGCTGGTCCTCGGCGTGGGGGCCGGGCACGTGCGGGAGGAGTTCGAGGCGCTCGGAGCCGACTTCGAGCGGCGGGGGGCCGTGCTCGACGAGAGCATCGACGCCCTGCGGGCCGCCCTCGGGCCCGACGAGTTCCCCGAGCACCACGGGAAGCACTACGACTTCGCCGGCCTGGGCCAGCGCCCCCGCCCCGCGCAGCCGCACGTCCCCCTGTGGGTCGGCGGCTCCTCGCCCGCCGCCGTCCGCCGGGCCGCGCTGAAGGGCGACGGCTGGCTGCCGCAGGGCGATCCGCGGGAACGGCTGCCGGCGCAGATCGGCAGGATCCGGCGCCTTCGGGAGGACGCCGGCCTCGACGGGCCCTACACCGTCGGCGCCCTCACCGAGCCGCTGTACGTGGGCACGCCCGCCTGGGAGGTGGGGCGGCGCACGGTCACCGGCCCCCCGCGGGCGCTCGCCGAGTCCCTGCGCGCCTACCGCGCGATGGGCGTGGACCAGATCCAGGTGCGGTTCCGCAGCCGCAGCCGCGCCGAGCTCACCGACCAGGTGGCGGCCTTCGGAGCCGAAGTGGCTCCCGACCTCTGAGGAGTACGGCATGGGCAAGCTGGACGGACGCGTCGTGATCGTCACCGGGGCGGCGCGCGGGCAGGGCGAGCAGGAGGCGCGGCTGTTCCGGGCGGAGGGCGCGCGGGTGGCCGTCGCCGATGTGCTGGACGAGCGGGGGGAGGCCCTCGCCAAGGAGATCGGGGCGCTGTACGTCCATCTCGACGTCGGTACGGAGGACGGCTGGCGGGAGGCCGTGGCCGCCGTCAAAGGGGCGTACGGCCGCATCGACGGACTGGTCAACAACGCGGGCATCCTGCGCTTCAACGCCCTCGTGGACACCCCGCTGGACGAGTTCATGCAGGTCGTACGGGTCAACCAGGTCGGCTGCTTCCTGGGGATCAAGGCCGTGGCGCCGGAGCTGGCGGACGGGGGCACGATCGTCAACACCGCCTCCTACACCGCTCTGACCGGCATGGCGGCCGTGGGGACGTACGCCGCCACCAAGCACGCCGTGCTGGGGCTGACCCGGGTGGCCGCGCTGGAGCTGGCGGGCCGGCGGATCCGGGTCAACGCCATCTGTCCGGGCGCCGTCGACACCGCGATGTCGAACCCGGCCCGGCTGGACCCGGACGCCGACCCGGAGGAGATGGGCCGGGCCCTGGACGAGCTGTACCGGGGGCTCGTGCCGCTGGGCCGGATCGGCCGGCCGGAGGAGGTGGCCCGGCTCGCCCTCTTCCTCACCTCGGACGACTCCTCGTACATCACCGGGCAGCCGTTCGTGATCGACGGCGGCTGGCTGGCGGGCGTCAGCGTCATCTGAAGCCCGACCTGACCGGCCGTCAGCTCTTGACGGTGGAAGCGGCCGGTGCGACAGTCGGCCGACGAACGGTATCTGACGGTGCGTCAGACAACTTGGGACGGTGAACCGCCGTGGAATTCGGGCTCTTTGTACAGGGATACGTGGGCAAGCGCGCCGAGACCGACCCGCTGGCCGAGCACAAGGCGCTGATGGAGGAGACCGAGTACGTCATCCAGGCGGACAAGTCCGGCTTCAAGTACGCCTGGGCCTCCGAGCACCACTTCCTGGAGGAGTACTCCCACCTGTCCGCCAACGACGTCTTCCTCGGCTACCTCGCGCACGCGACCGAGCGGATCCACCTGGGCTCCGGGATCTTCAACCCGCTGGCCCCGGTCAACCACCCGGTGAAGGTCGCCGAGAAGGTCGCCATGCTGGACCACCTCAGCGAGGGCCGCTTCGAGTTCGGCAGCGGGCGCGGGGCCGGGTCCCACGAGATCCTCGGGTTCATGCCGGGCGTGACCGACATGAACCACACGAAGGAGATCTGGGAGGAGACGATCGCCGAGTTCCCGAAGATGTGGCTCCAGGACGAGTACGCGGGCTTCCAGGGCAAGCACTGGCAGCTCCCGCCGCGGAAGGTCCTGCCGAAGCCGTACGGGAAGTCCCACCCGGCGATGTGGTACGCGGCCGGGTCCCCGCCGTCGTACGCCATGGCCGCGAGGAAGGGGCTCGGGGTGCTCGGCTTCAGCATCCAGAAGGTCTCCGACATGGAATGGGTGCTGGAGCAGTACAAGTCGGCGATCGTGGACGCGGAGCCGGTGGGGGACTTCGTCAACGACAACGTGATGGTGACGACCACCGCGATCTGCGCGCCCACGCACGCCGAGGCGATCGAGACCGCGGTGCGCGGCGGGCTGCACTACCTGCCCTCGCTGGTCTTCCGGTACCACGACACGTTCCCCCGGCCGGAGGGGTTCCCGGTGTGGCCGGAGACGCTGCCCGAGTACACACCGGAGTTCGTGGAGCTGCTGATCGAGGAGGAGCTGCTGATCTGCGGCGACCCGGACGAGGTGCTGCGGCAGTGCAAGCGGTGGGAGCAGGCGGGCGCCGACCAGTTGAGCTTCGGGTTGCCGGTGGGCGTGCCGAAGGAGGAGACGCTGCGGACGATCCGGCTCATCGGCGAGCACGTCATTCCGAAGATCGACACCGACCCGGTGCACCGGACCACCAGGTTCCGGCAGGCCGTGTAAGGGGGTTCCCGGCATGCTGGACCACCTCGTCAAGGGCGCTATCGTCGTCGACGGCACCGGCGCCCCCGGCTACACCGCCGACGTCGGCATCCGCGACGGACGGATCGCCGTCATCGGAAACGTCACCGAGGAAGCCCGCACCACGGAGGACGCCGCCGGACTCGTCCTCGCCCCCGGCTTCGTCGACCCCCACACCCACTACGACGCCCAGCTCTTCTGGGACCCGTACGCCACGCCCTCGCTCAACCACGGGGTCACCACCGTGGCGGCCGGGAACTGCGGGTTCACCCTCGCGCCGCTGAACCCCGCCCGCCCGGGGGACGCCGACTACACGCGCCGCATGATGTCCAGGGTCGAGGGGATGTCCCTGGTGGCGCTGGAGCAGGGCGCGCCCTGGAGCTGGCACGGGTTCGGGGAGTACCTGGACGCCCTGGAGGGGCGGATCGCGGTGAACGCCGGGTTCATGGTGGGGCACTGCGCGCTGCGGCGGTACGTGATGGGGCCGGAGGCCGTCGGCGGGCAGCCGGACGAGGAGCAGCTCGGTGCGATGCTCCGGCTGCTGCACGAGGCCATGGACGCCGGGGCCTGGGGGCTGTCGACCACACAGTCCGGCACGCACTCCGACGGCGACGGGCAGCCCGTGGCCTCCCGGCACGCGCGGCCGGAGGAGCTGCTGGCGCTGGCGCGGGCCGTCGGGGAGCACGAGGGGACGCAGATCGAGGCGATCGTCGCCGGGTGCCTGGACCAGTTCAGCGACGCCGAGATCGAACTGCTGGCCGAGCTGAGCACGGTCGCCGGGCGCCCCCTGAACTGGAACGTGCTCACCGTCGACGCGGCCGTCCCGGAGCGGGTCCCCCGGCAGCTGAGCGCGAGCGAGCGGGCCCGGAAGGCCGGCGGGCGGGTCGTGGCGCTCACCATGCCGATCCTCACCCCGATGAACATGTCCCTCGGCACCTTCTGCGCCCTCAACCTCATACCGGGGTGGGGCCCGGTCCTGGGGCTCCCGGTGCCCGAGCGCATCGCCCGGCTGCGGGACCCGGACGTCCGCGCCGGGATGCTGCGGCGGGCCGGGTCGAAGGAGGCCGGCGTCTTCCGGCGGCTCACGGACTTCGGGCGGTACGTCATCGGCGACACCTACAGCGAGGCCAACCGGGGGCTCACCGGACGCGTGGTGCGCGACATCGCCGCCGAGCGCGGACAGGACCCCTTCGCCTGCCTGGTGGAGATCTGCGCCCACGACGAGCTGCGTACGGTCCTGTGGCCCATGCCGACCGACAACGACCCGGCGTCCTGGGCGCTGCGCGCCGAGACCTGGCAGCACGAGGACGTCCTGCTCGGCGGCTCGGACGCGGGCGCCCACCTGGACCGGATGTGCGGGGCGCCGTACACCACCCGGTTCCTCGGGGACTGTCTGCGCGGGCGGCGGCTGGTCGGTCTGGAGCGGGCGGTGCGGATGCTGACGGACGACCCGGCGCGGCTCTTCGGGCTGCGGGAGCGGGGCCGGGTGCGGGAGGGCTGGCACGCGGACCTCGTCCTCTTCGACCCGGAGCGGATCGACGCCGGCCAGGCCCGGCTGGTGCACGACCTGCCGGGCGACAGCCCCCGCCTGGACTCCCGGGCGGTCGGGGTGCGGGCCGTGTGGGTCAACGGCGTGGAGGCGATCCGGGACGACGTGGTGACCGGGGCCGTACCGGGCCGGGTGCTGCGGTCCGGGCGGGACACGCGGACGGTGAGCACGCGGTGAGCGCGGCCGGCGGGCACGCGGCGGGCGCGGGCGGTGCGCACGCGGGGGGTGAGGGGCAGCCGCTGTTCGTCGGCGGCCGGTGGGTGGCGCCGGACGCCGGGCACTACCCGGTGACCGACCCGGCCACCGAGGAGACCGTCGGCTGGGCGCCGGAGGCCTCGACCGCGCAGGCGCGGGCGGCCTGCGCGGCGGCCCGGGAGGCGTTCGGGGCGTGGTCGCGGACCCGGCCGGAGGAGCGGGCCGCGCTGCTCGGGCGGGCCGCGGAGATCATCCGGGAGCGGCTGGTGCCGTACGCCGACCTGGCCCGGTCCGAGACCGGCGCGACCACCGGGACGGCTCGCACCATGCAGGTCGGGGTGGCCGCGGCCCGCTTCCGCCGGTACGCGCGCGTGGAGCCCGCCGAGTGGGCCGTCGCCCCGCAGATCAACGAGGCCGGGCCGATGGGGAGGGCCGGGGTGATGGGGGCGCTGGCGGTACGGCAGCCCGTCGGGGTCGTCACCTGCGTCACCTCGTACAACAACCCGTGGGCCAACCCGGCCGGGAAGATCGCCCCGGCGCTGGCGATGGGCAACACGGTCGTGGTCAAGCCCGCCCCGCAGGACCCCCTCTCCGTGTACCGGATGGCGGAGGCGCTGGAGGCGGCCGGGGTGCCGCCGGGCGTGGTGAACGTCGTCTCCGGGCGGGACGTGTCCGTGGGGGAGGCCGTGGTGGCCTCCGGTGACGTCGACATGGTCAGCTTCACCGGGTCCACGGCCGTCGGGCGGCGCATCGGCGAGGTGTGCGGGCGGGACATGAAGCGGCAGCTGATGGAGCTGGGCGGGAAGGGGGCCGCGCTCGTCCTCGACGACGCCGACCTGGCCTCGGCCGTCGCCGGCATCGGCACCACCTTCTCCTTCTACAGCGGCCAGATCTGCACGGCCCCGACCCGGGTACTGGCCCAGCGCGGGGTGTACGACCGCCTGGTGGAGCACCTGGCCGCATACGCGGGCCGCCTGAAGGTGGGGGACCCGGCGGCTGCGGACACGGTCGTGGGCCCGCTGATCTCGGCCGAGCACCGGGAGCGCGTGGAGTCGTACGTCGAACTCGGCCGCGAGGAAGGCGCCGTGGTCGTGACGGGCGGCGAACGACCGCCCCTGGAACGGGGGTTCTTCGTCGCGCCCACCCTCCTCGCCGACTGCGCGAACGACATGCGGGTGGCGCGGGAGGAGATCTTCGGGCCCGTGGTGGTGGTGGTCCCGTTCGACGAGGAGGAGGAAGGGGTGGCCCTCGCCAACGACTCCGACTACGGCCTCATCGACTACGTCTGGTCCGGCGACGTCGCCCGCGCCTTCCGGGTGGCGCGGCAGCTGCGGGCCGGCGGTGTCGGCATCAACACCGTCGGGCGCAACATGGAGGCCCCGTTCGGCGGCTTCAAGAAGAGCGGTGTCGGCCGGGACGTCGGCGTCCACGCCCTGCACGCGTACAGCGAGGTGCAGTCCCTGGTGTGGCCTGGCTGAGGGACCTGCGGGCGACGGGGCTCAGTCGGTCAGGTCCACCCGTACGGTCAGCAGGTCCGTGCCGAGCGCGCGTACCGCCGCGCTGTTGAGGCGGGGCAGGGTGCGCAGCCGGGCCGCGGGGTCGTCGTCGGGGAGCAGGTGGGCGGTGCCGTGGTGCCAGCGGCCGGCGATGCGGACCCGGACCGTGGGATCGGCCTGGATGTTGCGCACGTACTGCGACTTCAGGCCGAACTCGGAGACCAGCCAGTAGGAGCTGCCGACGCGGCGCCCGCCGACCGGGGTCCGCCGGGGCAGGCCGGACGTCCGGCCGGTGGTCTCCAGCAGGTTCTGGAACGGCAGGCGCCGGATGAGCGGGTTGGCGACGTACCGCTGGAAGCGGGTCACGACGCGGTGCTTGCGGTCTGCGCGGCCTGACATGACTCCGGCTCCCCTGTTCTCTCCCGGTACGAGGACGCCAGCCTCCACCACGCCACGACGGAGCGCAACGGGGCCACGCCCCGGACCCGCCTCACCGAGCCGTCTCACCGAGCCGTCTCGGGCCCCCCGGATTCCGCGGGTCCGAGGAAGACCGGGTTGGTGAACGCGGCCATCGCCCCCGGCACCGGGCCGAGCGCCGCCTCGTGCCGTAGTTCGGCCCGCACATAGGCCGCGCGGTCCGGGGTCGTGCGCCACTCCACGGTGCCCGTGCCGGACACCGGCAGCGGTTCGCCGGTGTACAGCACGCCCTGGTCGGTGACGAACCGCACCGAGCAGCGCGGCGCCCCGGACACCTCCAGCCGGACGGTCACCGGGGTGTCGTTCGGGACCGCCAACCGCTCCCCGATCCCGGCCCGTTCACCCCCTTCGGCCGTCACGGAGAACGCCAGCGAGACCTGCCGTGACTCGGCCACGTACGACCGCCCGGCCCGCAGCCCCTCCTGGATCGCCTCCCGGGTCAGGTCGTCGGCGAGGACGACCGTCTGGGGCAGCCCGACGACGTCCGGGGCGCGATGGGCGTCGCTGTTGCCCATCGCGGGCAGCCACGCCCGCTCGCCCCGCGCCGACGCCACCAGCACCGCGTCCCAGGCCGCGAGCGCCAGTTCGTCGTCGGGTGTCCAGGGCCCGTTCCACACCTCCACGGCGTCCGCCCGCGCGAACCCGAACTTCCAGCCGCAGCCCACGCAGTCGGCGTGCGGATGGGCCGGGACGACCAGACCGCCGGCCCGCCGGATCTCCCGGGCGAAGTGCGCCCAGCGGCCGTCCCTGGCCCGGTAGCGCCAGTCGACGAAGGTGCCCGGCTCGGTGCCGAGCGCCAGGACGTGCCCGTTCCTGGTGGTGACCTCCTCGCCGAGCAGCACCAGCAGGTCGTCGCCGGCCGCGTCGGCCCAGTGGGCGTGCGAGGCGGACGTGTTGTGGTCGGAGCTGTTGAGGAAGTCGAGCCCGGCCGCGCGGGCCAGGTCCGCGATCTCGGCCGGGGTGCGGCGCCCGTCGGAGTGCCAGGAGTGCAGATGGCAGTCGCCCCGGTACCAGTCCCGCCCCCGCCCCCGGGCCCGGTCCGGCGGGTACACCGGCTCGGGCGTCTCCCCGGCGGCCCCCTCCGTCAGCGTGACGGTCACCTCGTACGACAGCCCCTGCGGCGCCACGGTGTACGGCCCGAGCGCGATGGACCAGGTGCCGGGCGTCAGCGGCCCCGGGAGATACCCGGGCGTGGCCGCGTCCGCCCGCACGAAGAACTCGCCGCGTGCGCCACCCGACCACCCCCGGAACCCCCGCCCGCCCAGCTCGGTACCGCGCGTGTCGAACAGCCCGATGTCGAGGGCGTTGCCGGGGGTGCCGGGCGGGACGGGGGGTTTGTCGTAGGTGTAGGCGACCTTCAACTCGCGTGTCCCCGGTGGTACGTCGAAGGGGAGGTACACATAGTCCGGGGACCCTGGGCCGAGAGTGCCGCGCAAGCTCGTCACAGGGCCCACGGTAGGCGCCCTGAAGGGCGCGGGACAGTATCCGTACGCGGCATCCGTGCGCGGCTTCGCCGCGTGGGCGCGACAAGCCGCGACGGACCCGCGCGCACCCCTGACGAGCGACCAACCGGTCGGTACGATGCCCCATGCGCATCTCCGTCACGATCTTCCTCACCGACGAGACCATCACCCCCACCCACCTCGCCCGCGAACTGGAACAACGCGGGTTCTCCGGCCTCTACCTCCCGGAACACACCCACATCCCGGTCGACCGCACCACCCCCTACCCCGCCGGCGGCGACCTCCCGCGCGAGTACGGCCGCACCCTCGACCCCTTCGTGGCCCTGGCCCAGGCGGCGGCCGTGACCCAGCGGCTGGCGCTCGGCACCGGCATCACCCTCGTCGCCCAGCACGACCCCATCGACCTCGCCAAGCAGATCGCCTCCCTCGACCACCTGTCCGGCGGCCGTTTCACCCTCGGCCTCGGCTACGGCTGGAACGTGGAGGAGGCCGCCGACCACCACGTGACCTGGCGGACCCGCCGGGAGCTGGTCCGGGACCGGATGGCGCTGATGCGCGCGCTGTGGAGCGAGGAGCCGACCGCGTACGAGGGGGAGTTCGGCACCGTACGGGCCAGCCTCGCCCACCCCAAGCCCGCCCAGAAGCCGCGCGGCCCGGTCGTCGGCCCGCGCACGCTCGTCGGCGGGGCCGCCGGACCCGGGCTGTTCGCGCACATCGCCGAGTACGCCGACGGCTGGCTGCCGATCGGCGGGCGCGGACTCTCCGAGTCGCTGCCCGTGCTGCGCTCGGTGTGGGCGGACGCGGGCCGCGACCCGGCCGCCCTCCAGGTCGTCCCGTACGCCGTCCAGCCCACCCCCGGCAAGCTCGCCCACTACGCCGAACTGGGCATCGAGGAGGTCGTGGTGCAGTTGCCGCCGGCCAGGGAGGCGGAGGTGCTGCGGGCGCTCGACGCCTACGGCCCCCTCCTCCCGGACAGTGCCCCGCAGCAGTGATCAAACGCGAACGTATGCTCAAGGAATGACGACTTCCGCGACCTCCGGAACCGGCCCCACCGAGAACTCCATGCGTCGCGCCCTCAAACGCGCCCGGGACGGCGTCGCCCTCGACGTCGCCGAGGCGGCGGTGCTGCTCCAGGCGCGGGGTGAGGACCTCACCGACCTCGCCGCCTCCGCCGCCCGGGTGCGGGACGCGGGCCTGGAGGCGGCGGGCAGGCCCGGCGTGATCACGTACTCGAAGAGCGTCTTCGTCCCCCTCACCCGGCTGTGCCGGGACAAGTGCCACTACTGCACGTTCGTCACCGTGCCCGGCAAGCTGCGCCGCGCCGGGCACGGCATGTTCATGTCCCCCGACGAGGTGCTGGACATCGCCCGCAAGGGCGCCGCCCTCGGCTGCAAGGAAGCCCTGATCACCCTCGGCGACAAGCCGGAGGACCGCTGGCCGGAGGCGCGCGAGTGGCTCGACGCGCACGGCTACGACGACACCATCGCCTACGTCCGCGCCATCTCCATCCGCATCCTGGAGGAGACGGGACTCCTTCCCCACCTCAACCCGGGCGTGCTGACGTGGACCGACTTCCAGCGGCTGAAGCCCGTCGCGCCCAGCATGGGCATGATGCTGGAGACGACCGCGACCCGCCTGTGGTCCGAACCGGGCGGCCCGCACCACGGCTCCCCGGACAAGGAACCGGCCGTCCGGCTGCGCGTCCTGGAGGACGCCGGCCGCTCCTCCGTCCCCTTCACCTCCGGCCTGCTCATCGGCATCGGCGAGACCTACGAGGAGCGCGCGGAGTCCCTGTTCGCGCTCCGGAAGGTCTCCCGGGCCCACCACGGCATCCAGGAGCTGATCATCCAGAACTTCCGCGCCAAGCCGGACACGGCGATGCGCGGCATGCCGGACGCCGAACTGGACGACCTGGTCGCCACGGTGGCCGTCGCCCGGCACATCATGGGCCCCTCCGCCTGCCTCCAGGCCCCGCCGAACCTGGTCGACGCCGAGTACGAGCGGCTGATCGGCGCCGGCATCGACGACTGGGGCGGGGTCTCCCCGCTGACCATCGACCACGTCAACCCCGAACGTCCCTGGCCGCAGATCGAGGAACTCACCGAGCGCTCCCGCGCCGCCGGCTTCGAACTGCGGGAACGCCTCTGCGTCTACCCGGAGTTCGTCCGCCGCGGCGAGCCCTGGCTGGACCCGCGGCTGCGCCCGCACGTGTCCGCCCTCGCCGACCCGGAGACGGGCCTCGCCCTGCCGGACGCGCCGGTCACGGGCCGGCCCTGGCAGGAGCCCGAGGAGGTGTTCACCGCCACCGGCCGCACGGACCTGCACACGTCCATCGACACCGAGGGACGTACCGGCGACCGGCGCGCCGACTTCGACGAGGTGTACGGCGACTGGGAGGCCCTGCGGGAGGCGGCGGCCCCCGGCATGGCCCCCGAACGCATCGACGCCGACGTGCGCGAGGCGCTGCGCACGGCGGCCGACGACCCCACCCGGCTGACCGACGCCGAGGCCCTCGCCCTGCTGCACGCGGACGGTCCGGCGCTGGACGCGCTGTGCCGGGTGGCCGACGACGTCCGCAGGTCGGCGGTCGGTGACGACGTGACGTACATCGTCACCCGGAACATCAACTTCACCAACGTCTGCTACACCGGCTGCCGGTTCTGCGCCTTCGCGCAGCGCCGCACGGACGCGGACGCGTACACGCTCTCGCTGGAGCAGGTCGCCGACCGCGCCCGGCAGGCGTGGGACGTGGGCGCGGTCGAGGTGTGCATGCAGGGCGGCATCCACCCGGACCTGCCGGGCACCGCGTACTTCGACATCGCGAAGGCGGTGAAGGACCGCGTCCCCGGGATGCACGTCCACGCCTTCTCCCCGATGGAGGTGGTGAACGGCGCGACCCGGACCGGCATGTCGATCCGCGAGTGGCTCACGGCGGCCAAGGAGGCGGGCCTGGACTCCGTGCCCGGTACGGCTGCGGAGATCCTGGACGACGAGGTCCGCTGGGTGCTGACCAAGGGCAAGCTGCCCGCGGCCACCTGGATCGAGGTGATCCGCACCGCGCACGAGCTGGGCATCCGCTCCTCGTCCACGATGATGTACGGGCACGTGGACCAGCCCCGGCACTGGCTCGGCCATCTGCGCACACTGGCCGGGCTCCAGCGCGAGACGGGCGGCTTCACCGAGTTCGTCACGCTGCCGTTCATCCACACGAACGCGCCGGTGTACCTGGCCGGCATCGCCCGCCCCGGCCCGACGCTGCGGGACAACCGGGCGGTGACGGCGATGGCCCGTCTCCTGCTGCACCCCTGGATCCCCAACATCCAGACAAGCTGGGTCAAACTGGGCACCGAGGGGGCGGCGGAGATGCTCCGCTCCGGCGCGAACGACCTCGGCGGGACGCTGATGGAGGAGACGATCTCCCGCATGGCGGGCTCCTCGTACGGCTCGTACAAGTCGGTCCGCGACCTGGTCGCGGTGGCGGAGGCGGCCGGCCGCCCCGCGAAGCCGCGCACCACCCTCTACGGCGAGGTACCGGAGGAACGCCGGCGGGCGGCCGAGGCGTCCGACGGGCACCTGCCGGACCTGCTGCCGGTCCTGGACTGAGCGGCCTCCCGGACCGATCCCCCTCCGCGGACTGAGTACGATGATCCGACCCCTTGTGCCGAGAAGGGGGACCCGTAGCGGAGGAGATGCGTCCCGTGGCTGCCCGACTGCCCTCGTGGGCCTGGGTCACCGGTCTGACGGCGGGGGCGACCGCTGCCGTCGTCGCCCTCGCCGTGCAGGCGAACCACGGGCCGCATCCCACGGCCGCCGTGACCAGGCCCAGCGCGTCGGCAACGGCGAGCCCCCACGCGACGCCGACGCCGAGGACGCCGTCCGCCCCCGCCCTGCCGGACGAGTCCGGCGAGGGCCGCCGGATCGTGTACGCGCTCGGTGAGAAGCGGGTCTGGCTGGTCGACGCGACCGGCAAGGCGGCCCGCACGTTCACGGTGTGGCCGGGCACGGTGAGCCCGCAGCCCGGCCGCTACTCGATCACCCTGCGCACCCAGTCCCTCAAGGGCTCGGACGGCGTGCAGATCGAGCACATCATGTACTTCACCAAGGTGAACGGCGTGAACATCGCCTTCTCCAACGCCCTCGACGGCTCCTCGCCCCCGCCCGCGAACGGCCAGAAACTGGGCGGCATCCGCCTCCACAAGGAGGACGGAGCCGCCCTGTGGGCCTTCGGCGACCAGGGCACCCGGGTCGCGGTGGTCAAGTAGCGTCCCCGCGGGGCCGGGGAGTGGCCGTCGACGTGGTGCGGTCCGGCGGGACCGGGACCGCGGTCGCCGTCGGCAGATCCCCTTCCGGCCGGCGCGCGCCGGTCCACTCCGTGGCGCCGTCGACCCGTACGTCCGCCAGGCCGGCCCCGGCGAGGTCCGCGCCGGTCAGATCCGCTCCCCGCAGGTCCGCCTCCGTCAGGTCGGCCTCCCGCAGGTCCGTCTTGTACAGATTGGCCCGGGACAGATCGGCGCCGCGCAGGATCGTCCGCCGCAGCGCGGTGCCCCGCAGGTCCGCGCCGGACAGCTTCGTGCCCTCCAGGTCACCGCGCGAGAAGACCGCGCCGGCGAGCAGCGCACCGCTCAGATCGGCGCCCTTGAGATCGACGTCGGCCAGCTGGACGCCCCGCAGATCGATGGCCCGGTCCCCGTCGTGCCCGGGATCGCGCTGACCGAGCACGGACAGCGCCGCCTGGATGTCGGGTGCCTTCTCGGCCGAGGTCGCCTTCTTGGCCGCGTGGGCGCGGATGTACTGGGACAGGTCGTAGATCACGGCCGGCTGCTGCCGCGGCGAGTCCTCCATGATGCCCTGCAAGGAGAAGATCGCCCCCCTGCGGATGTTGGCGGAGCCGTCGTCCAGCCGCTCGATCGCCTTGTCGTACCGGTCCGCGATCTGTCCCTGCTCCGAGATGGTCAGTTCCTCGGACACCTGCGTGACGGACACCCAGGTGAAGACCAGGGTGGCGACCGCCGTCAGCCCGGGGAGCAGCATGGCGAGGAGCCCCGCGCGCCGACCCCAGCCTTCCGGGCCGGCCGCCGGACCGGTCCCCGCCTCGGCCGCGCCGCCGGTCCCCGCCCCCGCCGCGCCGCCGGTCCGCTCCGGAGCCCTCGGGCGGTGCCCCGGGCGGCGCGCGCCCAGCGGAGCCCGGGACCGCTGCCCGGCCGCCCGGCCGGCCCGCGCCCGGCGCTCGGCGATCCGCCGCAGCTGTCCGCTCCGCGCCCCCGCCCGGGGTATGCCCCGCGTCATGCGGAGTCGGCCCGCCGGACCGGACCCGGCAGCAGGTTGACGATCAACGCGACACCGCTGAGCAGGAACACGCGGGTCGCCGCCTCCAGGCCGTTCCACGTCTTCGATTGCCACATCGCGAACCACTCACCGCCGATCGCGATGAACCCGGCGCCGAAGAGCAGCAGGAGCATCAGCAGACCGTAGGTGGACCAGCGCCGGGCGAGGTCGTCCTTCCGCCGCGCCCACAGGTACGTCCCCAGGATGAGCAGCAGGGCCGCCACCGTCTCCCACACGATGACGAGGACGTACGCGGTGTCCTGAAGCGCCGTACTGGTGACGGCCCGCCACATCAGATCGTCGTCCTTGAACGTCGTGTCCATCGCCAGCACATGCCGCACGAACTGCTGGTTGGTCCCGAAGTCCGTGATGTTCCCGAGCGCGACCAGGGCGATGTAGAGGGCGAGTATGCCGGTGAGCACACCGGCGGCAAGCCTGAGGCCGGTGTGCTGGGTGGGAGTGGTGGTCATGGCTGGATTCTTCCCGGTGGCCGCCCCGGTCCGCCGTACGCATTGCGCCAGAATCCGGCCGGGAGGCACTCAACGGACCGTCCCGGGTCGATTACAGTGCTGGGCGTCGTACAGGCGGACGGTGCCAGGGGAGGTCTGGTGGGGGCGACAGCCGGTGCCGTCTGGGGGCGTGCCGAACAGCAGGACTTCCGGAGCCGGGTGCGGGGCACGCTGCTCGGGGCCGCGGTGGGCGACGCGCTGGGCGGGCCCGCCGATCCCCTGTCCCTGGCGGAGATCCGGGCCGCGTACGGCGGTGAGGGCCTGCTGGACCTGGCCTTCGGGCACGGGCGGCGCGGCACGGTCACCCATCACACCCAGCTCACCCTGTTCACCGTGGACGGGCTGATACGCGCCCAGGTGCGCCGCGACACCGGCGCCTGGCACCCGCCGACCGATCTGCACCGGGCCTATCTGCGCTGGGCGGCCACCCAGCGGGACTGGGGGCCCGACGAGCGCCGCAAGGACGACGGCTGGCTGGCCCGCGAGGAGTGGCTGTACGCCCGCCGGGACCCCGCCCGCGCCCTGCTCATCGGGTTCGGCGACGACACCATGGGCACGCTGGAGTCCCCGAAGAGCCCGGGGGAGCTGGGGCCGGAGGCGGTCGCCCGCTCGGCACCCTTCGGCCTCCTCGTCGGCTGGGAGCCCCAACTGGTCGTCCAACTGGCCGTGGAGTGCGCCGCCCAGACCCACGGCCACCCCATCGCCTACCTGTCGGCGGGCGCGTACGCCGTGATCGTGCACGGGCTGGCCCGCGGCGACAGCCTGGACGGTGCCGTGCAGCGGGCCCTCGCGCTGCTCGCCGTCCGCCCCGGCCACCAGCCGGTCTCCGACGCCCTCCAGCACGCCCTCGGCGCGGTACGGCAGGGCATGCCGACCCCGGCCCGGGTGGAGGAGCTGGCCGGTGACGGTACGGCGGACGGACTGCTGGCCGCCTCCGTGTACTGCGCGCTGGTGGGGGAGGACGTACGGCACGGGCTGTGCCTGGCGGTGAACCAGAGCGGCCCCTCCGCCGCGGCGGGTGCCCTCACCGGGGGCCTGCTCGGTGCCCTGCACGGCGAAACGGCCCTCCCGCCGGCCTGGCTGGCCGAACTGGAGGGCCGCCCCACGATCCTGGAACTGGCCGACGACTTCGCGATGGAGATGACCCAGGGCCCCGCACTGCACGGCCCGGCCGGCTCGTCACCGGGGTGGCTGGCCCGGTACCCGCGGGCGTAGGCGCGGCTTACGGCAGCGGACCCTACGGCGCTCCCACCACGTCGTCGCCCGCCGTGGCCGGCACCGGCACCGCCGCCACCGCGTCCCCGTCCGTGTTGACCTTCTCGATGACGGCCATGCGGGCCGGGGTGTCCTCCGGCTTGAGGTGGCCGATGAGGATGTACAGGACCAGGGAGACCGCGAGCGGGATCGAGACCTGGTACTGGAGCGGGACGCCGCCGTCGACGCTCCAGTTGATGGGGTAGTTGACCAGCCAGAAGGCCAGCAGACCCGCCGCCCAGCTGGTGAGCGCCGCCGTCGGGCCGGAGCGGCGGAACGGGCGGAGCAGGCCGAGCATCATCGGGATCGCGATCGGTCCCATCAGACCGGCCACCCACTTGATGACGACGGTGATGATGTCCTTGAAGGTGGGGGAGTTGACCTGGGTCGCGACGGCCATGGACAGGCCGAGGAAGACGACCGTCGTGACGCGGGCCGCGATCAGTCCCGAACGCTCGTTCCAGCCCCGTGCCTTGGCCGACAGCACCGGTGCCACGTCCCGGGTGAACACGGCGGCGATCGCGTTGGCGTCGGAGGAGCACATCGCCATGGTGTGGGAGAAGAACCCGACGATGACGAGGCCCAACAGGCCGTGCGGCAGCAGTTGTTCGGTCATCAGGGCGTAGGAGTCGGAGCCGTCCGGCTTCTGCGCGTGGACCAGCAGCGGGGACATCCACATCGGGAAGAACAGCACCACCGGCCAGACCAGCCACAGCACCGCCGACAACCGGGCCGAGCGCTCGGCCTCGTGGGCGCTGCCGGTGGCCATGTAGCGCTGGGCCTGGTTGAGCATGCCGCCGTTGTACTCGAAGAGCTTGATGAAGAGGAACGCGAGGAGGAACACCGTGCCGTAGGGGCCGACCAGCGGCTTGCCGTGACCGTGCAGGGCCGGCTCGTCCCAGGCGCCGAAGAAGCCGATGTTCTTGTCGTTCAGCTTCAGCACGACCGCCACGAACATCGCGACGCCGGCGAGCAACTGGATGACGAACTGGCCGAGTTCGGTCAGCGCGTCCGCCCACAGGCCGCCGATCGTGCAGTAGACGGCGGTGATCGCGCCGGTGATGAGGATGCCCTGGTTCAGCGAGATGCCGGTGAAGACGGACAGCAGGGTGGCGATGGCCGCCCACTTGGCGCCCACGTCCACGATCTTCAGCAGCATGCCGGACCAGGCGAGCGCCTGCTGTGTGGAGAGGTTGTAACGGTTCTTCAGGTACTCCAGCGGGGAGGCCACATGGAGCCGGGAACGCAGTCGGTTGATGCGGGGCGCGAACAGCTTCGACCCGATGGCGATGCCGAGCGCGATGGGGAAGGACCAGGTGATGAAGGAGGTGACGCCGTAGGTGTAGGCGATGCCCGCGTATCCGGTGAACATCACGGCGCTGTAGCCCGACATGTGGTGCGAGATGCCGGAGAGCCACCAGGGCATCTTGCCGCCGGCCGTGAAGAAGTCGGAAACGTTGTCCACGCGCTTGTGCGACCAGACGCCGATCGCGACCATCACACCGAAGTAGCCGATGAGCACGGCCCAGTCGAGACTGTTCATGTGCCCGATCGTGGGTCTGCTCACATGAACACGACAAGCAAGCGTAAGGTCAAGTCAGAGTAAAATTGTTCTGCTTGCTGATCTGCGTTCATTAACGTGAACAACCCGACGAACCTGGGGAGTTGGGTCAGCGCATCAGCTCGCCCGCGTTGACCAGCAACGACTGACCCGTGATCGCCCGCGCCCGGTCCGAGGCGAGGAACACCGCCGCATCCGCCACATCCCCGTCGGTGGCCAGCTCCGGCAGTGCCATCCGCTCGGTCAGCCGCGCCAGCACCTCCTCCTCCGGCACCCTTTCCGTCAGCGCGGTGAACTGGACGTACGCCTGCACCGGCGGCCCCCACATCCAGCCGGGCAGCACGGAGTTGACCCGGATCCGGTACGGCCCCAGCTCCCGCGCCAGCGAGTACATCGCGCTGGTCAGCGCCCCCTTCGAGGCGGCGTACGCGGCCTGCTTCACCTGCGAGGGCGCGGCCACGGCCGACTGCGTCCCGATGAACACCACCGACCCGCCCCCGCCCGCCTTCAGCGCCGGCAGACAGGCGCGGGTCATCCGCAGCGTCCCCAGCAGGTTCACGTCGACGACCGACTGCCAGGTCGCGAAGTCGGCGTCCTCCAGCCCGCCGAAGTACGAGTCCCAGGCGGCCACCTGCACCACGGCGTCGATCCCGCCGAACCGCTCCCGCGCCAGCGCCGCCAGCGCCTCGCACTGCCCCTCGTCCGTGATGTCCGTCGCCCGGAACGCCGTCCGCGTGCCCCCCGGATCGATCCCGGCCGCGCTCTTGGCGAGGTTCGCCTCCGTGCGCGCCCCGAGCACCGCGTTCCCGCCGTCCCGCACGACGGCCGCGGCCACCTGGTGGCCGAGCCCGGCCCCGACGCCCGAGACGACGACGGTCTTGCCCGCGAGCAGGGACATGGCCCCTCCTTCGGTATGGCGCTTCTTCTGACGGAGCGTCAGAGTATGGGCGACCGCAGGAAAGGGGAACCGCATGAGCGAGGACACCCGCAGCGAGCGGTACGCCGAACTGGCCGCCGTCGGCCCGTACGGCGTCCGCCCCGGCCACGCGCTGATCACCATGGTCGAGCCGCACCCCGGCCACGAGTACGCGTACAACCGCTGGTACGAGGACGACCACTACTACGCCGGCGCGATGGCCATGCCCTGGATGTACGCGGGCCGCCGCTGGGTCGCGACCCGGGAACTGCAACTGCTGCGCTACCCGGAGAAGTCGGCCGTCGCCCAGCCGGTCACCGCCGGCTGCTACCTCTCCACCTACTGGATCACCGCCGGCCGCTACGACGACCACATGAAGTGGACGGTCGCCATCAACAAGCGGCTCAACCGGGACGCCCGCGTCTACCACGACCGCACCCACGTCTTCACGGCCTTCCAGGACCACGAGACGACGGTGTACCGGGACGGCGCCGCCGGTCCCCGGGACTTCCACGCCCTCGACCACCCGTACCCGGGCCTGGTGCTGGAGGTGATCGACGCCGAGTCGCCGCAGCGGCGGGCGGCACTGCTGGAGTGGTTGCGCGCCCGCCATCTGCCGCGCCGCCTCGCGGGCTCCCCGGCGGCGATGGTGACCGTGTTCCGGCCCACCCCGCTGCCGGGCGACCGCATGACCTACGTCCGGCAGGTCGAGGGCGTGGACACCCGGCTGACCCTGCTGTGGTTCCTGGAGCGGGACCCCCACGCGTGCTGGGAGGAGCACTTCACGGGGCTGGACGGGCAGGTGGCCGCGGCGGGGCTGGGCCGGGTGGAGCTGGTGGCGCCGTTCATCCCGACGGTGCCGGGCACGGACACGTACGCCGACCGGCTCCGCTGACCGTCAGGGCTTGCTCAGTTCGTCGGGGCACGGCGTACCGCGCGGCAGCTGGTACGGCGCGGCCAGCCGGTACGTGCCCGGCTTCGGCGCGAGCAGCGTGGTCCACTTGTCCCCGTCGACGTCCTCCGGCGTGGCCATCAGGCACGCCTTGACCTTCTCGTAGGACTGGCTCCTGCCGTGCTCGTCGACGATGCTCAGCCACGGCGAGTACGGGATCCGGATCAGGATCCGCCCGGCCTTGCGCACCCGCAGCGTCATCTCGCCCTGCTCGGCCCGGTCCACCACCGCGTTCGGCTCGGCGAGCGGCGCCGGATCGGTCACCTTGAACAGCTGCCAGTTCGCGTCGCCCCAGACCTGCTTCAGATACGGCATCCCGCGCCGCAGCAGCTGCCGCTCGCGCACGCCGCCGTCACCGTCCGGGTTGTCCTTCGGCAGCACCACGTAGTGCACGGCCCACCGCTGGAGCCACTCGTGGTAGTTCGCCGAGTTGAGCGTGTCGTCGTAGAAGAGCGGGTTGCGCTCCATGTCGGCCTGCCGGTTCCAGCCGCGGGCCAGGTTGACGTACGGCGCGAGCGCGGAGGCCTCGCGGTGCGAGCGGGCCGGGACCACCTCGACCCGGCCCTTCTCGGCGCCGGCCTTCTGGAGCTCGTTGACCAGCGGGGCGAGTTCCCGCGCCCAGGAGGCGGCCGGGGTGGTGTGGAGGATGTCGTCCACCGACTTGAAGCCGAGCCAGCCGGCGAAGCCGAGGAAGGCCAGCACGGTCACGTACCACTTGCGGGACTTCGGCACGGTGTACGGCAGCGCCGCGATCAGGGTCGCGCCCGCGAACAGCATCGGCAGCCGCGAGATGTTGGACCCGATCTGCGAACTGATCAGCCACACCAGGACGACGGCGACGCTGTAGACGGCGGCGGTCAGCCGGACCGTCACCCACTCCTTCGGCACCAGGAACAGGCACAGCAGGCCGTACGACAGCGGCATGATCACCGAGCCGAACCCCATCGGCTGGGTGCCGGAGAACGGGAACAGCCAGGCCGACACCGCGACCACCGCCGCCGGCGCGAGCCCCAGCGCCCACGCGCCCGGCCGCCGCTTCTGGAGGAACAGGGCGACCGCGACCAGGCCCACGAACAGCCCCGCGACCGGTGAGGCCATCGTGGCGAGCGCCGCCAGCGGGGCGGCGACCAGGGCCTTCGCCCAGCGTTTGAACCGCCACCGGTACGGCCAGCAGAACACCGCCGCGACCGAGCCGAGCGCGAACATCGTGCCGAGCCCGAAGGTCACCCGGCCGGAGATCGCGTTGCACAGGAACGCGAAGACCCCGGCGAGCGAGGCCCACAGCGGGTTCTTCACCGCCCGGCTGCGGATCAGCACCGTGGTCAGCAGACCGGCCGAGACCGTCCCGGCGATCATCATCGTCGTCCGCACACCGAGCACCGACATCAGATACGGCGACACCACGCTGTACGACACCGGGTGCATGCCGCCGTACCAGGCGAGGTTGTACGCCGAGTCCGGGTGCCGGCCGACGAACTCCGCCCACGCGTCCTGCGCGGCGAGATCGCCACCGCTGTTCGCGAACGTGAAGAACCAGATGATGTGCAGCACGCCCGAGAGCGCCGTCATCGACAGCGCGGGGTGCCGGAGCAGCCGCTGTCTGAGCGGTTCCAGGGCGGCGAGCAGACGGGCGCGTCCGCCGGGGCGCGCCCCGGCGTCGGGCCCGGCGGCACGCCGGTCCGGGTCAGTCGTGGACAGACGTATTCGCGGGCCGGATCCCGGGCCCGGATCCGCGTCGTCGGCGTGTGTCGGCTCCGCTGTGGCCACCTGAAGGCACTCCCCGTGTCCCGTCTTCTGTTCTCGGCCGCTTCCCTAGGAGTACCCGGCCGCGTTCCGTTCAGTTCGCCGTCCTGTCCCGGGACCGGCGACCTGCCCCGATTCGTGACGCTAGCACGCACCCCGCCACGGGGCTCCCGGGTGGGGGCTCCATGACGGGGTGCGCGGGGGGCGTACGACCCCGGCCCGGCCGGTCAGCCCAGCCGGGTCAGCTTGGCGCCGATACCGGGCTCCGCCAGGTCCTTCTGGAGGGCCACCGGGACCTTCACCGCACCGGCCGAACCGTCACCCACGGTGAGCGTCCCGACCCGGGTGCCGGCCTTCGCGCTGTGCGGCACGGTCCCGGACGCGAAGGACAGCTTCACCTTCATCCCGGCCCAGCCGGCCGCCGTGACGTCCTTCGTCACCACGACCGGGGTACGGCCGCCGAGCCGGTCGTCCACGTACCCGACGACCTCCCCCTTCTTCACGATCTTCGCCGAGGTCAGCGCGTCCTGGGCGGCGAGCAGCGCCGTCTTGCTGACCGCGTTGACCGTCTTCAGGATCTCCGGCTTGTGCTGGCCGAGGATCGCGCCGACGATCGTCACCGTCTGCCCGCCGACCTGCTTGCGGGAGGCGAAGAGCAGGTTGCCGCCGGCCGCGGTGGTGCTGCCGGTCTTGATGCCGATCGCGCCGATGCGGTACGGCAGCTCGTTGTAGTTGGGCCAGAACTTGCCGGAGGGGTCCGTCCAGCTCGCCGCGCTGCTGATCGCGACCAGGGCCGGGACCTTCACGAACGCGCGGCCCAGCTTCACCTGGTCCTCGGCCGTGGAGACGGTGGTCTCCTTCAGCCCCGAGGGGTCGGTGTACGTCGTGTCGGACATCCCCAGTTCCCTGGCGGTGGCGTTCATCTTCTTGACGAACGCCGCCTCCGAGCCCGCGTCCCAGCGCGCGAGCAGCCGCGCGATGTTGTTGGCGGAGGGGATCAGGACGGCCGACAGGGCCTGCTTCTCGGTGAGGGTCTCACCGGCCTTGACGGTGTCGAGCGTCGACTCGCCGGCCTTGTTGTAGCCGCCCTCCTTCTCGGCCGTCGGGTCCACCTTGATCTTCGGGCCCTCCTCGCCCGCCTTCAGCGGGTGGTCCCTGAGGATGATGTACGCCGTCATGGTCTTGGCGACCGAGCCGATGGCCACGGGGGTCTGCTTGCCGAAGTGCCCCATCGTGCCGACGCCGTCCACGTCCATCCAGCCCTGGCCCTCGCCGGGCCAGGGCAGCTGGGTGCGGTCGCCGGCGAAGGTGTAGCTGTCCTTGCCGGTGAGCGCGAGGGTGGGCGTCGGCAGCGGGCGCACGGCCTGTACGACCGCAAAGATGATCGCCAGGAGCAGGACCAGCGGGGTCCAGATCTTGATCCGGCGCACGAGCGTGCGGACCGGGGTCTCCGGGGGCGGGGGCGTGTTCGTCAGCTCCGCCAGCAGGTCCAGCGGGGGCTTGGGCGGGAGCGGCTGCTGGGTGGTGCGCTCGGGGCCGACCTGCGGGACGGGGGTGGTGGCGTCCGGGGCCTTGGCGTTGGCCTGGGCGGCCGGCTTGCGCAGGTCGTCCTTCAGCGCGACGAACTTGCTGGTGCGTTCGGGGGCGGACTCGGACCCGGAGTCGGACTCGGGGGCGGCCGGCTTGCCGCCGAGCTTGAGCATGGTCGTCGGCTGGTCGACGGGGGGTGTCTTGGGGCGGACGGCCTTGAAGACGGTGGTGGGCTGGTCGACGCCGGTCTTCTTGGGGGCAGGGTCCTTGGCGCCGGTGTCCTTGGCTGGGGGGTCCGTGCGGGGCCCGTCGTCGTCCGCCGCCTCGGCTTCGCCTTCGGCGTCCTCGTTCCCACCCGCACCACCTGTGCGGCTCTCGTCGTCGGCCGCGGGTGGCCCCTGTGGGGCGTCCCCGCCATCGGCGGCCTCCGGTCCGTCCCCGTCCTCAGCCGCCTCGTCCTCGGTGGCCGCCTTGGCGCCTGCCGCGCTCTCCGCGTCCGCGTCAGCGTCCGCCTCGTTCTTCGCGTCAGCGTCAGCGTCCGCGTCGGCCTCGGCGTCGGCCTCGGCGTCCTCGTCCCCGGTCGGTTCGGCGCCGTCGGTGTCCTTCGCCTCGGCCTCCGTGCCCGTGTCGGACGGGGCGTCAGTCTCGGCCTTCGCGTCGGCGGAGCCCTCCGCCGCGGTCTCCCCGTCCGCATCCGCATCCGCGTCGGACGGCTCCTCGGCCTCGCCCTCCGCCTCGGACGAGGCGTCGGCCTTCGGGGCCTTCCCGTCGGTGTCGTCGGCGTTCGCGGGCGTGTCCGGGCTCGGTTCGCGTACCCAGGTCGACACCGCCGCCTGGAGGGCGGTGTCCTCGGGGTCGGCCGACTGCTCCCGCTCGGCCGGGGTTTCGGGTCGTACCGTCAGGACCTTCGTCGCCGTGTCGCCGCCCGACGACTTCCGTTCGCGGGACACCCCGAGACGCGGATCGCGCGCCTCGGGAACCGAACCCGCGCTCCCCGACGTCGGTTCCGCCGACGACTCGCGCTGCTTCGACCTGTCGGGGGACTCGCCCGCCACCGATGCCTCCTCCATGCGCCGCACGCCTTCGCGCGCGCCCTGTCCGAACCATGTACCAGTGTCCTGTGTGAGGACTTGGCCCCTGCGGTAGACGAGAACGACATACCTACCGGTTCCCTCACGAACCGGTCACGCACCCTCGACAGACCAATGTGAGAGGGGTCACCCTGTCATTCATCCACGCGGGGAGGCATGGATGGGCAGGAGCCGCAGAACACTTCCGGAGGAGCTTCTGTTGCTCGCACTGGACCCGGCCACGGGTACCACTGCGCAGCCGCAGTCGCTCGACCTCGGTCTGGCCGGTGCACAGCTAGTGGAGCTGGCGCTGGCCGGACGGATAGCCCCAGACGGGGATCGTATCGCCGTGGTGGTGCCACGGCCGACAGGAGATCCGACTCTGGACTGCGCGTTGGAGTTGCTGCGAAGGCGTGGCGCTCCCGTGCGTGCCGTCCACTGGATCGGCGGGCCCCGGCTGGGGCTCAGGCAGACCTACCTCTCGCATCTGGAGCGGTGCGGCATGGTCGCCGCCGTACCCGGCCAGATGTGCGGGGTGCTGCCGACGACGCGTTACCAGGCGACGGACACCGCCATCAGCCGGGAGATCCGCTCCCGGCTGGACTCCGCGATCCGCACCGGCGTACCGCCGGACCCGCGGACCGCGGCGCTCGCCGCCCTGGCGCACGCCGTCGGGCTCGGCAAGCACCTGTATCCCGGGAACGAGGGCCGGTCGTCCCGGTCCCGGTTGCGGGATCTGATCCGGCACGACCCCATGGGCGGGCTCGTCGCCCACGCCGTCATGGACGTGCAGAACGGCGCGGCGGCCCAGCCGCGCCGCGGCCCGGCCCCGGCCGGCCGGCAGGCCGCGCCCGGCGCCAGGCCCGCGCCGGAACCCGCACGCGGGGTTCCGATGCAGCCGCGTCGCGGGTCCATGGCACGCGCCGTGGCCCACTGAGCCGTAACCCCGGTCCCCACAGACCCGGTTCGGGAGCCGCAGGTCCGAGCGGGGCGGTGAGATCCTCTGGTCTCGCCGCCCCGCTCGACCGCGTCCCCGGCCGCATATCCACGGTTTCCCAGCGGTGGAAAGCGCCTTGGTGGCAGTCTGCTCAACAGCAGATACGCAAAGTGTCAAGCAACAGGCAGGCAGCCGGAGGTGCGCGTCCCGTGGCGTCCAATGTCAATCCCACCGTCAGGCG
This sequence comes from Streptomyces canarius, assembly GCF_014650735.1. NCBI lineage: Bacteria > Bacillati > Actinomycetota > Actinomycetes > Kitasatosporales > Streptomycetaceae > Streptomyces > Streptomyces canarius. The sequence goes on from NZ_BMVN01000006.1 coordinate 212,890, forward strand.
GCGCCGGCTGGGCCAGGAGCTGCGCAGGCTCCGTGAGCTCAAGGGCATGACGGCCGAAGAGGTGGCGGAGCGGCTGCTGGTGTCGCAGTCGAAGATCAGCCGGCTGGAGAACGGCCGGAGAAGCATCAGCCAGCGCGACGTGCGCGATCTGTGCGGGGTGTACGAGGTCGAGGACCAGCGGATGGTCGACTCGCTGATGGAGATGGCCCGGGACTCCCGGCAGCAGGGCTGGTGGCACACCTTCGGCGACATCCCGTACAGCGTGTACATCGGTCTGGAGACGGACGCCGAGTCGCTGCGGGTGTACGAACCCCAGTTGGTGACCGGGCTGTTGCAGACCCGGGCCTACGCCGAGGCGCTGGTGCAGGGCGCGTTGCCGGAGACGTCGACCACGGAGATCGAGAAGCGTGTCCAGGTGCGGATGCGCCGACAGGAACGCATCACCGCCCAGGCCAATCCGCTCCGGCTGTGGGTGGTGCTGGACGAGGCCGCGCTGAAGCGGGTCGTGGGCAGCCGGCTGGTGATGCGGGAACAGCTGGAGCACCTGATCGAGATGTCGCAGCTGCCGCACGTCACCGTGCAGGTGCTGCCCTTCGACGTGGGCGCGCACCCGGGGCTCAACGGCCAGTACGCGATCCTGGAGTTCGCCGACGCGGCCGACTCCAGCGTGGTGTACCTGGAGGGCGTGACCAGCGACCTGTACCTGGAGAAGGCGCAGGACGTGCAGAAGTACGCCGTGATGTACGAGCATCTGCGGGCGCAGTCCCTCAATGTGGAGGCGTCCCGGAAATTCATCGCGGACGTGGCGAAACTGTACGCCGACTGATCCTGGGTCATGCGGGGCGCGGGATCGTACACCGCCGGTCCACTCCAATGGAAGGCTCACCTGGAATATGCCATCCGGTCGAGTGAACGGCTCCTCCGCAGCAAGCAGTTGCCCGGTAGCGTCGATCACGCCAGTCAGACGACATGGTTGGCGTGAACCGCACTACCGCAACTCGCAACAGGAGTGGACATGGCACTGATTCAGGGCGCTTCGGAGACCTGGATGAAGTCTTCCTATTCCGCGGGCAACGGCGCCTGCGTCGAGGTCAAGTCGCCCACCGCCGCCGAACTCGCCGTACGCGACTCCAAGACGCCCGAGGGGCCGATCCTGGCCTTCCCCGCCGACGCGTGGAACGCCTTCGTGTCCTCGGTCAAGGCGTGAGGGGTTCTCCCTGACCCTGGTCCGCACGACAACTGCACACGCACCACCAGGAGAGCCCTCTCGACCAGTCGCCGTCCTTGCCGAGAGGGCTCACCGCCTTCCACCGGGCCACCGGGGCCCGAGCCGTGCTCAGCCGAGCTGGGCCTCGATCGCGGAGACGACCTCGGCCGACTCCGGCTCGGTCTGCGGCGAGAACCGCGCGACGACCTGACCGTCCCGGCCGATCAAGAACTTCTCGAAGTTCCAGCGGATGTCCCCGCTGTGCCCCTCGGCGTCGGCGAAGCCCACGAGCCGCTCGTACAGCGGATGCCGGCCCGCCCCGTTCACCTCCACCTTCTCCGTCAGCGGGAAGGTCACGCCGTAGGTCGCCGAGCAGAACTCCGCGATCTCCTCGGCGGTGCCCGGCTCCTGCCCGAGGAACTGGTTGCAGGGCACGCCCAGCACGGTGAAGCCCCGCTCGGCGTACTGCTCCTGGAGCTTCTCCAGTCCGGTGTACTGCGGGGTCAGCCCGCACTTGGAGGCCACGTTCACGATGAGGACGGCCTTGCCCGCGAACCGCGACAGATCCGCGGAACCGCCCTGGAGGGCCCCGATCTCGACGTCCAGCGGAGAGCCGCTGTGCTCAGTAGTCGTCATGCCCGGATGCTAGCCCCGCCGGACCATCCCCCTCTGCCCGGCCTCGCCCAGGAGGCGACCGGTTTCCTCGCCCGGTGTCGCCCGGCGTCGCTCAGGACGTCACCAACCCCCTGTGTCATCGCCCCCCGCCTCGACCAGGACCTCGCCGGCCGCCGTCCGCACGTACAGCACCGATCGCCCGGCCCGCCGACGCGTCACCAGCCCCGCCTCCCGGAGCACCTTCAGGTGCCGGCCCACCGAGCCCAGACCCTGGCCGGTCACGGCGGTCAGCTGGGTGGTGCTCAGGGGGGAGCCGAGGAGCACCAGCACCGCCGCCCGGCCCGGCCCGAGCAGCGCGCCCAGCCCGGTGGGCACCACCCGGTCGGCGTTCCCGGCCAGGACACCGGCACAGGGGTAGACCACGGCGTACCGCTCATCGTCCTCCCAGGCCACCCAGCCCGTGCGCTGCGCGGTCACCGGCACGAACACCAGCTCGGCACCGGAGATCTCGCGCGGCGGGTACTCGTGCAGGTTGATCTGGAACCGGTTGTCCCCGAGCCACCGCGTGCCGCCCGGCCGCAGGGAGTCCAGCACGCTCGCCCAGCCGCCCCGGCTCGCCTGCGCGGTCCGCGCCACCACATCCGCCTCCAGCACCCGCCGGCGCCGCCCCCAGTACGGTCGTACGGTCTCCTCCCACACCCACTCCAGCAGTACGGCCGCCCGTTCGGGCAGGTCGTCCCGGTCCAGGTCGGCGGGGAGCGGTCCGGCGAGGGAGAGCCGCAGGTGCGCGCGGGCGTCCGCCGGCCGGGTGGCGCGGACCCGGGCGATCCCGTCCCGGAGGCTCTCGCCGTCGCGGGGCGTGGGCGTGAGGAAGTCGGCGATCCACTCCCGCCCCAGCCCCGCCCGCACCAGCCGGGCCGTCACCGGGTCGGCCGCGAGCGTGTCCCGGTAGGCGGGCAGGTGCGTGCCCAGCCAGGAGTGCTCACCGGGGTGCGTTCCCTGCCCGGCGTGCAGCAGCTTCAGCGCGGCGAAGGTCTCGGCGAGCGGCGAGATGACGAACCGGCTCCGGGCCAGGGTGTCCGCGTTGAGCTGCCACCACCCCACGAGCGCCTCCTCGTACGCCGCGTACGGACCTTTCGCACGACGGCGAAACAATAACGAGCCCGCCGCGGCCCGCCCGAGACTCCGCGACATGCCCGGTTACCGATCCCTGTTCCGCACCCCCGAGTTCACCGCGCTCTTCCTCGGCACCGCCGCCCAGACCGCCGCCGGGACCGTCGGCGGCCTCGCCCTCGGCACGCTCGTGTACCGGGCGACCGGCTCCCCCCTCCTGTCGGCGCTGAGCATGTTCGGTCCGTCCCTCGCCCAGGTGCTCGGCGCGACCCTCCTGCTCTCCGGCGCCGACCGGCTGCCCCCGCGCACCACCCTCACCGCCGTCTCGCTGGCCTTCGCCGCCGGTACGGCGGTGCAGGCGCTGCCCGGTCTGCCGCTCGGCGCGCTGTTCACCGTCGTCCTGCTCCTGGGTCTGGTCGCCTCACTCGGGGGCGGGGTCCGCTGGGGGCTGCTGAACGAGATCCTCGCCAAGGACGGCTACCTGCCCGGGCGTTCGCTGTTCAACATGATGAGCGGGCTCATGCAGATCGCCGGGTTCGCCACCGGCGGCGCCCTGCTCGCCGCCCTCTCCCCGCGGGCCTGTCTGCTGCTGGCCGTGGCCCTGTACCTGACGGCCGCGCTCGTCCTGCGCCTCGGTCTGACCGCCCGGCCGCCCCGGGCCACGGGCCGCCCCTCGCCGTCGGCGACCTGGCGCGCCAACGCCGAGCTGTGGTCGTCCCGTCCGCGCCGCCTCACCTACCTCGGCCTGTGGCTGCCCAACGGCATGGTCGTCGGCTGCGAGTCCCTCTACGTGTCGTACGCACCGCACGCGGCGGGCACCCTGTTCGCGTGTGCCGCGCTCGGCATGTTCGCCGGGGACGTGACGGTGGGCCGTCTGCTGCGGCCCGCGGTCCGGCGCCGGCTGGCGACCCCGCTCCTGCTGCTGCTCGCGACGCCGTACCTGGTGTTCTCCGCGCACCCGCCGGTGCCGGTGGCGGTGGTCTGCGTGACCGTGGCCTCCGCCGGTTTCGGCGCGAGCCTGGTCCAGCAGGAGCGGCTGATGAGCCTGACCCCCGGCGACCTGGCCGGCCAGGCGCTGGGACTGCACTCGGCCGGCATGCTGACCTGCCAGGGCGTGAGCGCGGCGCTGGCCGGCGCGGTGGCCCAGTTCACCTCGCCGGCCATGGCGATGACCGCGATGGCGGCGGCCTCGCTCTGCGTCACGCTGGCGCTGGCCACGGCCGCCCGCCGGACCCCGGCCCGGCCCTCCGCCGAGCCCGCGCGGGAACGCTCTGCGTTCTGACGCCGACGCGGCCGACGGGGCCCACCGCAGGGGCGCCCGACCCCGTCGCTCCGCATCCCGGCACCGGTCGACTCCGGCTCGACAAACGCCCCAACGACCACGGCGGCTCCGCACACTGACCGTCATGGCCCTCTACGACGCACTCGGCGCCGCATACGCCCGGACGCGGCAACCCGATCCGCGGATCGCCGCCCAGATCCATGCCGCGGTCGGGGACGCGACAGACGTACTCAACGTGGGGGCGGGCGGTGGCTCGTACGAACCACCGCGGACGGTGCTGGCGGTCGAACCCAGCCAGGTCATGATCAGCCAGCGTCCGGCGGGAGGCGCTCCGGCGGTGCGGGCCGTCGCGGAGCACCTCCCGCTGCGCGACGGCGCCGTCGACGCCGTCATGGCCCTGCTGACCGTCCGCCACTGGGTCGACCTGGCGGCCGGCATCCGCGAGCTGCGCAGGGTCGCCCGCCGCCGCGTGGTCGTCCTGACGTGGGACCAGCGGATCTTCCGCGAGCGGTTCTGGCTCGTACGGGACTACCTCCCGGAGGCAGCCGCGTTCGACGACAGCCGGGCCGTCCCGACCGACCGGCTGATCGACCTGCTCGGCGGGGGCCGCCAGGAGCCGGTCCGCATCCCCCACGACTGCGTCGACGGCTTCGGGGCCGCGTACTGGCGCCGCCCGCACGCCTACCTCGACCCACAGGTGCGCGCGGGGATCTCCATGCTGGCCCAGACCGGCGACGACGCGCTCGCGCCGGGCCTGACCCGGCTCGCGGACGACTTGGCGGCAGGCCGCTGGCACACCCGCCACGCCGAGTTGCTCGGGCTCGAAGCGATGGACGTCGGTTACCGGCTGATCGTGGCCGACCACTGACCAGACCACTGACCAAAGGGACCCGTCACAGACGCAGCTCCCGAGGCGGGCTCTCCGCGGCCAAGCGCAAGAACACGCCGCGCCGCACTCGTGGATGCCGCTGGAGGCCATCTAGGTCGAAGAGTTACAGCAGGTGTGGACTCGGTGAGCGCGCTGGACAACCCCTTGGGAGAGGCCGGGGCGTCCCGCGGCTTCCCACACCGGGCCGGCGGCTGCCCGTGTGCCCGCCGGCCCCTGGCGACCGCAGGCAGCCCGGCCACGGGTCGCCCGTCAGACCTCCGCGCGGCTCACAGTGCCTCCCCGGTTCACCGTTACGCGGACCGGTTCCGTCTGGGCGCGGCCGGCGCGGGAGGTGCGGGGCTACGGCGTCAGGCGCCTGGTCCGAGGCCGCGAGCGTGTCGAGACGGTGCACCGGGAGCGCCCTTGCTAGCGTCCGCTTCGCATGAAGTCCATAAAGGACTGATTTGCACCCATTGGCGGTGAGAGGACAGGGACCATGAACGACTTTTCCCGTCGCGGACTGCTCAAGACGACGGCGGTCGCAGGTGCCGGCGCGGTCGTAGTGCCGGCCGTCGCGGCGGCCGAAGCCCCCGGTGCGAGTGCGGTGACCGAGGCCACCGTGAGCGGGGGGCACGGGGCACAGTGCCGGCCGGCGAAACTGACCGGCCGCATCGTCCGCCCCGACGACCCCGGGTACACGGACGCGCGCCTCGGCTGGGACCAGCTCTTCTCCCACTATCCGCTGGTCATCGTCTTCGCTCAGAACACCCAGGACGTGGTCAACGCCCTGACGTGGGCGCGGCAGAACGACGTCGCGCTGCGCGTGAGGAGTGGCCGCCACAGCCTGGAGGGCTGGTCGAACGTCGACAACGGCCTCGTGATCGACATCAGCGAGCTGAAGTCGGTCCACATCGACGCCTCCGCTCGTGTCGCGACGGTCGGCGCCGGACTCAACCAGCTGGAAGCGGTGACCACGCTCGCGAAGCGGAACTTCGCGGTGACGACCGGTACCGAAGGCAGCGTGGGCCTGGCCGGCGCGACGCTCGGCGGCGGCTTCGGCTTCCTCACTCGCTGGCTCGGCATGGCCTGCGACAGCCTGATCGGCGCCGAGATCGTCGTCGCGGAGGGCGGCGAGTGCGCCAAGGTGATCAAGGTCGATCTGCACCACCACGCCGACCTGCTCTGGGCGCTGCGCGGAGCGGGCAACGGCAACTTCGGAATCGTCACCTCGCTCACCTACAAGCTGGCCCCGCTGAAGAGCGTCACGTATCTGACGGCCACGTGGGACGGAATCGGCGACCTGCGCAGGGTCTTCCAGGCTTACCAGCGCACGATGCCGTTCACCGACAACCGCCTCGGCACCCAGCTCGAAGTCCACCCGCACCAGATCCTGCTGTTCGCCGTTCTTCCGGAAGGAACACCCGCGGAGGCGAAGAAGCTGCTGGCCCCCCTCCTGTCGATCGACAGCCCCAAGGTCAAGACGCAGGTGGGAAACTGGGGCGACGTGTATGCGGGATTCCAGACCCCGATCACGCTCGAACCCGCGAACTGGAAGTTCTCCTCGCAGTTCGCCAAGAAGCCGTTCCCGACCAAGGCGATCGACGTGATCGCCTCGTTCATCAGGAAAGCCCCTACGGACGACAGCAACTACTTCGTCCAGGCGTTCGGGGGCACGGTCAGGAAGAGCCCCCGCGGCGGCACGGCGTTCCCGCACCGCGACGCGCTCTTCTACGCCGAGCCCGGCGCCGGCTGGGGCAAGCGCAGTGACCGGCCGGGCGTCTGCGACCCGCTCACCCCGCAGGCCCAGGCCTGGATCGCCGAATTCAGCCAGGCACTGCGGCCCTACGTGGACGGCGCCTACGTCAACGTGCCGAACATCGGCATGCAGGAGTGGGAGACCGCCTACTGGGGCTCCAACTTCGGCCGACTGCGCAGGATCAAGGCGGATTACGACCCCCGCAATGTCTTCCAGTACGACCAGAGCATCCCGCCCGCGTCCTGCTGAACGAGCCGTCCTGAACCCCCTCCTGCCGAAGAGCGCGGTGAGGGGGCTCAGTTATGACCTGTCCGTCCTGAACCTCTCGCCCGACAGTCGCTTCGTCCGCAACTGCGCCCTGCGCCCTGCGCCCTGCGATCGAGAACACCAGCAGCCTCGCCCCGCGTCGAAGGACGGAATTCCGATCGGAGTCGTACCGCCCCGCAGCGCGTGGCTGCGGGGCGCCTGGTGGGGTTCAGTCGACCATCTGCCCGTCGTACCTACCGCCACTGCACGTGTTGTTCGCCCAATTGACCGTTCCGCCGCCCTGCTCACACTCGCCCGGGGTGAGGCTGGCGGCGGTGGCGGTGGCGGCGCCTGTGAGGCCGAGTCCGGCGAGGGCTGCCGTGGCGATGACGGCGGCGAGGATTCGTCGAATGCGCATTTGGTTCGCCTTTCACGGATTGCCTCGATTGGGACACTACTCAGCCAATTGTTCATCCATGTGGGCGACACGTCATGTTGGGCCGTCGGGGGGACATTGCCGTCGGGAGCGGGGCCGGTGACGCGCCCCGTCATTCAGGCCCTCGCGGGCGGTGCTGCGCGTGGCTACCTCGCGTCCCGCCCCCTGCTTTCGGGCCGCTAGGGCAGGTTGCGACGGACCAACGCCTGAGCGAATGGTTCTCCGGTGGCCCGGGCATAGGCCATCCGCTCGCGCACCTCGCTGAGGGTGCGTGGGCGGTAGCCGGGGCCGCCGCAGCAGCTCTTGTGGAAGCGCACACCGGCGTGCAGCAGCACGGAGAGGGTGCGCCAGGCGGCGGTGTCCCGCCCCTTGGGTGCTGCGAAGGCGGAGCCGACGTGGATCAGTGGTTCGGCGCAGCGTGGACAGACACGGCCGTGGTCGTGGTAGCCGGGGTAGGGCTGCTTGTACGAGGCCCGGCAGGGCAGGCAAACGTACGACGTCTTTCCATGGGCCATGCGGGAAGCGTAGAGCCGCCGCAGGTCGGACTCGACAGATTTCCGGCATGCTGCGTCGCCTCTTCAGCAAGGTGGGCCGGCGACGGGCGACCGTACGTGCTTCTACTCGTGGCCGCGGAGTTCTGCGTCGAGGGCGTCGGCAGCGTCCCCGTCGGCCCGCCTCGCGTGCAGCACGACGGACGTCCCTCAGTCCGCCCATCTCCTCAAGATCGCCGCTGCTCAGGATCAGCTGTCCGTGGCAGCCCCGGTAGCGAGGCCCAAGGGAAGCCAGCATCAGGCTCTCCGAGCGGTCGACCAGCTTCTCGTACCGACACCGGACCAGCTCATCTTTGACGGGCATGCTGCACAGCTCCCACCATCGGTGCGCACGGCATGTGTGCCATATGTGCGCTGCGAGTACGAAGGCCCTTCCGTCCGTCGGACGGAAGGGCCTCGACCAGGCGTTCCTCTGTGCCCCCGGCAGGATTCGAACCTGCGACACCCGCTTTGGGAGTTCGGTCTGATCGCCTGTCCGCCCGTGCTGCGTGGGGCGGCCGTGGCCGTGTCAGACTGCACCGCGCCGCCGCTGTCCGCTGTCGCTGATGTCAGCCATGGATGTCACCTCACACCGGCTGGGGTCACTTGCGCCGCTTGCGTGTCTTCGCCTTGCGTTCGGCTTCCTTGCGCTTCTCGATGGTGTACGACGACCACTCGCCACGGTGCAGGTTGCATCGCGACGCACCGACCATCGCCAGCCGCCGGCACCGAGTGCCCTTCTCCGTGAGCGCTCCACACCTGGACTGCGTACGAGCCACGTCTCCCACCCCCGGTCTCGACCGTCGTGCGGACCAGTGCAGGATTGCCGGGCACATGTCCATAGTGGAAGGCGCACTGCTCCGCGCAGCGGTGCACGGCGGCCCAAGGAGGTTGCTCAGGGGCGCACGCTTTCCAACTGTGGTGGTGGGGTCCTGGGCATCGTTCGGGGCCGTTCACCTGGGTTCATGGGCGGATGGCCACTGGCGTGGGGACGGCTCCGGGTCTCGTCTGAATGACCGTGAACGGGGCTGAATGAGACGGAAACTGAGACGGCCGCGCTCCTCCGCAGCATGGGAGACGGCCCGCGGCCGGCTGCCGAAGTCACCGTCATTCGTGGAGCTAAGCCACCTTGGGGCGCGCCGCACGCATGCCTGAGGCGGGCTCCTGTGCATCGTCGAGTAGGAAGATCTCGTCTTCCCTGAAGTCTGGGGCCTGGAAGGGGTTTGTCGTCGGAGGCGGCGATGCCGCAGTGGAGTAGCGGGGTTGCTTTTCCAGAGCGGAGAACAGCGACGTGGGATTGATGAGAGGTCTCTCTTTCGTTACAGGTCCCTCATGGGGCCTGGAGTGCCGTGACCGGGCACAGTGGTCCTACAGCTTGGTCATCTTGGCGTACGGGCTCAAGATCCGCATTTGCGCCGAGCCGAAATCCACCAGCGCCGCGATTCCGTCCTCGACGCTGATTACCCGGCCGAGACCGTGCACGTCATGGGTAACCTGGTCGCCCGTGGCGAAGTGCTTGGGAGCCGGTGTGACCGGGGCCTTGAAGGGGCTGGTAGGCAAGTGACGCTTCGGTGCAGCAGGCTTTGTCATGACTCAGTATGAGCCTACGTGTATCCCGCTCGCTGTGGCCGTCGACACAGATCCGGACGAGAGCAACCGCGTCATGCCACTGACCTGCGGTTTCGAGACTTGGTGAGGCGAAACTCGGCCGCAGACTCCTTCGCTGACCGTGGCTGATCTCTGTACTTGGCACGGTTGGGGCACGAACCTCAGCCGACGACAGTCAGCCACGATGGTGAGTGCGCCGACCGATCAGGCGCGCGGGCGCTCCCGCCACGCGTGGCATCCGTGGCACGAGAAAGGCCCCCCGTTCGAACAGAACGGGGGGCCTCTTACCCCTCTGACCTGCTGTTCAGGTCTGTGCCCCCGGCAGGATTCGAACCTGCGGCACCCGCTTTAGGAGTTTTCTCCGAAGGCGCCTGTGACCTGCGGAAACGCTCGCTACAGGGCGCCTGGCCTGGGAAGACACTCCTCCGTGGTTCTCGTGTGGTCACGGGGTTTCCCGGCTTCATGTGTGCTGGATCCGTTCCGGTCGGGGCCGGTCGACAGAAGGGCGAGTTCAGAGACGCCGGCGCGCGTGGCACCAGGAGTAGCGTGGCAGCTGCGAGGCGGTCCCGTTGTCGCACCTGCCCTACAGACGGGTGGTCCTCATGACCAGCTCGGATACACCTCCTGTTCCCCGGCGTCTGCCCAGCGCTCACCGGGCCGAGGGGGGGCGATGAGGGCACTCAGCAGGGCGGGCAGCTCGGCAACCCATGTCGCGCGAGCGCGGCCACCACGCACCATCGAGGACACCTTCACGTGATGCGGTCGTCTCCAGCCGGAGAAGCGCACAACCCGGCCGAACGGCCTCGTGGACACCCCCGCGTGGGGCTGGACACCGCAGCTTGGGAAGGTCTCCCGACGCGTATCCTCGTGGACGACCGCGTGGTCCACATCGATTCCTTCCTGGTGGGTGACAACACGGTCCTGATCACCCGGGGCGACCGGGACATCTTCTCGCTGCTGGTGGTCCCGCCGGACGCGGCACCGGACGCCGCCCGCACCGCGATGGCCCAGGCGGTCCGGGCGGACAACATCAGCCAGGCGGAACAGATCCTCATCGACACCGGGAGCGGGCGCGGTTCGCCGGGCTGACGGGTCACCGCCGGGCGCGACCGGCGCAACGGTGTCGGGACGGCGGGGGCGATAGGTCAGCCGCGCCGCTCGACCAGCGCAGGTCTTCACGACCGCCCCGAGCCATCCACGCCGCGGTTCCCTCAAGAGAGGCATTCCGTCATGGTCCTATTCCTGAGCGTGCTCGTCGCCGCAGTCGCTCTGATCGCCATCGGGGCCGGCGTCGTCGGCACGCTCTGTCTGACCTCCGCCGGTGTACTGCCCCTCATCGCCGATCTGCTCTACCTGGCGGCCCGCTCCGTGTGGCGATCTCCTCGGCGCCCGGCCCGCTGAGGCCGCGCTCCTCCCGGTCTCGTCGCACGGAGCAGACGGGCAGAGCCCGTGTCCGTGAGCAGTCGTTCGGTCTGCGGGCAGGGGTGGTGCAGCCGCAGGGACGCGTGGGTCTCGGCGGCGTGCCGTGACACGTCGAGGAAGACGCGCAGGCCGCTGCTGTCACAGCGGTCGACGGTGGTCAGATCGACGTCGATGAGGATGATGCCGTCCTGCAGGCACCCCTCCAGCGCGGCGCGCACCTGGGGCGCGGTGGAGGGGTCGATCACACCGGCCAGGGTGACCAGTGCCCGCCTGTCCCGGTCGTGCCGGTAGATGTTCAGCTGTGGAAGAGTCATGGCGCCTCGGTTCGGAAGTTGCTCAGATGCCCCGGTCCGCGGGTCCTGGCCGCGCCCCGCCCGGTCCGGGGCCCGGCTGTAACGCCGGTTCGCGTCGCCGCGGGCGGAGCCGACGGCTCCGAGGCGCGGCCGGGCGGCCGGCTGGGAGCCCGGATGATCACCTGAAGTGCGGGGTACGGCTGTGGCGCACAGCGGCCGCGGCGGCCGGGCCGGGGGGTGCTGTACCGGTACGCGGCGATCCTGTCGGCGTGCTGGAGGTCGAGCCGGTGGATCACGTACGCCGCCACTGCGGCGAGGACCAGGAAGGCGGCGGTCGTCAGGAAGGCGTTCACGGCGGCCACCTCACATACCGATGATCAACCGGCTGACCGGCCCCGGCGTACCGGTCTGTCCGGGAACGGTCGCGGACACCGCCGAGGCGCCGCCCTCGTACTCCCACGCCTCCTCCGCGTCCAGTGGCCGGTCGGTGGCTGAGACGCCGTGCCGGGCGTCCTCCGCTGCGATCAGAGCGCTTGCGGTCAGGGGCGGGCCGTCGTCCTCGGACGCGGCTGCCATCAGCCGGGCCGCCGACTCCGCTCCGGTCCCGGGCGGGACGACGAGGAGATCGAAGCGGCCGGTGCCGTAGGAGAGCAGCAGCAGCTTGTGCGGGTCGATCTCCGGGGTGAACCAGCCGACCTTGACGATGTGCCCGCTCACGGGAATCTTGCGGGGGATGACCGGCCAGTGCTCAGGGTTGACGGCGATGCGGGTGATGCGGCCCCAGAGGGGATCCAACACGTCCGTGAGCGCGGGCAGTTCGCTCAGCAGATCCCGGGACCGGGGCCACCAGGCTCCGTCCAGGAGTCCCCGGGAGGTGCTGGCGGTCTTCAGTGCGAGACGCGCGGCCGGGGCTGCGACGGGCTCGGCGTGCGGCAGGGTGGGAAGCAAGGTCGCCGACATGATGCGGACCCGTCTCCGGGCCGCCTCCGCGGCGGCCCGGGTTTCATCTTTCGCCGGGGACGACCCGGCGTGGAAGCCGGTGTGCGGGATGCCCTCGGTACTGTCCACACTACTCCGCGTTTCGCTGCGGCGCGGAGCGGCGGCCGCACGGATGTGGAGTACCGGCGGGGTATCTCCCGCACTGTCTCAGCGCGTGCCGGAGTTTCCGGGACTGTGTTCCGGGTTCCGGTCCTGCGCCCCCGGTGCGCGGGGAGTCGCTGTTGTGCGAGGAGCGTTCACCAGTTGGGCGGTCCCTTCCTGATCACGGGTCCGCGCGGCTTCTACTGCGCCACCGTCGGGCCGGACGGTGGCGGACCGGCGTGACCGCTCGCCGGGCGTGACACCGGCCTGTACTCCTCCCGGCCGTCCGGGTGGCCGCCCTGCTGGGGGACGGACCCGAGCCCTGTTCCCTGCCCCGGCGCCGGCACGTTGCCTCGGCTGGCACTGCGCCGAAGGAGGTGAGGCAGGAATGTGTAGAAGCGGTCGGGGAGGAACACTGCGTCAGCGACGATCATCGTGCCCGAGAAGAGCGGCAGTCCGAGAACCACGGCGATGGCGACGTGCATGCCCAGCAGCACGGCCAGGACGGGGTACTTGAGCCGGCCGAAGAGCACGAACGGAAAGGCGACCTGGGTGAGAACGGTCAGATAACCGACGACCGCCATCGCGAGCGGATACCGGTCCATGGCGTGGGACAGCTCGGGCCACGGCTGGAAGAGCTCCAGGTTCAGCACATAGTGCAGGGCGGTGCCGTCGTCCCAGAACGAGCCCTGAACCTTGTACAGACCGGCCGATCCGTACAGGAAGCAGACCTGCGCCGCGATCACGAGGACGCCGCAGTTGTGCACCACGGTGACCAGCGTCCGGCGGGCCGCACGCAGGTCCTCCGCGACAACGCTCCGCGTCCGCGCACCGTCCGTGCGCGCCGCCTTGATCCGCTTTCGGCGTGCGTCCAGGGACCAGCGCCGACCGCACGCGGTGAGCACGAGGTAGAGGGCCATCAGGAGCAGGAGATTGTCGCCCCCGTCCGTCATGAAGATCGCCCTGGCGTGGAAGGAGACCACCACGGCGGCGAACAGCACGGACGTGGCCCGGGTCCGCCAGCCCAGCATGAAGAGCGCGGACGTCAAGAGGGCCAGCACATAGCAGAGCTCGAAGTAGGCACGGCTGTCCGACAGGAGCAGGAAGCTCCACCAGCCTGTCTGGTCGAAGAGCTGTGCCGCCAGTGCGGGTGTCCACGGGGAGCCGGGACCCCAGATTTCGTACCGGTGGGGGAACTCCCGCAGGAGGAAGACCAGGTAGAGCAGCCCGTACCCGATCCGCAGAACCGACGTGGCGTACAGGGACACCGGTCGGCCGGTGAGAAGGTCCCAGACGCCCTCGGTCCGTGCGAGGAGCAGACGGTGGACGGTGGCGGGGACCGATGCCCCGCCCACGGACCCGCCAGGTACGGTCGTGGTGGCCGGGAGTTCGCGGACCTGCTCATTTCCCATGGGGGGTCACCTTCCACCAGGGCAGGAGCCGGTTCTCCACCGGCGTGGGCGGCCGCCGCCCGGCCGCTGTGCCGGGCGCGGCGACGGGTGCTGTGACGACCCGGAGCTGGATGAACTCGAACGTGCCTCCGCGGTGACCGGCGACGCGGGCCGCGGCGATGTTGCTCAGGTACTTCTGCATCATCGCGGCCCGCGGCGAGCGTGCCGTGTCGTCAGCGCCGTGTGTGTCGACGTAGGAGGTCCAGGCACGGCGCAGGAGGTTCTGAGCTGTGTGGCTGGGAAACGGGTCGTGTTCGACGGCGGCACGATCCAGGGTGGTCAGGTCGATCCAGGGGCTGACCCGCGTCGAGCCGTCGTGCCCGGTGTGCGCGGTCCTCGCCCACACCCTGTGATTGACGGAGTCGGGATTGGGTGCGAAAAGCCGCCAGTTCTGTTCGAAAAGGGGGTACACCCACGCATCGACCTGCCGGCTGTACCGCTGTGAGACGGGATTGGGGGGCGCCACATGGAGAAAGACGGCACCGAGATGAACCAGGGTCGTCACCACGCACATGAGGACGGCGGTGTGCAGCCCCGCTCTCAAGACCCTGGCACCACGGGACCGCTCGCGGGGCGGTTCGGCGTCCTTTCGCCGTTCCCCCGGCAGCGGGCCGGCATCGGTCCGTCGGTATTCCCTTACGTGTGCTGAATCAGTTCCGCTCGACACCGCCCACCTTGCTTTCTCTGTGTTCGCTGCCTGGCGCCCGAGGATTTCCGCGGACCGGCATCGGCGGCGTGCGGCGGAATCGAGAGATCCCGCCGCACGCCGTCATCCGGTGTACGGGCTCGCAACCTGCCGACTAGCTTTCGTGGCCTTCCTGACCGTCGGACTTCGGTGCGTCGCCGTAGCCGTAATTGCCGAAGTCGCCGTAGTCGCCGTAGCCATGACCGTTGTTGTCGTCCGGCCGATCACCATGGCCGTGGTCCGGCTTGCCCGGCGCGCCCTGATGTTCCTCGCCCGGCTTGCCGTGGTGGTCATGCCCGACACCGTGGTCCGCTCCGCCGTGCTCACCCGGCTTGCCGTGGTGTTCACCGGGTTGGCCGCCGCCGTTCTGACCCGCGGTGTTTCCGGCGGTGTTGCCCGAAGTGTTGCCCGTGGTGACGTTGTTGCCCGCGGTGTTGCCCGACGTGTTCCCGGTGGTCGCGCCGGCCGTCATGTTGACGCTCGGCCCGCCCAGGAGACCACCGCTGACCAGGCCGCCGCTGACCAAGCCTCCACCGATCAGACCGGTGGTGGTGCCGGTCGTCGATCCGGTGGTGGTGCCGGTCGTCGATCCGGTGGTGGTGCCGGTGGTGGTGCCGGTCGTCGATCCGGTGGTGGTGCCGGTCGTGGTGCCGGTCGTCGTTCCGCTGGTGGTACCAGTCGTCGTGCCACTGGTCGTTCCGGTCGAGCAGGAGTTGAGGAAGATCCGGTTGGTGTCGAGCGTCACGGCGCCGTTGCGAGCCAGCGCCCGGCCCTCGATGTTGGTCCCCGTGGTCACGTGGATGTCCGTCAGAGCCATGATGGTGCCCACGAAGGTGGAGTTCGTCCCGAGGGTGGCCGAACTTCCGATCTGCCAGTACACGTTGCACGGCGAAGCGCCGTTCGTCAGGAGTACGCGGCTGGAGGAGGCCGTCGTCAGGGCCTCCGGAATCTGGAACACCCACACGGAGTTCGGGTTTCCTCCGGCGTCCAGGATCAGATCGCCGGTGAGGCCGACACCCGAGGAAGCGGTGTAGACGCCCGGAAGCAGCGTGGTGCCGTTGCCGATGCCCGCCGCGAGTGCGAAGTCCGTGGCCTGGCCAGCCGCGTTGTTGTACGCCGTGACCAGGTCGGACTTGGCCTGAAGCGCCACGGCGTCGGCGGCGTGCACAGCGCCGAGCACCTCGCCGGGCGGGAAACCGGTGATGGACGGGTTCGGGTGCGTCCCGAGGTCGTGACTGATCACCGTGGGGCCCGTGTTGGTGACTCCCGCGCCCGCCAGAACGGAGAAACTCGCCGCCGTGGCCAGCGGTACCGGCGTGGCGATGGCGACTGCCTGGGCGGGTGACAGGACGACCATCGCGGCGGCGACCGTGGCGGCGACGGCCGAGGCCAGCAAGCCGGGCACGGTACGCCGACGAGCCATTTCAGGGATCTTCAGCTTCATCAGGAGGCCATTTTCTGTGGGGGGCCGTGGCATGCCGGGCCCTAATCAAACGCCCGGGGAGCCTTGATCTGGTCGTGCATATTACGGAGGAATCTCACAGGTGCCGCAGAGAACGTGCGAGAGTCGCGATTTCCGGGCATTGAGCCGCCGAATGCAGGGCAATTTTTGGGGTGTTCATTTATCCGATCATCCACTGTGTTGGCCTGGTTCAGCCCCGGTCTCCGCACCTCCCGGCCCACTGCTCGGACCCGTCGGCCGAGGAGAATGACAAGGTCACAGTCCGTTTTTGCTGTCCTGCGCACACGGGGGCGTGGCGGTGATCGACAGGCGTCTTCCTGTGGCAGCCTTCGGACCCGGCAGTGACGTGAGGTCGGAGGTACACACCGCTCATGGCGGCGAAGGGGCACCCAGCCGTGCTGATGCGGTGGGGTGCCCCTTGCGTCTTTCTCGGGTCAGGTCAGTCGCGGCCGGCGGCCTTCCTCCCAGGCCCGGTCAATCGCAGCAGCGGCCGCATTCCCAGCCAGCCGCTCGATCTCCTCGGGTACCTCGCGCTCGTCGAGGACGAAGAGCCTTCCGCCGACGAGGTGAGTGGTCGCCTTCCAGCCGAGACGTCGTCCCGCCTCCCTGGCAGCACGTCGGACGTCTTTGAGCTCGCCCATCTCCGCAAGATCGTCCGTGCCGAGGACCAGATGCCCGTAGTAGCCCTGGTACTCCGGCTTCAAAGCGCCCTGCATCAGCGACTCAAGCCGCTCCACCAGCTTCTCGTACCGGCGCCGGGCCAGCTCGTCCTTCGCGGGCATATCGCACAGCTCCCCACCTCTGCCCGCAGCCCGTGTGTGCCATATGTGTGCTGCGAGCGCGAAGGCCCTCCCGTCCGTCGGACGGAAGGGCCTCTGACCAGGTGTTTCTCTGTGCCCCCGGCAGGATTCGAACCTGCGACACCCGCTTTAGGAGAGCGGTGCTCTATCCCCTGAGCTACGAAGGCGTGGGTGGGCGTCCTGGTGGGCGCTTGGTCCACAGGGTACCGGATCAGGACGGGGGGACGTGGGTGAAGCGGGATGCGGTGTGCAGGTCCCGCTGGATGTGGTCCGCCGTCGCGTGGAGGGCGGGGAGGAGATCGTGGACACAGTCCCGCAGGGTGCGGCGTGCCGCGTGGGTGGAGACGTTCAGGGCGGCCACCGTCCGGCCCGTGCGGTCCCGTACCGGTACGGCGATGGACCGCAGGCCCGATTCCAGTTCCTCGTCGACCAGGGCGTAGCCCTGGGAGCGGACCTCGGTGAGCGTCGGGGACGGGGGAGCGGCGGTGTCCGCCAGGAGGACACGGCCCAGGGAGGTCGCCGTGGCCGGCAGCCGTGTGCCCACGGTGATCCGTACGGTCAGGACCCGGCTGGTGCCCGCCCCGGCCGTGTACTGGATCTCCTCGCCGTCGCTCGTCAGCACCGCCAGTGCCGTCGGTTCCCGTACCGCGTCCGCCAGGGCCCGCAGGTGCGGTTCGGCAAGGCGGGGGAGTGTCGTCCGGGACAGGGGCGGGAAGCCGAGGTCCAGGACGCGCGGGGTGAGGGTGAAGGTGCGGTCGGGGAGTGCCGCCACCAGGCCCAGGTGCTCGTGGGTGAGCAGCGCCCGGCGTGCGGTGGCCCGGGACAGGCCGGTCGCGCGGGCCACCTCCGTCAGGGGCAGCGCCGAGCGGCCCTCGCCGAACGCCGTCAGCACCGTCAGACCCCGGGCCAGCGACTCCACGAAGTCCCGGCCGAGTTCGTGCTTGGACGCCGTGGTCCAGGTCGCCAGGCCGGCCGGTGCCGGACCTGGCACAGGTGCGGGTGCGGTGCGCAGGTCCGTCTCCATCGCCTTCACCGCCGTACGCAGCCGGGGCAGCAGGCTGACGCGCAGGTCCGCCGCGGAGTGCCGGCTGGTGTGGCTGACCACGCTCGCCACGCAGGCCACGCGGCCGGTGCCGGGATCCCGTACCGGTACGGACACCGCGACCAGGCCCGGCTCGATCAGCTGGTCGTCCACGGCCCAGCCGTCCCGGCGCGCCCGCTCCACCCGTTCCGTGAAGGAGTCCGTGGAGGAGTCGGGGGGTGAGCCGGGAGACGAGGCTGTGGAGGAGTAGTCGTCGGTGGGTTGTGCTCTGGGTGGTACCGCTGGGAAGGACGCGTCCTGTACGTCCTCGGCCCGGCGTTCCCGCCAGTGGGTCCAGTCCGGTTCCGTCCACTCGGTCGCGAACAGCGCGCCCGGCGCGGTGCGTTCGGCCGGCAGCAGGTCGCCGATGCGGAAGCTGACGGACAGCGCGCGGCGGCGGGTGGCCTGGTGGATGAAGCGGATGCCGTCGCGGTCGGCCACCGCCAGCGACACCGACTCGTCCAGCTCGTCGGCGAGGGCGTCGGCGCGCGCGTCGAGCAGCGCGGGCAGGCGCAGGGCGGCCAGGTAGGCGTTGCCCAGCTCCATCACGCGGGGGGTGAGGACGACGTCCCGGCCGTCGAGGCGGACGTAGCCCATGCGGCCGAGGGTGCCGGTGATCCGGTCCACCGTGGAGCGGGCGAGGCCGGTGGCCCGCTCCAGCGCGCTCGGGCTGAGCGTGCCGCCCGCCTCGGTGAGCCGCCGTAGCACCGCGACTCCGCGCACCAACGGCCCGACCGCCTCCCCCGGCGTCCCGGCCCCGGCGCGGGCATCGGCATCCACTGCGGTCATGGCGGGCATCGTCTCTCCGGTACGGCATCCCATCGGGGCATCGGGGCACGCCTACGGTAAACCCCTGCCGGCCGGACCTGAGCGGGCCGCGTGCCGGCCCCGGGCACGCTGCTGACCCGGTGAGCTCCCGGGCCGGTGGGTCCACATGCCCCGACCTCCAGCCCCCCAACCCTCAGGGCACCACCCTCACGCCCCCACCCCCGCCCCCGCCCCCCTCGTGATCCGTATCCGGTAGTTGCGCTCCTCGTCCGTGCTCAGGACCTGGACGGTGATGCCGTGGCGGGGGTCCTTGAAGGTCTCGCCGGGGGCGAAGGGCGCGTCGGAGAGTTCGGCGTGCACGTTGGGGCTGCGGGTGCAGCCGCCGCTCTGGCGGTGGCTGTCGTAGACGGTGACCGGGCCGCGGCCGGTGTCGACGCTGCCGTCGACCTTGTAGATGAGCAGTCCCGGGCGGCACACCGCCTCGTCGTTGCCGCCCTGCGCCCGGACCTCCAGCGCGTAGGTGCTGCCCGCGGTGACCGGCACCAGGACGAGCTTTCCGCCGCCCGGCCTGTACAGCGGGGACAGGGTGAACTCGGTGCTGCCCCGCGCCGCCGCGCAGCCGACCTGGCCGCCGTCCAGCCAGCCCAGCTTCCACTTGTGCCAGCCGAGCAGGTCGTTGTTGGCGCCCCAGTCCTCGCTCATGATGTCCCAGTGCCCGACCGCGCCCCCGCCCGCCTGGGTGTACAGGTCGGGCAGGCCGAAGGTGTGGCCGTTCTCGTGCGGCAGCACCCGGTAGCCGGTGCGGGAGTAGGAGCCGGAGCCGTCGTCCTGGCGGGAGTAGACGAAGGAGGCGTTGGAGATGCG
Source organism: Streptomyces canarius (assembly GCF_014650735.1). Taxonomy (NCBI): domain Bacteria; kingdom Bacillati; phylum Actinomycetota; class Actinomycetes; order Kitasatosporales; family Streptomycetaceae; genus Streptomyces; species Streptomyces canarius. The sequence goes on from NZ_BMVN01000006.1 coordinate 232,457, forward strand.
GACGCCGTCGGCGACCGGGGCGTCGTCGTTCCCGGCGAAGGTCACGGACAGCACGGTGTCCAGGGCGGAGGGGCCGGCGTTCGGGGTGATGAGCACGTTCAGCAGGTCGTAGTCGCGGAAGTCCACCGTCGGGTCGGCGGCGGCCACGATGTCCTGGACCAGGTTCCGGTAGCCGGGGTCGAAGGGCGCGCCGCGCTCTATGCCGTACGCCTGGAAGGTCTTCGGCATGCGCAGCCAGGTGGTGACGGGGGTCTCGGGGCGGTAGTCGAGACGGCCGTACGACGCGGTGCGGAACCACTCCTGGGTCTGCGGGAAGAACTCGTGGAAGCGGTCCATCGCGCTGCCCGGTCCGGGTGCGTCGGGGAAGTCCACCATCAGGGTCAGGGCGTGCACGGTGCCGGTGGCGCGCGAGTAGCCGGACGGGGTGGGCAGGCCCTCGGTCATCTGCACGTCCAGACCGCCGTGGATCATGCAGGGTACGAGCGCGGAGTTGCGGGCCAGGCTGTCGGGCCCGGCGGCGGAGGTGGGCGCCGTGAGGTTCCCGGTCCCGGCCGAGGTGCTGACCGCGAGGGTCAGTGCGGTCACCATCGACAGGGCGGCAACCCGGCGCGAGCGTATGCGGCGGCGGCGGGGCTGCGGCTGCATGCGGGGACCTTTCGCGCCACGGCAGCCACCGGTCTCCGGCTGCACCCTTGCGCTCACCCTGTGTCGGCGGGACGGCGGGCGCGCGCTGGAGGAGACCGATCGTGGGAAAGCGGGGCCGCAGCGGGGTGAATCCCAGGGGACGGTGATTGTGTCTCAGGTCACATCGCTTCTTTCGGTTGGCGGGAAATAACCGGGGATGGTTTCCCCGTTTAGCCCTGTGTCCGACCGAAACGGGGACCGGTTCCCCGGATCCCGCCCGGCGCGCGAACGCTCACCGTCGAGTGCTCGTCGCCGAATCGGCGCATCGACGAGTCGTCTGGTCGCCGTCGCCGAATCGCCGAGTCACCGGATGCGCCACCGTGCACCACGGCACACCACCGTGCGGCACCCCGACCGACCCAAGGAGTTCACCGTGACCGCCACGACCGCCCCCTCCGTGCGCAAGGCGCCCCGGCCGCGCGCCGATGCCCTGCGCAACCGGGAGCGGATCGTCACCGCCGCCCGGGAGATGTTCGTCGAGCACGGTCCGGACGTGCCGCTGGACGAGATCGCCCGCCGGGCCGGCGTCGGCAACGCCACGGTGTACCGCAACTTCCCCGACCGTGACGCCCTCGTCCGTGAGGTCGTCTGCTCCGTCATGGACCGTACGGCCGAGGCGGCCGAGCTGGCCCTCGCGGAGACCGGGGACGCCTTCGCCGCCCTGGAGCGGTTCGTGCACACCGCCGCCGACGAGCGGATCAGTGCGCTGTGCCCCATGGTGTCCAGCACCTTCGACCAGCACCACCCCGACCTGGAGGCATCCCGCGAGCGCGTGGAGCAACTGGTCGAGGAGGTCATGGGCCGGGCCAAGGTGGCCGGGCAGCTCCGGCCGGACGTCGGGGTCGGCGATCTGATGATCGTCGTGGCCCAGCTGAGCCGGCCCCCGGCCGGCACGGACTGCATGCGCGGCGACCGCTTCGTCCACCGTCATCTGCAACTGTTCCTCGACGGTCTGCGGGCGCCCGCCCGCTCCGCTCTGCCGGGCCGGCCCGTCGACATCAGGGAGCTGCGCGACTGCTGACCGACGACCGACCGATCAGTTCAGCTCCCGTACCCGGTCCACCTTCCGCGGCACGACCGGTCCACCGTCCGTAGCACGGCCTCTTCATCTTTCCGCCGTACTCCGTTTTCTCGTCATTTTTCCGTCACGCCTTTCGTCACCGTCTCCTTCACGAAGTCCCGACCTTCTCCTTCACGAAGTCCCGAACTTCTCCGTCACGAAGTCCCGAAGTGGGTATCTCCATGTCCGAAGCAGCCCTCAAGGCTCCCGGCGCCGCCGCTCCGAGCGGTGATGCCAACCGCTGGAAGGCGCTCGTGTTCATCGCGCTCGCCCAGCTGATGGTCGTCCTCGACGCCACCATCGTGAACATCGCCCTTCCCTCCGCCCAGACCGACCTCGGCATATCCGACGGCAACCGGCAGTGGGTCGTCACGGCCTACGCCCTCGCCTTCGGTGGCCTGCTGCTCTTCGGCGGCCGGATCGCCGACCTGTGGGGCCGCAAGCGCGCCTTCGTGCTCGGCCTCGCCGGTTTCGCCGCCGCCTCCGCGCTCGGCGGTGCCGCCACCACCGGTGCGATGATGTTCGGCGCCCGCGCCCTCCAGGGCGTCTTCGGCGCGCTGCTCGCCCCGGCCGCGCTGTCCCTGCTCGCGGTGATGTTCACCGACGCCAAGGAGCGCGCCAAGGCGTTCGGCATCTACGGCGCCATCGCGGGCGGTGGCGGTGCCGTCGGCCTGATCCTCGGCGGTTTCCTCACCGAGTACCTGGACTGGCGCTGGACCTTCTTCGTGAACGTCCCGTTCGCCGTGGTCGCCGCGGCCGGCGCCTACTTCGTCATCCGTGAGCCGGAGGGCGGGCGCAACCGCAACCCGCTCGACATCCCGGGCGTCCTGCTGTCCACCCTCGGCCTGGTCGCGCTCGTCTACGGCTTCACCCGCGCCGAGTCCGCCGGCTGGGGCGACGCGGTGACCGTGTCGATGTTCGTCGCCTCCGTGGTGCTGCTGGTCGCGTTCGTGATCGTGGAGTCCAAGGTCAAGGCCCCGCTGCTGCCGCTGCGCGTGGTGACCGACCGCAACCGCGGCGGCATCTACCTGTCCCTCGGTCTCGCGATCATCGGCATGTTCGGCCTGTTCCTCTTCCTGACCTACTACCTCCAGGTCGTGAAGGGCTACTCGCCGGTCAAGACCGGCTTCGCCTTCCTGCCGATGGTGGCCGGCATGATCACCGGCTCCACCCAGATCGGCACCCGGCTGATGACCCGCGTCCCGGCCCGCCTGCTGATGGGCCCCGGCTTCCTGGTCGCCGCGATCGGCATGCTGCTGCTGACCCAGCTGGAGATCGACTCCTCCTACGCCGCCCTGCTGCTGCCCGCGATGGTGCTGCTCGGCCTCGGCATGGGTACGGCGTTCATGCCGGCCATGTCCCTGGCCACCCAGGGCGTCGAGCCCCGGGACGCCGGTGTCGCCTCCGCGATGGTCAACACCTCGCAGCAGGTGGGCGGCGCGATCGGCACCGCCCTGCTGAACACCATCGCGGCCTCGGCGACCACCTCGTACATCAAGGACCACATCGCCGGTGCCGCCTCCAAGCCGCAGCAGCAGCTGGTGATGCTCCAGGGCCAGGTGCACGGCTACAGCTCCGCGATCTGGTTCGCCGTCGGCATCCTGGCCGCCGCCGCCCTGATCGCCTTCACCTTCGTCAACGCCGGCCGTCCCGGTTCCACCCCGGTGGCCTCCGGCGCGGGCGTCGAGGACGAGGTGCCGGTCCCGGTGGTGGCCCACTGACCGGCCGTACGGACCGACCCGCCCTGGGTCGACTGGCTGACTAGCGGAGCCAGGGCAGGTCCGCACCCGCTTCGTTGGGCTGGAGGCCCTCGGCGACGATCTCCATGATCTCGCCGAGGGCCTTCTGCTGTTCCGGGCTCAGCCGGTCGAACAGCGCCTGCCGCACGGCGGTGACATGGCCGGGCGCGGTGCGCCGCAGCACTTCGCGCCCCGCGTCGGTGAGGACGGCGAACTGGCCGCGCTTGTCGGAAGGGCAGTCCTCACGGTGTACCCAGCCGTTCTTCTCCAGCCGGGCGATGGCGTGCGAGAGCCGGGAGCGGGTGATCTTGGCCTTCATGGCCAGCTCGGTCATCCGGAGCCGGCGGCGCGGCGCCTCGGCGAGGCTGACGAGGAGGCCGTAGTAGATGTGCGGCATGCCCGCGTCGCGCTGGAGCTGCCGGTCGAGGTGGTCCTCCAGCAGGGTGGTGGCGTGCAGGTAGGCGCGCCAGATGCTCTGTTCCTCGTCGGTGAGCCAGCGGTGCCGCGCGGCGGCGGGGTCCGGTGCCGTGTTCATATCCCCCACTGTACGAGTCAGCTTCTTGAAACTTGAACAAGTCACGCGTAGAGTTTCCGTGAGAGCTTGAGAGTTAAAGCATCTGGATCACCGGGAGCCGCCGCGATGTCCGCCACCGCCCAGGAGCGCATGCCCGCGCTGTACCTCAGCCACGGCGCCCCGCCGCTCGCCGACGACCCCGTCTGGCCCGGCCAGCTCGCCGCCTGGTCCGCCGACCTGCCCCGGCCCAAGGCGATCCTCATGGTGTCCGCGCACTGGGAGGAGGCCCCTCTCGCCCTCGGCGCGGTCGAGACCGTTCCGCTCGTCTACGACTTCTGGGGCTTCCCCGAGCACTACTACCAGGTGCGGTACGCCGCCCCCGGCGCCCCCGCGCTCGCGGAGTCCGTCCGCAAGCTGCTGCGCGCCCCCGGCATCCCCGTCCAGGACATCCCCGACCGCGGCCTCGACCACGGCGCGTACGTCCCCCTCGTCGAGATGTTCCCGGACGCCGACATCCCCGTCCTTCAGATCTCCCTGCCCACCCTCGACCCGGTGCGCCTGATGGACATCGGCCGCAAGCTCGCCCCCCTGCGCGACGAGGGCGTGCTGATCGTCGGCTCCGGCTTCTTCACCCACAACCTGGCCGCCCTGCGGTACGCCGGCCCGGGCGTGCCGAGTTGGTCGTCCGAGTTCGACGACTGGGGGCGGCGAGCCCTGGAGACCCGCGACTGGGACGCGCTTCTCGACTTCCTGAACAAGGCCCCGGCCGGCCGCTACGCCCATCCGCGCACCGAGCACTTCGCCCCGCTCTTCGTGACCATGGGCGCGGCGGAGGCGGGCGGCGAGCTGGACGCGCAGAAGTCCGTCATCGACGGCTTCTGGATGGGAATGGCGAAGCGGTCGGTGCAGTTCGGCTGAGGTGAGGGCCGGGCCGCGGCGGTCCGGCCGAGCCGCGCGGTTCGGCGGGGCTGCGGGGCGTCCCGGCTGAGCGGCGAGGGTCCGGCCGGGCCGCGGCGGTCCGGCCGAGCTAGAGGGGCTTCTCGTACCAGGCCACGTCCCAGTAGCGGCCGAACTTGCGCCCCACCTCGCGGTACGTGCCGACGTGCGCGAAGCCGAAGCGCTCGTGGAGCCGGGTGGAGGCCTCGTTCGGCTGGGCGATGCCCGCGTAGGCGCGGTGCACGTCCTCCCCGGCCAGGGCGTCGAACAGGGCGCCGTAGAGCAGCGTGCCGATCCCGCGCCGGCCGGAGTCGGGGGCGACGTACACCGAGGTCTCCACGGACGTCGCGTACGCCGGCTTCGGCCGGTAAGGGCTGGATGTGGCGTACCCCAGAATCTCCTGTGACTCCGCGTCCGTGGCAACCATCAGCCGGTGCGGGCCGTCTTCCGGGTGGGAGAGCAGCCAAGGGCGGCGCTCTTCCGGAGTGAAGACCGCGGTATCGAATGTGATGGCCGTCCCACGCACATAGTGGTTGTAGATCGCCGTGAGGGTGTCGAGGTCCGCCTCGATTCCTGGTCTGACCTGCGTCTCAGTGGGCTCCGACCGCATCTTGCCTCCCAGCGTGGCGGACAGGGTACTGCATGATCAGAAAAGTCGGGGGGCGGGTTGGGAATTCTGTCCGGATTCCAGTCGTTGTTTCCCACGGATGCAGGGCACTCGGAGAGGGTCTCGGAGCGAGAGCGAGTGAGCGAGTCCCAGAGACTCCCCCGTCAGTGCCGAGCGTTCGCCAGGACCACCCGCCAGCCCACCATCGCAAGGGAGCACGCATGGCAACCCGTGCCGTCGCCCGTCGTCAGTCCGCCACCGGCGAGACGGCCGACTCGGCAAGCAGTGTTCGCGCTCATGGCGGCGAGATCGCAGACCGCGACCTGGTCGGCATGTACCTCGACGAGATCGCGCGTACGCCGCTGCTCGACGCCGCCAAGGAGGTCGAGCTGTCCCAGACCATCGAGGCGGGTGTGTTCGCGCGGCAGGTCCTCGACGGTGAGGAGGAGTCCAAGACGGACGCCACCCGCGAGGAGCTGGAGGCCCTGGTCGCCGCCGGAGAGCGGGCCAAGGACGTCTTCATCCGCTCCAACCTCCGCCTGGTCGTCGCGGTCGCCCGGCGCTACCCGCGCAGCGGTCTGCCGCTGCTCGACCTGGTCCAGGAGGGCAACGCCGGCCTGGTGCGCGCCGTCGAGAAGTTCGACTACCGCAAGGGCTTCAAGTTCTCGACGTACGCCACCTGGTGGATCCGGCAGGCCATCACCCGCTCGATCGCCGACCAGTCCCGCACGATCCGGCTCCCCGTCCACCTGGTGGAGGAACTGGGCCGCATCCGCCGCGTGCAGCGCGAGTTCAACCGCGAGCACGGCCGCGAGCCGGAGCCGGCCGAGATCGCCGCGGAGCTGGGCTCGACGCCGGAGCGCGTCACGGACGTCCTCGACTGGTCCCGCGACCCGGTCTCGCTGAACATGCCGGTGGACGACGAGGGCGAGACCCAGTTCGGCGACCTGCTGGAGGACACCTCGGCGGTCTCTCCCGAGCAGTCCGTCATGACCCTGCTGCGCAGCGAGGAGCTGGACGACCTGATCGGCCGCCTGGACCAGCGCACGGCCTCCATCATCAAGATGCGGTACGGCATCGAGGACGGCCGCGAGCGCACCCTGACCGAGGTCGGCAAGGAGCACGGGCTCACCCGTGAGCGGATCCGGCAGATCGAGAAGCACGCGCTGCTGGAGCTGAAGAAGCTGGCCCGCCAGACCGGTTTCGACGCGGCGGCGTAACGCAGGGGGTGCACGGGGCGCACACCCGGTGGCGAAAGACGGCGCAAACATGGCGTGGTCCTATCGCTTCAACCGCTGGGCCCGAGGGAACAACCCTTCCGGGCCCGGCAGCGGGCCCCGGGAACCGCACTCCCCACTCCACCGCACAGCCCCGGCCGGTCCCACCCGGCCGGCCCACGTGAACCACGTCCCGTCGCAATCCCCCCCCGGCGCCGGGACCTTCCCGAGCCGGACTTCGGCGCCCATCCCCCCCCGGGCGCCGGAGTCCGGCTTCTTCTCGTGAGGGGGCCACGGGGGCCGGGGCCCGAGGGTCAGTGGGGCCGTGTCCGGCCCTGACCTGCTGGAAAGGCGGCCCACCCCGTACCTGAACCCCGGGGTGGACCACCGGATGGCAGATTCTGCCACACGGGCATAGCCTGCCGGGATGAGCACCACCCCCAGCGCCGCCCACCAGCCGTTTTCCGCCTCCGCACCGGTGTCCCTCACCGAACGCAGGAAGGCCGAGACACGGATAGAGATCGCCCGGGCGGCGGCAGCCCTCTTCGTCCAGCACGGCCTGCGGGCCACCCGCGCCGAGGACATCGCCCAGGCCGCGGGTATCGCACCGCGCACCTTCTACCGTTATTTCGCCACCAAGGAAGAGGCGGTGTCCCCCCTCTACGCGGCCGGCGCCCAGCGCTGGACCGAGGCGGTCCGTACGGCCCCGGCCCATCTGACCCTCCCCGAGGCCCTGGAGCACGCCGTCCGGCACACCCTCACCCCCGGCCTCGGCGTCTCGGTCGCGTCCTGGGAGTGGCTCCGCACCCTGGTCCGCCTCGCCGACACCAGCCCGGCCCTGCGCAAGGTGTGGGCGGAGGTGTGCCAGACGTCGGAGGGGGCGCTGGGGGAGATCCTGATGAGGCGAGCCGAAGCGGCGGGGAGTCCGGCCCCGCTCACCCCGCACCTCCGCTTCGCCGCGGCCGTGGCCGGTGCCGCCGTGCGCGTGGCCGTGGAGTCCTGGGCCGCCACGACGACCCCACCCACCGGCCCGGACGGCCCGGCGTCCCTGGCCCTTCAGAACCTGCGCGCCCTCCGGTCCTTCGAGTGGGGCGAGAGCGAGGGCCGGGGCGGGGGGTGGTGAGGCGGCCTGGACAGAGGTGAGGTGCCCCAGGGGAAGGGGAGGCAGGCGCCCCGGCCCACGGTGAGCGGTCCGGGTGGCGGTGAGGCGCCCGCGAACGTGAGGCCCCCGCGAGGGTGAGGCGCCCGCGAACGTGAGGCGCCCGCGAACGTGAGGCGCCCGCGAGGGTGAGGCGCCCCGGTCACGGTGAGGCGGTCCTACACCCTCCCGTCGGTGTCGGTGTCGGTGTCGGTGTCGGTGTCGGTGTCGGCGTGGGCGTCGGCCCCCGCCGCTCGGCTCAACCGGCCCCCCAACTCCCGCACGGACTCCACCAGTTCCTCGGGCTCGCGCACCGCGAACTCGTAGCCGGCCATCACCAGCCGCACCGCCAGCCACTCCAGGGGGTCGCCGGTGGTGCCCCGCAGGACACAGCCGCCCGAACCGTCGTCCTCGGGCACCCCGAGCCACCGCGGCAGGCGTCCGGACACCCGGTCCGCCGGTGCGGCGAACCGCACCTCGAACGCGTACGTCTCCTGCCGCCGCTGGATCGACTGCCGCAGGAACTCGGCGGCGCTCCCCGTCGGCAACTCCCGGGGCGCGAACCGGACTCCGGTCGCGAACGGCTCGCTCACCCGGTCGACCCGGAAGGTGCGCCAGTCCGCCCGGTCGAGGTCGTACGCGACCAGGTACCAGCGTCGGCTCGTCGACACCAGCCGGTGCGGCTCGGTCAGCCGCCGGGACGCGCTGCCGTCCTTGTCGCGGTAGGCGAACCGCAGCCGCTCCCGCCCGGCCACCGTCGACGCCATCACGGTCAGCGTCTCCGGGGCGATGCTCGGCCCGTCCCCGCTGGTCAGCGGCGTGGTCGCGGACTGGAGCGTGGACACCCGGTGGCGCAGCCGGGAGGGCAGCACCTGCTCCAGCTTCGCCAGGGCCCGTACGGACGCCTCGTCCACCCCCTCCACGGCGTGCCCGGCGCCGGCCCGCAACCCCACCGCGATGGCGACCGCCTCCTCGTCGTCCAGCACCAGCGGAGGCATCGCCTTGCCCGCCACCAACCGGTACCCGCCGTCCGCGCCCTTCGTCGCCCGCACCGGATAACCCAGCTCCCGCAGCCGGTCGACGTCCCGCCGCACGGTCCGCCGCGACACCCCGAGCCGCTCGGCCAGCTCACCGCCGGGCCACTCACGGGGCGTCTGGAGGAGCGAGAGGAGCTGGAACAGCCGGGCCGGAGTGTCGGTCGTCATACAGCGAGCATGCCGGAAAAATAGGACACGATCCGACCTAATGCGGCCCTAAGGTCGCTCCATGACCCCGAACGACAGCACCACCGCACAGAGGCGCGGAGAACTGCGCGCACCGACCGCCGACCGCTCCCGCTGGCTCGCCCTGGCCATCGTCATGACCGCGGCCTTCATGGACCTGGTGGACGTGACGATCGTCAACATCGCCATCCCGTCCATCCAGCGCAGCGCGGGCGCTTCGGTCAGCCAGATCCAGTGGATAACCGCCGGCTACGCCCTGGCCTTCGCGGCGGGCCTGATCACCGGCGGGCGGCTCGGCGACATCCACGGCCGCAAGCGGCTGTTCCTCATCGGTGTCGGCGGCTTCACGCTCGCCTCGGCCCTGTGCGGCTTCGCCGTGAACCCGGAGATGCTGGTCGCCTCCCGCATCCTCCAGGGCGGCATGGCGGCGCTGATGGTGCCGCAGGTGCTGTCGATCGTGCACGCCACCTTCCCGGCCCATGAACGCGGCAAGGTCTTCGGTCTGTTCGGCGCGATCGTCGGCCTCGGCGCGGTCTCCGGCCCGCTGCTCGGCGCACTGCTGACGGAGTGGAACCTGTTCGGCCTCGAATGGCGGCCCATCTTCCTCATCAACCTCCCTGTCGGCGTCCTGGCCTGGCTGCTGGGCCGTCGTTTCATCTCCGAGTCCAAGGCCCCCAGGGCGCTGAAGCTGGATCTCGTCGGCGTCGCCCTGGTCACGCTGGGCCTGCTGATGCTGCTCTATCCGCTCACCCGCGGGCGGGAGCTGGGCTGGCCGCTGTGGGGGTACATGTGCATGGCCGGCGCGCTCGCCGTCTTCGCGGCGCTGGTGTCGTACGAGAAACGGAAGGCCGCCAGGGACGGTTCCCCGCTCATCGAACTCTCCCTCTTCCGGGTGAAGAGTTTCGCCGCGGGCATCGCCGTACAGACCGTCTTCGGGGTCGCGCTCGGCATCTTCTTCCTGGTCTGGACGCTGTACATGCAGATCGGCCTGGGCTGGAGCCCGCTGCGGGCCGGGCTGACCGGGGTGCCGTTCTCGATCGCCGTGTCCACGGCGGCCGGGCTGTCGGTGCAGCAGCTGGTCCCGCGGTTCGGGCGGAAGGTGCTCCAGGCGGGCGCGCTGGTGATGGGCGCGGGCGTGCTGCTGTACCTGTGGGAAGCCCGCCACTACGGTCTCGCCATCGCCTCCTGGCAGATGGCCCTGCCGCTGGTCGTGATGGGTGCCGGCATGGGGCTGATCGTCGCCCCGCTGACCGACGCGGTGCTTTCGGAGGTGCCGCGCGAGCACGCCGGTTCCGCGTCCGGGCTGATCAACACCGTGCAGCAGATGGGCAACGCGCTGGGGCTGGGGCTGGTGTCGGTGGTCTTCTTCGGGCAGATCGGGGACCGGCTGACCCGGGCCCAGGTCGGCCCGGCCTTCGTGCACGCCTTCCAGCACGCGCTGTGGTGGGTCGCCGGGATCATGGCCGCGATCTTCCTGCTGATGTCCGCCCTGCCGAAGCGACCGGCCCAGCATGTGGAGGGCGGAGCCGAGGAGGCGCCGGCCGCGGAGAAGGAACCCGCGCTGGCGCACTGACCAGGCAGGACGAGGGGCCCGGTACCGGTTCGGTACCGGGCCTCCGCGCTGCCCGGACCGCGCCGGAGGTTCGCCGGACGCCCACCCGGAATCGCCCGGAAGTCCGTTCATGCCCACACCAGGCCCGGATCTGTTTACTTTCCGGAAATCCGAGCGTAGCCTGCCGCTGAAACCACACGTTCGGGCATGACCCGGAAATGGTCGGACATCGGTCGGACATCGAGGCGGAGGCGAACGGACATGTACGCACCGGAACGGCAGCAGGAGATCCTCCGGCTCGCCCGTGACGGCGGCCGGGTGGACGTGCTGTCGCTGGCCGAGGAGTTCCAGGTCACCGCGGAGACGATCCGGCGCGATCTGAAGGCCCTCGACCGGGCCGGTCTGCTCCGCCGGGTGCACGGCGGTGCCATCCCGGCCGGCCGCCTCGACTTCGAGCCGGACCTCGCCGAGCGCGAGACCACCGCCGCCGACGAGAAGGACCGCATCGCCAAGGCCGCCCTGTCCGAACTGCCGGCCGAGGGCACGATGATCCTCGACGCCGGTACGACGGTGGCCCGCGTCGCCGCCGCCATCCCGCTGGAGGCCCGGCTCACCGTCGTCACGCACTCCCTGCCGATCGCCGCCCGCCTCGCCGACCACCCGGGCATCCAGCTCCATCTGATCGGAGGGCGCGTACGGCACCGTACGCGCGCCGCCGTGGACGCGTGGGCGCTCCGCGCCTACGGCGAGATCCGCGCCGACGTGCTGTTCGTCGCCGCCAACGGCTTCTCCGCCGAGCACGGCCTGACCACCCCCGACCTCGCCGAGGCCGCGGTCAAGCGGGCCGCCGTCGCCGCCGCCCGGCGCGTGGTGCTGCTGGCCGACTCCTCCAAGCACGGCCAGGAGCACTTCGCCCGCTTCGGCGACCTGAGCGACGTGGACCTGCTGATCACCGACAGCGGGCTGAGCCCCGAAGACACCGCCGCCATCGAGCGCGGCGGCACGGAAGTAGTGCGCGCATGATCCTCACCGTCACCCCGAACCCGTCCCTCGACCGCACCTACGAGGTCCAGGCCCTCAGGCGCGGCGAGGTCATCCGCGCCGAGACCGAGCGCATGGACCCCGGTGGCAAGGGCGTGAACGTCTCGCGCGCGGTCGCCGCCGCCGGCCGGCGCACGGTCGCGGTGCTGCCCCTGGGTGGTGCGCCGGGGGCGCTCGTCGCCGAACTGCTCCACGCGCAGGGCATCGAGGTCGCGCCGGTCCCGGTCGTCGGAGCCACCCGCTCCAACATCGCGCTCGCGGAGGCCGACGGAGTCCTCACGAAGATCAACGCGCCGGGTCCGGAGCTGTCGGGGCCCGAGCAGGAACTCCTCCTGGACACCGTCCGGTCCCAGTCCCGCGACGCCGACTGGATCGCTTGCTGCGGCAGCCTGCCCCGGGGGCTCGTGCCCTCCTGGTACGCCGATGTCGTCACGCGGGCGCACGCCGGGGGCGCCCGGATCGCGCTGGACACCTCGGGGCGCGCGCTCCTGGAGGCGCTGCGCGCGCGGCCCGACGTGGTCAAGCCGAACGCCGAGGAGCTGGCGGAAGCCGTCGCGCGCCCCCTGACGACCGTGGGCGACGCGCTCAAGGCGGCGGAGGAGGTGCGCGGGATGGGTGCCCGCGCCGTGCTGGCGAGCCTGGGCGCCGACGGCCAGCTGCTGGTGTCGGACGACGGTGCGTGGTTCGGTAGCGCGCGCGTGTCCGCGGTCCGCAGCAACGTCGGCGCCGGTGACGCCTCCCTGGCCGGCTTCCTCATCGCCGGCGGCACCGGTCCCGACGCCCTGGCCTCCGCCGTCGCCCACGGCGCCGCCGCCGTCCAGCTCCCCGGCAGCGTGATGCCGACCCCGGCCGACCTGGACCCGGCGGCGGTGACCGTGACCACCGACATCCCCGTGGACCGCGAACTGAGGGAGCCGGCGTCATGACCGCCACGCCGTGTACGACCGCTCCGGACGGCGTGACACTCGCTCCGGCCGCCCGTGGAACGTGGGCGCGTGCCTCGGCCGCTCCGGTGGTGGGCGGCGTGAGCGCTCCGGCGCAGGGGCCGACCGTGCGCGGTTCATCCGTTACGCGTAAGTCCCTCACGGTTCCGCCCGTTACAGGCGCGTCTGTTGCCTTCGGTAGGGGTCTCCCGCCGGCCCCGTACCGCTCCACCGCTCCCCACCTGCCCCCCGCCCCCGATACGGCGGCCCCGCCCCGCTTCCCCCGTCGCGGTGTCCCGTCGGCCCCCGTCCGCCCCACCGCCCCCCACAAGACCCCCGTCCCCACCTCCGCCCACTCCTCCCCCCGGGCGGCACGCGTGCAGAGGAGCCCGCGATGAGCGACATGATCACCGCGGACCTGGTCGATCTCGACCTGTCCGCCGACACCAAGGAAGCGGCGGCCCGTGCCCTCGCAGAGCGCATGGTGAGCCAGGGCCGGGTGACCGACCTGGAGGGCTTCCTCGCCGACGTGGCCGCCCGGGAGGCCCAGATGCCGACCGGCCTGGACGGCGGTATCGGCATCCCGCACTGTCGCAGCGCCCATGTCACCGAACCGACCCTCGCCTTCGGCCGCAGCGCGGCCGGCATCGACTTCGGCGCAGCGGACGGCCCGGCCGACCTGATCTTCCTGATCGCGGCACCCGCCGGCGCCGACGACGCCCACCTCACGATCCTCTCCTCCCTCGCCCGCCAGCTGATGAACGACGAGTTCACCTCCGCGCTGCGGGCGGTGGGCGATGCGGAGACGGCGGCGGCGCTGATCCGGGGAGACGAGGCACCGTCGGCGAAGAGCGCCGAGGACGCCTCCGAAGACACCGCTGCGGCCCCGGTGGCGGCCTCCACCGGCGCCGCAGCGGGCAGGACGGCGCACACGCCGGACGCGGACGCGAGCACCGGGGGCGCAAGCCCGCAGGACGCGCCCGCGGCGGACACCGCACCGCCCGCCGCGGAGCCCCGAGACTCCGGCGAGCGTCCCTTCCGTGTCGTCGCCGTCACCTCCTGCCCGACCGGCATCGCCCACACCTACATGGCGGCCGAGTCCCTGGAGAACGCCGGTCGCGAGGCGGGCGTCGAGGTGGTCGTCGAGACGCAGGGCTCGGCCGGCTTCGCCCGGCTGGACCCGGCGGTGATCGCGGCGGCGGACGGCGTGATCTTCGCGCACGACGTCCCGGTGCGCGACAAGGACCGCTTCGCGGGCAAGCCGACCGTGGACGTCGGTGTGAAGGCGGGCATCAACCGCCCCGCCGCACTCCTCGCGGAGGTCCGTGAGAAGGCGGCGCGCGGCGAGGCGAGCGCCCCGGCGCACGCTTCGGCCGGTACGCCGGTCGACCGCGCGGGCGACTCCACCGAGGGCTACGGCACCAAGCTCCGCAAGTGGCTGATGTCCGGCGTCAGCTACATGGTCCCGTTCGTCGCCGCGGGCGGTCTCCTCATCGCCCTGGGCTTCGCGATCGGCGGCTACAAGATCAACAAGGCGCCGTCGGTGATGGACCACTTCGTGTGGACCCAGGCCGACAGCTGGGGTGCCCTGCTGTTCCAGATCGGCGGCGTGGCCTTCGGCTTCCTGGTCCCGGTCCTGGCCGGCTACATCGCCTACGGCATGGCCGACCGGCCCGGCCTGGTCCCCGGCTTCGTCGGCGGCGCGATCTCCCTCACCATCAACGCCGGCTTCCTGGGCGGTCTGGCGGCCGGTCTGATCGCCGGTGGCGTGGTGATGGCGATCCAGAAGGTGAACATCCCGGCGGCGTTGCGCGGCATCATGCCCGTGGTGGTGATCCCGCTGATCTCCTCGGCGATCGTCGGGTTCCTGATGTTCGTCGTGATCGGCAAGCCCATCGCCTCCGCGCAGAAGGGCCTGACCGACTGGCTGAACGGCCTCACCGGCACCAACGCCGTCCTGCTGGGCGCCCTGCTCGGCCTGATGATGTGCTTCGACCTCGGCGGCCCGGTCAACAAGGTCGCCTACACCTTCGCCACCGCCGGCATCGCCGTCTCCGACCCCAGCGACTCCGCCATGAAGATCATGGCCGCGGTGATGGCGGCCGGCATGGTCCCGCCGCTGGCGATGGCCCTGGCCACCACCGTGCGCGGCAGGCTGTTCACGCAGACCGAGCGGGAGAACGGCAAGGCCGCCTGGGTGCTGGGCGCGTCCTTCATCTCCGAGGGCGCGATCCCGTTCGCGGCGGCCGACCCGCTGCGGGTCATCCCGTCCTCGATGGTGGGCGGTGCGCTCACCGGCGCCCTGTCGATGGCCTTCGGCGCCACCCTGCGCGCCCCGCACGGCGGCATCTTCGTGGTCCCGCTGATCGGCAACCCGTTCCTGTACCTGGTGGCCATCGCGGCCGGCGTCTGTGTCACCACGGCCCTGGTGGTCCTTCTCAAGGGGCTGCGCAAGCCGGTCCCCGGGGCCACGGCCACCGATCCCGCCGCACCGGCGGCCACCGCGCCGAAGGGGACCAAGCAGCCGATAGCGGCCTGACCGCCGCACCGCCGGCCACGGCGCCGCGCCCCGCTGCTCCTGCCTCTTGTCCCTTTGGTTCGCTGTGAGTTGTTCACGGCACCTGCGAGATACGTCACGGTCCGGGACCAAAGTCCCGGACCGTGGTGTGTACTGGGAGGCATGCCTGAGCACGCCCCGACCTTCCAGCTGATCGGCGTGGCCGTCCTCGCCGTGGCGGCCGTCGTCTGGGCCGTCGTTCTGATGCGTCTGCTGCGCCGCGCCGGCCGCCGGACCGTCGTCCGGCGCTCCACCGCGCCGCTCCCGGCCCTGCCGAGCCAGACGCGGGTCGGACCCTCCCGGGAGTCCGTCGAGCTGACGCCCGCCGAACAGGACGCGTTCGCGGGCCTGGTACGGCACCTCGCCAACGGCTGACCTCAGCCCTGCCGCGCCGCGCGCCGCTCCATCGCGTCCCGGGCCGCGTCCTCCGACAGGTAGACCTCGCACATGTGCCGTCCGTCGGGCGTCGCTGTGTGCTCGACCTCCCACAGGGAGATCTCGGTGCCGTCCGGCAGCAGGAAGGCGTGCTCGTACAGCGCGTAGCTCAGCCCGGCCCGTCCGGCCCGCCCCGGCCGGCCGAACGCCTGGGTGATCTCGTGCGCGGTCGCCGTCGCCAGCAGTGCCGCCGTCCGCGCGTCGGGCCGGTCCGGGTTCTCCGCGCGGCGCAGCAGCCGGCGCGCGTGGTCCGCCGAGTCGTCGGAGGCGTACATGTGCCGGGGCTCGGGAATCGCCCACAGGCGCATCAGCGCGGGCAGCTCGAAGTCCCGCGTCTCCGGGGGCAGACCGAGCCGTGCCGTGGCGGTCTGCACCTCCTCCTCGTCGACGTACACCTCGTGCTCCGGCGCGCTGCCCGGCGTGGGGTTGTGCACCAGCTCCCACAGCGTCACCGCCGAGCCGTCGGCGAGCAGCCAGGTGTGCCGGTACGTCTCCCGGTGCAGCCCCGCGCTGTGGTACGCGGAGTGCAGCGAACTGTCGTGCGCCAGCGCGCAGTCGAGTCGCCTCAACACCTCGTCGGGCAGCTCGAAGGAGTTCAGGGCACGGCCGAGGAGCCGCGCGAGATGCTCCTCAGGAGACTCGGGCGACTCGGCTGGTTCGTACGCTGCGGTCTCGTACGGAACGCTCAAGGCTTCTCCCGGCGTTGCTGCATGTCACCTTGTGGGTGCATACCGTAGCCCCTCGGTAGGACATCATGTCCGGGAACCGAGAAAACGTACGCCGGGGAAACGCGCGGGCCGCGCGAAAAGTTCCCGCGCGGCCCGATGTCCTGTCAAAACCTGCCGCTCAGGCGGCACTTCCCGCGGTCCAGGCGCTCCACGACATGTTCCAGCCGTTGAGGCCGTTGTCCGGGGCGACCGTCGTGTCGGGGGAGTTCTTCACGATCACCACGTCGCCGACGAGCGAGTTGTCGAAGAACCACTTGGCCGACGTGGCGCCCTGCGCCCCCTGCACGTCCGCGAGGCCGACGCAGCCGTGGCTGGTGCCCTCCCGCCCGAACGGCGGATTGGCCTTGTTGTACCAGTAGCTGCCGTGGATGAACGTCCCCGACGACGTCAGCCGCATCGCGTGCGGCACGTCCGGTATGTCGTACTCCCCGCCGAAGCCGACCGTCGAGCCGTTCATACGGGTCTGCACGAACTTCTCGGAGATCACCATCTGCCCGTTGTACGTGGTGTGCTGCGGGCTGCCCGCCGAGATCGGCACCGTCTTGACGGTCTGCCCGTCCCGCACGACCGTCATGGTCTGTGTGTTGACGTCGACCGTGGAGACCTGCGACCGGCCGACCGTGAAGTAGACCGTCTTCTTCTGCACCCCGTAGACGCCCTGCGCGCCCTGGACCCCGTCCAGGTCGATGTCCATCGTGACCTTGGAGCCGGCCTTCCAGTACTCCTGCGGCCGGAAGTCGAGCCGCCGGTCACCGAACCAGTGCCCGACCACCTGCTGGCCGCTGGTGGTGTTGACCGTGATGTGCGACTGCACGGCCTTCTTGTCGGTGATCGACTTGTCGAAGGTGAACGACACCGGCATGCCCACCCCGACCGTCGTGCCGTTGTCCGGCGTGTAGGTGCCGATGAAGCTGTTCGCCGAGGTGACGGTGGTGAAGATGGAGTTGGCCGCCGCGGTGCGCCCCTCGGCGTCCTTCGCGGTCGCGGATATCTGGTACTTGGTCCCGCGCTCCAGCCGCTCCTTCGGCTTCCAGTTGTGGCCGTCCCCCGATATCGCCCCCGGCACGGTCTGCCCCGACCCCGCCACGGTCATCTTCACATCGGTCAGCTTGCCGTCGCTGACCTTCACCCCGGTCGCGTTGATGGACGCCCCCGTCGAACCGTCCTTGGCCGAGATCGCGATCTTCGCCGTCGACGTCTTCGGGGAGCCCTTGCCCCCCTTGCCGTCGTCGTTGTCGGCCTTGGCGCTGCCGCCGCAGGCGGTCAGGGTGAGGGCGCCGACCATCAGGGCGGCACAGGCCCCCAGTGCGCGCCGCGCTGCAATGTCCGGCGTTGTCACGGGCTGCTCCCAGTTCGTGTGATGTGCGTGATCCGTTCCAGTGCGTGGAGGAAGAGGGCACCGACGCCGGGGAAGGTTCCCTCCCCCTCCCATGAACGCCATCGCGTGACAGAACCGCGACAATCCACCCCGACCCCGGGGCCGTACCGTTACCTCTGCCCGTACAACTCCCCGTACGACGGCCACATTCCGCCCGGCCCGTCGACCGACTCGGCGGCGCGTACGGCCCGGACGATGGCGCGTGTCACCAGGTCCGCGCCGGCGGCGAGGATGTCGTTGAGCGCCAAGGGGTGCGTGTCCAGCGCGTGCGTGCCGGTCGCCAGCGCGAACACCGTGTCCCCGTCGTGCAGGAGGTGCACCGGCCGCACGGCCCGCGCGATCCCGTCGTGCGCCGTGCCCGCCAGCTTCTGTGCCTGCGCCTTGGAGAGGTCGGCGTCCGTCGCGACCACCGCCAGCGTCGTGTTGAGCGGCGCCGGCCCGTTCCCGGCGGCGGCCTCGTCCAGGCGCCGGCACGCGGCCTCGTGCACCCGCTCCTCCGGATACTCCACCCGTCCCTGGAACAACTCCCCGTACAGCACCCCCGTTTCCGGATCCAGCACCGACCCCGCGGCGTTCGCCACCACCAGTGCCGCCACCGTGATCCCCGAGTCGAGCACCGTGCTCGCGGTGCCCACCCCGCCCTTGAGCCGCCCGGCGACGGCGCCCGTGCCCGCGCCGACGCACCCCTGCGCCACCCGGGCCCCCGGCACACCGGCCGCCGCGGCCTCCACCGCCGCGCGTCCCGTCCCCGCGTCCGGACGGGCCCGGAAGTCCCCGCCGCGCCCCAGGTCGAAGACGCACGCGGCGGGTACCACCGGCACGACATGCGCCGGATCCGTCCCCACCCGCACGCCCCGCTCCCGCTCCTCCAGCCAGGCCATCACCCCGGAGGCCGCGTCGAGTCCGTACGCGCTGCCTCCGGTCAGCACGACGGCGTCGACCTTCCGCACCACGTTGCGCGGGTCGAGCGCGTCGGTCTCCTTGGTGCCGGGGCCGCCGCCGCGCACGTCCACGGCCGCGACCGCGCCGCCCACGGGGGCGAGGACGACCGTCGTGCCGGTGAGCCACCCGTCGCCGGTACGGGTGGCGTGCCCCACGCTCAGCCCGGCGACGTCCGTCAATGCGTCAGCTGTCATGGACGCCAGTCTGGCCCAGCCCGGCGCGCTGCCCGTGAGGTCAGCCGGCCGCGGCGGTCGCGCTCGCCGCGCGCTCCCGGCCGGACGCGCGCGCCGTCAGGACCACCCCGACCGCCACCGAGACCGCGGACACCAGCCCCGCCGCGAGCACCGCCCAGGCGCCCAGGAAGGTGCAGCAGATCACCAGCAGAGCCGTGGCCGGCAGCACCAGCTGCTGGGTGAGGCCCGCCTTGAAGTGCCGGGCGTGCAGCGCCCACACGGTCAGCAGGTACAGCGCCGTCGGCAGGGTGACGGCGGCGGAGGCGGACAGGGTGGAGATGTGCGCCTTGCCGACCGCCTGTTCCACGGCGACCTCCAGGCCCGCGCCGATCGCCGCCGCCGAGGCGAAGACCAGATAGTGGCCGTAGCCCCAGACGAACGCCCGCCGACTGGAGCGCAGGTGGCCGTGGATGGGCACCACGAAGTAGATCCACCACGCGGAGAAGACGATCAGCAGTCCGCCCGCCGCGATGGGCAGCAGCTCGCCCAGCGCGTTGTGCTCGTCCGCGGCCGACTTCACCGCCACCGTGGCCGCGGCGATCGTCTCGCCGAGCACGATGATCGTGAACAGGCCGTACCGCTCGGCGATGTGGTGCGGATGCCAGGAGGTGTTCTGGGCCCTCTCGGCGTAGAGCGGCACACACAGTTCCGCGACCACCATCACCAGGAACACCCAGGGGCGGGCCGGCTCGGGCAGTACCACCAGTCCGAGCCAGCCGATCTGGCACAGCAGCACGCCGCACGCGTACCGCAGCGCCATGGTCCGCTCCGCGCCCGGCGCCGATTTCGCGGCTCTCAGCCACTGCCAGACCATCGCCAGCCGCATGATCACGTAGCCCAGCAGGACCAGGAGGAAGTCGTGCTGCGTGGAGGCCCGGGAGACACCGGCGGCCAGCACCAGGACGCCGGCGATCTGCACCAGCGTGACCACCCGGTAGAGGGCGTCGTCGTTGTCGTACGCCGAGGCGAACCAGCTGAAGTTCATCCACGCCCACCAGATGGCGAAGAACACCATCGCGTAGTTGAGGATCCCCTCGCCCGCGTGGCCCGCCGCCACGGCGTGCACCAGCTGCACGCCCGCCTGCGCGACCGCCACGACGAAGCACAGATCGAAGAAGAGCTCCAGCGAGGAGGCGACGCGGTGCGCCTCGCCCCGTTCGCGGGCGGTGAGCCGCCGCAGGGGACGGGAGGGCTTCGGTGCGCCCGAGGGGGCGGGCGTGGGAGGGGAACTCGACGTCATGGTTCCTAGCACAGCAGAAAACCGGGACGAAATCTTGTGCAGACTTTCACCAGCGGGGGAGGGGCCACCGGTCCGGCGAAAGCCCCAGGCCGGGGGCGTCGGCAGGCGCCGTACCCTGGAGGCATGAGCACCGCCCGTGAACCCGAGCCGCGCGACCCGAAGCCCGCGCTGGTCTTCGACGACCCGCTGGACCAGCAGTCCTCGGACGACACCGACCGCGGGTGGGGCGAGCGCCCGGACGGCGACAGCGCCGCCGACCTGAAGCGCTTCCTGGACGAGAAGCCGCCCCACCACCTCTGAGCGGTCCGCGGGCGGCGCCGCTAGCGTTCGTCGTGCCCGGCCGCGCGCTGCGCGACCAGCGCGTCGCGGATCTCCTTGAGCACCTCCAGTTCGGTCACCTCGACCACTTCCTTGGTGCCCTCCCGGGCCGCCTTCCGGGCCGCCTGCCGGGCCAGGTACTTCGACATCGGCAGGACCATCAGGAAGTACACCACCGCCGCGGTGATCAGGAAGCTGAGCGTGGCTCCGAGGACGGAGCCCCACATGATCGGCACGCCGCTCTGGACCGTGCCGTCCGCGCTCACCCGGCACGGGTCCTTCAGGCAGGAGCTGTAGTTGTCGAGGCTCTGGGTGCCGATCGCGCCGACCAGCGGGTTGATGATCCCCTTCACGATCGAGTTGACGATGTTCGTGAAGGCTGCGCCGATGACCACCGCGACCGCCAGATCGACGACGTTGCCGCGCATCAGGAAGGCCTTGAAGCCCTGCCAGACGCCCGGATCCTTCTTCACGCTCACTTGGGGGACTCTCCTCGCGTGCACAGGGTGTGGAACGAAACGCTCCGCAACCTACGGCACGGTGCGGACGTCGTGTCCACTCCCGTAACCGGATCGAGGCCCTCGCCCATACGCCGGCCACGGCACCAAGGGCGCGCATGAGCCGGTTCAGCACAGCGTCACCGCCAGGCGCGCGGTGGCGCTCGCGCCGACCAGGCGGGCCGCCGTGGGCCGCGGCACCGACAGCACGACCAGCGCACCGCTCTCGGCCGCCCCGGACGGCGGTTCCGGCACCTCCGTCACCCGTGCACCGCGCGCCAGCACCCGGACGCCGGCCCCGGTCGACGGGTCCTCCGCGGCGATCACGTCGACACGGTCACCGGAGCGCAGCAGGCGTACCGCGGCGGCGTCGGCGATCCGCACCGGCGCCGTCACCACCTCGACCGCCGGGTGGGGTCGTACGGGCTCCGCCACCCGATGGCCGTGGGCGCGCTGCGTGCCGTGCGGTTCCGCACCGGTCCGGGGCCCCGCGGCCACGAGCGCCACCGCCGTCACCGCGAGCCCGGCCGCGACGGCCCGCCCGCGCTGCCGTAGGAGCCGCTGCGACCGGTACCGCCCGCCGCGCACCCGCACCGGATCGAACGGGGGCACCTCGCGGGTCGGCGGGGCATCCGTGCCCAGCGGACGCGGAGGCCGCAGCGGCGGCGGGAACGAGGAGCGAGCGGGGGAGAGCGAGGGCGGGATCGGGGTGGAGGAGAACGAGGCGGAGGGAGAGGGGGAGGGGGAGGGCGGGAGCGAGGGGGAGGACGAGGGCGGGAGGGGAGACGAGGGCATGGGAGTCACCGCCTGCGACGAGGAGTTCGGCTTGCGATGCCACGATGACGCCTCGCGCCGGATCCCGCCGGGGCCGGTGGATCACGGACGGATTGTGGATAACTCACCCACCCGAACGAGGAGTTCCGCGCCGCCGCGCCCCGCTGCCGCGCCTCGCCGCCGAGTCGCGCTGCGCTGCCGTGCGCGCCGTTGAGCCGCCCCGCTGCCTCCGCGGCCAAGCCTCGCCGCGCCCCCACGTCACCGAGCCCCTCGCTCGGCCTTCTCCGCTCGGCGTTCCCCGGCTCGGCCTCCCCCGATCAGCCTTCCCGGCTCCGCCTCCCCCGCTAGGCCCTGTCGTTTGGATCAGGCCGGCTACGAGGAGCGGTGCCGTCGAGCCGAGCCGAGCGGAACCTGGTGCGTGCAGCTGCAAGGCGGAGGAGGGCGCCAACGCGATGGGGGTCCCCCGCGCGAGCGCAGCCGAGCGTGGGGGAGTCGGCGACCGACGACGACGCGGCAGATGCGCGTGCCAGGTCCTGCGACACCGGGATAATCCAAACGACAGGGCCTATGCCTCCCCCACACCCCCGCACTACGGCAGCGCGAACCCCGGGTCCATCCCGCCCAGCGCGTTCACGCACAGGCAGTCCCGCCCCCCGGTCTCCGGAAGGGCCGCCACCGCGTCGAAGAGCACGCCGCGCAGCCGGTCCACGTTGGCCGCGAACACCTCCAGCACCTCCTCGTGCGAGACGCCCTCACCGGTCTCGGCGCCCGCGTCGAGGTCGGTGACCAGGGTCAGCGAGGTGTAGCACAGCTCCAGCTCCCGGGCGAGTGCCGCCTCGGGATGGCCGGTCATGCCCACCACCGACCAGCCCTGGGCCTGGTGCCACAGCGATTCGGCGCGCGTCGAGAAGCGCGGGCCCTCGACCACGACCAGCGTGCCGCCGTCCACCGGCTCCCAGTCCCGTCCGCGGGCGGCCTTCAGCGCGGCGGCGCGCCCGGTGGGGCAGTAGGGGTCGGCCATGGACACGTGCACGACGTTCGGCACGGTGCCGTCCGGCAGCGGCAGCCCGTCGAAGTAGGTCTGTGCCCGGGACTTCGTACGGTCCACGAACTGGTCGGGCACGAGCAGGGTGCCCGGCCCGTACTCGGGACGCAGGCCGCCCACCGCACACGGACCGAGCACCTGCCGTACGCCGACGGAGCGCAGGGCCCACAGGTTGGCGCGGAAGTTGATGCGGTGCGGGGGCAGATGGTGGCCACGGCCGTGCCGGGGCAGGAAGGCGACCTTCCGGCCGGCGATCTCCCCGAGGAAGAGCGAGTCACTGGGCGCCCCGTAGGGGGTGTCCACCTGGACCTCGGTCACGTCGTCCAGGAAGGAGTAGAAACCCGAACCGCCGATTACGCCGATCTCTGCTTTGGCCATGACCAGCACACTAGCGGGCCGCGACGACGTGGGGGAGCCGGTGCCGGAGAACGCCGAAGACCCTGCCGTCGTGCGACGGCAGGGTCCGGACGGGAGGTGTCAGGCGGCGGAGCTGCTGGCGGAGCCGGAGCTCGACGAAGACGAGGACGTCGACGAGGACGAGGACGTCGAGGAGGACGCCTTCGCGTCGGACGACGAGCCGGCCGGCTTCGACGCCGGGGTGCTGCTCGACGTGGAGCCGCGGGAGTCGTTGCGGTAGAAGCCCGAGCCCTTGAAGACGATGCCGACTGCGGAGAACACCTTCTTCAGGCGGCCGTTGCAGTTGGGGCACACGGTCAGGGCGTCGTCGGTGAACTTCTGCACCGCCTCAAGGCCCTCGCCGCACTCGGTGCACTGGTACTGGTAGGTCGGCACTGTCTTCCTCCTGGCACTCTCACTCGATGAGTGCTAACGACGGTCCATAGTGACGTATTCCCGGGGATCAGTCCACCGTGACCGGCACGCGGTGACCGACGCCACGCGCGACCGTGCGGTTCCCGTGCCGTGCGGCCAGGCGCGACCGCAGCGTCACCAGGGTCACCAGCGCGAGCACGGTGCCGCCCATCGGCACCAGGAACCCGGAGCCGCCCCACAGCCGGTCCTCCAGCTGTCCCGCGACCGTGACGGCGGCGGCCTGGCCGAGCGCGACGGCGCCGGTCAGCCAGGTGAAGGCCTCGGTCCGGGCGCCGGCCGGGACCAGGCCCTCGACCAGCGTGTAGCCGGTGATCAGCGCCGGGGCGATGCACATACCGACCAGCAGGCCGAGCGCGGCGAGCAGCAGCACCGAGTGTGCCGTCCACAGGGCGGACGCCGCCACCGCGAGCGCCGTGTAACCGATCACGAGGCGCTGCTGCGGAGCCGTCTTCCAGGCGACCGCGCCGCAGACGATGCCGGACAGCATGTTCCCGGCGGCGAAGACGCCGTACAGGACGCCGTTCAGGCCGGGCTCGCCGATCGACTCGGTGAAGGCCGCGAGCGACACCTGCATGCCGCCGAAGACCGAGCCGATGCCGAGGAAGGTGACGACCAGCACGCGCACGCCCGGGACGCGCAGGGCGGAGGCGTGCCGCACGCGCGCGTGCCCGCTCTCCCGGGACACCGGCGGCTGCGTGCTCTTCCGCGCGGCGAACAGCAGACCGCCGACGAGGGTCAGCCCGGCCTCCGTGACCAGGCCCGCGGCCGGTGTCACGGCCGTGCACAACGCGGTCGCCAGCAGGGGGCCGACGACGAAGGTCAGCTCGTCCGTGACCGACTCGAACGCCGCCGCCGTGGTCATCAGGGGCGAGCCCTGGAGCTTCACACCCCAGCGCGCCCGCACCATGGGGCCGACCTGCGGTACGGAGGCACCGGTCGGGACGGCGGCCAGGAACAGCGCCCACAGGGGCGCGTGTGCCAGCGCGAGCGCCGTCAGGGACAGGCCGGAGAGCGTGTGCACCAGGACGCCGGGGATCAGTACGGCCCGCTGGCCGTAGCGGTCGGCGAGGCGCCCGCCGTACGGCGCGAACAGCGCCATGGAGACGCCGGTGGCCGCCGCGGCGGCGCCCGCGGCACCGTACGAGCCGGTGGTGTGCTGGACGAGCAGCACGATCGAGAGGGTGAGCATCGCGAACGGCTGGCGCGCGGCGAAGCCGGGGAGCAGGAACGTCCAGGCGCCGCGGGTGCGCAGCAGCTGTCCGTATCCGGGGCGGGGCGACGTCGACGGGTTCTCCGCCGGCTCGGTGGTGACCGTGGACTCCACGGCCCGTGCCTTTCTTCCGCCTGGTAGCGCGCCCGTGCGGGGGCGCCGAGAGCTGTCCTCTTGCGCGGAACTGCGGTAGATACCGGTGCCTCCGCAAAGGATGTTCCGGCCGCCATACGGTCGCGCCAGCTCTGCATCAGGCAGAGTTGGTTCGATCAGGGTGCCTTCATACTACAGGGATCATGGCTTGTGCCCCTGTGAAAGTGAGCACGCTCGCAGGGGGCGCCTGCGATTGCCGCGGGGCTCACCCGCGGTTGCCGTCCGTGCCCAGCCAGCCCGCCAGCTTGCCGCCGTGGGCGACCGCGCGCAGTCGCCGTTCCGCCGCGTCGCGGACCGGGTCGGTGGCGACGACCAGCAGTTCGTCGCCGTGCCGCAGCACGGTCGAGGGCAGCGGCACGAACGACTTCTCCTCGCGCACGACGAGGGTGACGGCCGCGCCGGGCGGCAGCCGCAGCTCGCTGACCTCCACGCCGTGCATCCGGGAGCCCTCGGGGACGGTGACGGACAGCAGGTGCCCCTGGAGCCGCTCCAGGGGCGCCGACTCGATGCCGAGGTCGGCGGCCTCGCCCTTCTCGCCCAGCCGGAGCGTGCGGGCCAGCCAGGGCAGGGTGGGCCCCTGGACGAGGGTGTAGACGACGACCAGGACGAAGACGATGTTGAAGATGCGGCGGCTGCCGGCGACGCCGTTCACCATGGGGATGGTCGCCAGGATGATGGGCACGGCGCCGCGCAGCCCGGCCCAGGACATCAGGATCCGCTCCGGCCGCGGCACCCGGAACGGCACCAGGCTGACCACCACGCTCAGCGGGCGGGCCACCATCGTCAGCACCAGCCCGATGACCAGCGCGGGCACGATGTCGTCGCCCAGCTCGTGCGGGGTGACCAGCAGGCCGAGCACGACGAACATGCCGATCTGGGCGATCCAGCCGAGCCCCTCGGCGAAGCCGCGGGTGGCGGGCCAGTGGGGGAGCCTGGCGTTGCCGAGGATCATGGAGGCCAGGTAGACGGAGAGGAAGCCGCTGCCGTGCGCCAGGGAGCCGGCGGCGTACGCCGTGACGGCGATGGCCATCACGGCGATCGGGTAGAGACCGGAGGCGGGCAGCGCGACGTGCCTGAGCCCCCAGGAGCCGAACCAGCCCACCGCGAGGCCCAGGGCCGCGCCGATGGCCAGCTCCAGGACTATCTCGCCCAGCAGCAGGTACCAGTGCTCGACCGGGCCGGCCGTGGAGAAGGCGACGACCAGGATGACCACCGGGGCGTCGTTGAAGCCGGACTCGGCCTCCAGTGTGCCCGTCACGCGCGCGGGGAGGGGGATTTTCCGCAGGACCGAGAAGACCGCCGCCGCGTCCGTCGACGACACCACCGCCCCGATGATGAGCGCCTGCCGCCACTCCAGCCCGACCAGATAGTGCGCGCCCGCCGCGGTGACGCCCACGCTGACCGCGACTCCCACCGTCGCCAGCACGGAGGCGGCCGGCAGGACCGGCCGGATCTCCTTCCACTTCGTGCCCAGACCGCCCTCGGCGAGGATCACGACCAGGGCCGCGTACCCCATGACCTGGGTCATCGCGGCGCTGTTGAACTGGATGTGGCCGATGCCGTCCTGGCCCATGAGGACGCCGATCCCCAGGTACACGAGCAGGCTGGGGAGCCCGCTGCGGGACGAGACCCGGACGGCCGCGACGGCGACGAGCAGGACGATGGAGCAGATGAGCAGGAGCTGGTTGAGGTGGTGAACAGTCAGGGGGCGTTCCTCCTCCGGGATCGGGCCCACGGATCTTCGGTTACTTCGTTACCTTACCTAACTCTTGACGATTTCTTGACGTTCGGCGAGGCAAGATCGAACGCTCGTGCGCGCTGGTTCCCGACTCCGCGTCAAGCGGGACAGGGCCCTGCGCCTATGGTTGCTCCAGCGCTCATTCAAAGTCACAGCCCGACCTGCCGCTCGCGTTAGGACAGCAAGGACAGCGATGCCCCCCAACACCACCGCCACCACGGGTGACACCGCCGCAGCGGGTGCCACGTCCGTCAAGTCCGGCAGGAAGAAGGGGCGCAAAGCCCGACTCATCGTGCTGGTGCTGGTCCTGGCCATCATCGGAGGCATCGCCTACGGGGCGTACTGGTCGATCAGTACCGTCCGTGCCTCCTTCCCGCAGACCACCGGTTCGATCAAGCTCGACGGCCTGTCCGGGCCGGTCGACGTCAAGCGGGACGGCTACGGCATTCCGCAGATCTACGCGTCCTCGGACGAGGACCTGTTCATGGCGCAGGGCTACGTCCAGGCGCAGGACCGGTTCTACGAGATGGACGTGCGCCGGCACATGACCTCCGGGCGCCTGTCGGAGATGTTCGGCAAGGGCCAGGTCAAGAACGACGAGTTCCTGCGCACCCTCGGCTGGGACCGGATCGCGCGGCAGGAGTACGACACCAAGCTGTCGGCTTCCAGCAAGAAGTACCTCCAGGCGTATGCCAAGGGGGTCAACGCCTACCTCCAGGGCAAGGACGGCAAGGACATCTCCCTGGAGTACGCGGCCCTGGGCCTGACCAACGACTACAAGCCGGAGAAGTGGACCCCGGTCGACTCCGTCTCGTGGCTGAAGGCGATGGCCTGGGACCTGCGCGGCAACATGCAGGACGAGATCGACCGCGCCCTCATGACCAGCCGCCTCGGCCCGCAGCAGATCCAGGACCTGTACCCGGCGTACCCCTACGGCCGCAACAAGCCGATCGTCCAGGAGGGCCAGTACGACGCGGTGACCCAGGCCTTCCAGCAGAGCGGCGCCACGAGCTCCGCTGCGGGCACGACGGGCACGACCGGCACGACCGGCACGACGGGTACGACGGGCGCCCAGGGCACGACCGGCGGCGCCACGGGCTCTTCTCAGGGCACCACGGGCACGACCGGCTCCTCCACCTCGGCCGGGACGGGTTCGGGCCTCACGAGCCAGCTGGACGGCCTCTACAACGTCCTGGACGACCTGCCCACGGCCGTCGGTGTGAACGGCCAGGGCATCGGCTCCAACTCCTGGGTGGTCGCCGGGAAGTACACCATCACCGGCAAGCCGCTGCTCGCCAACGACCCGCACCTGTCGGCGTCCCTGCCGTCCGTCTGGTACCAGATGGGCCTGCACTGCCGCACCGTCTCCGCCAAGTGCCAGTACGACGTGACCGGCTACACGTTCGCCGGCATGCCCGGTGTGGTCATCGGCCACAACGGGAAGATCGCGTGGGGCCTGACCAACTCCGGCGTCGACGTCACCGACCTCTACCTGGAGAAGGTCAGCGCGAACGGCTACCTGTACGACGGCAAGATCCGGCCGTTCAAGACCCGCGAGGAGACCATCAAGGTCGCCGGGGGCTCGGCCAAGACGATCGTCGTCCGGCAGACCCAGGACGGGATGCCGCTGCTGTCCGACCGTGACGACGAACTCGTCCAGGTCGGCAGGAAGGCCACCGTGAACACCGCCGCGCCCGACCGCGGCGACGGCTACGGCATCGCCCTGCGGTGGACCGCGCTCGACCCGGGCACGACCATGGACGCCGTGTTCGCCCTCGACAAGGCCGGGGACTGGAGCGACTTCCGCGCGGCGGCGGCCCTGTTCGACGTGCCCTCGCAGAACCTGATCTACGCCAGCACGGACAACCACATCGGCTACACGCTGCCCGGCAAGATCCCCACCCGCACGGCCAAGGACTCCGGCGCCGTCCCGGTGCCGGGCTGGGACTCGAAGTACCGCTGGAAGGGCTTCATCAAGCAGGACGAACTGCCCTACGAGTACGACCCGGAGCGCGGCTACATCGTCACCGCCAACCAGGCCGTGGTCGACCCGGACAAGTACCCGTACACCCTCACCACCGACTGGGGTTACGGCACCCGCAGCCAGCGCATCACCGACCTGATCGAGTCCAAGATCAAGGACGGCGGCAAGATCTCCACCGACGACATGCGGCAGATGCAGACGGACAACAGCAGCGAGATCGCCAAGCTCCTGGTGCCCAAGCTGCTGAAGATCAACCTGGACGACCCGGAGGTCCGCCAGGCGCAGAAGCTGCTGGAGGGCTGGGACTACACCCAGGACGCCGACTCCGCGGCGGCGGCGTACTTCAACGCCGTCTGGCGCAACATCCTCAAGCTCGCGTTCGGCAACAAGCTGCCCAAGGAGCTGCGCGTCAAGGGACAGTGCCTGTGGGTCGACAAGATCGACAGCACCGGCCCGGTGGACGACGACACCAAGGTGCGCGAGTGCGGCCAGCGCGACGCCGACCAGGCGCAGCCGGACGGCGGCGACCGCTGGTTCGAGGTCGTGCGCACCCTGATGGACAAGCCGGACAGCGACTGGTGGAAGACGCCCAAGTCGGGCACCCGTCCCGCCGCCGAGAACCGCGACCAGCTCTTCGCCCGCGCCATGATCGACGCCCGCTGGGAGCTGACCGCCAAGCTCGGCAAGGACATCGACACCTGGAGCTGGGGCCGTCTGCACCGGCTGTTCCTGAAGAACCAGACGCTCGGCACCGAGGGCCCCAAGGTTCTTCAGTACCTCCTCAACCGCGGCCCGTGGAAGCTCAGCGGCGGTGAGGCGACGGTGAACGCGACCGGCTGGAACGCCGCCGGCGGCTACAACGTGGTCTGGGTGCCGTCCATGCGGATGGTCGTCAACCTCGCCGACCTCGACAAGTCCAAGTGGATCAACCTGAGCGGTGCCTCCGGGCACGCCTTCAGCGCGCACTACACGGACCAGACGGGCAAGTGGGCCAAGGGCGAGCTGCTGCCCTGGTCGTTCTCGGGCAAGGCGGTGGACAAGAGCACGAGCGACACCCTGGTCCTCCAGCCCTGACCACCGGCACACAACGGGGAACGGCCCTCCACGCGCGCGTGGAGGGCCGTTCCCCGTTGCAGGGGAAGGGTCAGCCCTGCGGGAAGCGGCGCACTCCCGACGGCGTCACCACCGCGTGCACCGGCTTGTCGTGCGCCTCCGCCGGGACGCGCGCGACGACCTCCGTGTCGTAGAGCAGCACCACGAGCCGGGGGCGCGCGCCCGCGCGCTCCAGCCGGGCCAGCACCCGGTCGTACGACCCTCCGCCGCGCCCGAGGCGCATCCCGCGCGCGTCCACCGCGAGCCCGGGCAGCAGGACCACGTCCGCGTCCGACACGGCGTCCGGGCCGAGACGCGGACCGGAGGGCTCGAAAAGAGCCATCTTGCCGCCGTGTTGCACCCGGGCGAGGGAGTCCGGACCGGCGTACTCCCCCCAGTCCAGGTCGTTGTCGGGCAGCAGCGCGGGGAGCAGGACGCGCACGCCCCGCGCGCGCAGCGCGTCCATCAGGGCGAGCGTGCCGGGTTCGCCGCCCACCGAGACGTACGCCGCCACCGTGCGGCCACGCGCCAGCTCGGGCAGCTCCAGGGCGCGCTCGGCCAGCGCGCGGCCCGCCACGCGGACGTCATCCGCTGTCAACCTGTTCCTCACCCCGAGGAGCTCTCGCCGAAACGCGCGCTTGTCAGGCTCGCCCGTACGTCCGTCGTGTTCCACTGGTCGTCCTCGCACCCTTCCTAATGCAGGCCATATAAGGGTCAAGCAACCTGAGCCACAGATTCCCCACAAAGGCACCGGATATGGTTGCGGGCATGACTCAGTCCCACCCCAGGATCAGCAAGGCTGTCATTCCCGCAGCCGGCCTCGGCACCCGGTTCCTGCCGGCTACCAAAGCCACTCCCAAGGAGATGCTGCCGGTCGTAGACAAGCCGGCGATCCAGTACGTGGTCGAGGAGGCCGTGTCGGCGGGGCTCGACGACGTCCTCATGATCACCGGGCGCAACAAGCGACCCCTTGAGGACCACTTCGACCGCAACTACGAGCTGGAATCGGCGCTGGAGAAGAAGGGCGACGCCGAACGGCTCGCGAAGGTGCAGGAGTCCAGCGACCTGGCCACCATGCACTACGTGCGCCAGGGCGACCCCAGGGGCCTCGGGCACGCCGTGCTGTGCGCCGCCCCGCACGTCGGCCACGAGCCCTTCGCCGTCCTCCTCGGCGACGACCTGATCGACCCGCGGGACCCGCTGCTCGCGCGCATGATCGAGGTCCAGGAGCGGCACGGCGGCAGCGTCGTCGCCCTGATGGAGGTCGCGCCCGAGCAGATCCACCTCTACGGCTGCGCCGCGGTGGAGGCCACCGCCGACGTCGACGTGGTCAAGGTGACCGGACTGGTCGAGAAGCCGGACCCGGCGGACGCCCCCTCGAACTACGCGATCATCGGGCGCTACGTCCTCGACCCGCACGTCTTCGGCATACTGCGCAAGACCGAGCCGGGCCGCGGCGGCGAGATCCAGCTCACCGACGCGCTCCAGCAGCTCGCGCAGGACGAGAAGGTCGGCGGCCCGGTGCACGGCGTCGTCTTCAAGGGCCGCCGCTATGACACCGGTGACCGTGGCGACTACCTGCGTGCCATTGTCAGACTCGCATGCGAACGTGAGGACCTGGGCCCGGACTTCCGGACCTGGCTCCGCAGTTACGTAGCCGAGGAGATGCAGCAATCTTGAGCAGCGCCGCGACCCGCCCCGCCGGCCCGGACGACCTGTGGTCGGTGGACGAGCATCTTGAGGACATCCTCTCGACCGTCCGCCCCCTCGAACCCATCGAGCTGCAACTGCTCGACGCCCAGGGCTGTGTCCTGGTCGACGACGTCACGGTGCCGGTGTCCCTGCCGCCGTTCGACAACAGCTCCATGGACGGGTACGCGGTGCGGGTCGCGGACGTGGCGGGCGCCGGGGAGGAGTTCCCGGCCGTCCTGGAGGTCGTCGGGGACGTCGCGGCCGGCGCGGCCGACCTGGTGCGGGTCGGCCCCGGACAGGCCGCGCGCATCATGACCGGCGCGCCGCTGCCGCCCGGTGCCGAGGCCGTCGTCCCCGTCGAGTGGACCGACGGCGGGCTCGGCGAGGGCCCGGTCAGCGGCATGCGGGCGCGCAGCCTGGCCCCCGAGGGCGCCGAGGGCCACGTGCACGTGTACCGCTCCGCCGAGGCACGCGCGCACGTGCGGGCCAAGGGCAGCGACGTGAAGGCCGGGGACCTCGCCCTGGAGGCCGGGACGGTCCTCGGCCCGCCGCAGATCGCGCTGCTCGCCGCGATCGGCCGCGGCACGGTGCGCGTGCGCCCCCGCCCGCGGGTGGTCGTGATGTCCACCGGCAGCGAACTCGTCCAGCCCGGCGAGCGACTGGCCGGCGGGCAGATCTACGACTCCAACAGCTTCGCCCTCACCGCCGCCGCGCGGGACGCGGGCGCCATCGCCTACCGGGTGGGCGCCGTCGCCGACGACGCCGAGACCCTGCGCTCCACCATCGAGGACCAGCTCATCCGCGCCGACCTGCTGGTGACCACGGGCGGGGTGAGCGTCGGGGCGTACGACGTCGTCAAGGAGGCGCTGTCGTACGCCGGGGACGCGGACGAGGCGGGCAGCGGCGTCGAGTTCCGCAAGCTCGCCATGCAGCCCGGCAAGCCCCAGGGCTTCGGCTCCATCGGCCCCGACCACACCCCGCTGCTGGCACTGCCCGGCAACCCCGTGTCGTCGTACGTCTCCTTCGAGCTGTTCGTCCGGCCCGCCATCCGCGCGCTGATGGGCGTCACGGACCTCCACCGGCCCCGTGTGCGGGCCGTCCTCAAGGCCGACGGGACGCTGCGCTCGCCGAAGGGGCGCCGCCAGTTCCTGCGCGGCACGTACACCGACGGCGAGGTGGCCCCCGTGGGCGGTGCCGGCTCCCACCTGATCGCCGCGCTGGCGCAGGCGGACGCGCTGATCGTCGTGCCCGAGGACGCGGAGTCCGTCGAGCCCGGCAGCGAGGTCGAGGTGGTCCTGCTCGGCTGAGCCCCGCCGGTTGGCGGTACCGTGTCGCGCACAGCAGGCCCGCGCGCCGTACCGCGCCGGGCCCGGACCGGGAGCGCCACAGCCATGACCCAGCCTTCCCGGGGGGAGACCCCCGGAGCCCCTGCGCAGGACCGACTGACGCACATCGACGAGGCGGGCGCGGCCCGCATGGTCGACGTGTCCGGGAAGGACGTGACCGCGCGCACCGCCCGCGCCAGCGGCCGGGTCCTCGTCGCACCACGCGTGGTCGAGCTGCTGCGCGGCGAGGGCGTGCCCAAGGGGGACGCCCTGGCCACCGCGCGGATCGCCGGGATCATGGGCGCCAAGCGCACCCCGGATCTGATCCCCCTGTGCCACCCGTTGTCGGTGTCCGGTGTGACACTGGACCTGTCGGTCGCGGACGACGCCGTGGAGATCCGGGCCACCGTGAAGACCACGGACCGCACGGGCGTCGAGATGGAGGCCCTCACCGCCGTGACGGTCGCCGCGCTCACCGTGATCGACATGGTCAAGGCGGTCGACAAGGGGGCGGTCATCACGGACGTACGGGTGGAGGAGAAGACGGGCGGCAAGTCGGGCGACTGGAGCAGGACATGACCTACCGTGCTCTGGTGATCACCGCTTCCAACCGGGCCGCCGCGGGCGTCTACGCGGACAAGGGCGGCCCGCTGGTCGCCGACGGCCTCAGGAGCCTCGGCTTCGACGTCGACGGCCCGCGGGTCGTCCCCGACGGCGACCCCGTGGAAGCGGCCCTGCGCGCGGGCGTCGCCTCGGGGTACGACGTCGTCGTCACCACCGGCGGCACCGGCCTGTCGCCCACCGACCGCACCCCCGAGGCGACCCGCGCGGTGATCGACCACGAGGTGCCGGGCATCGCGGAGGCCGTTCGCGCGTACGGCCGGGAGAAGGTGCCGACCGCCGCGCTGTCCCGGGGACTGGCGGGAGTGGCCGGGCGCACGCTGATCGTCAACCTGCCCGGGTCGACCGGCGGGGTGCGCGACGGCCTCGCCGTGCTGGAGCCCCTGCTGATCCATGCCGTCGACCAGATCTGCGGCGGTGACCACCCGAGACCCGGCGGTACGGGGGGTGCGAGCTGAACACCCCTTCCTGGCCCGTCGTACTGGTGGACGGCGATGTCGTCCTCCGGCCGATAAAGCTGCGCGACCAGCGGGTCTGGCGCGAGGTGAACCGGCGCAACCGCGACTGGCTGCGCCCGTGGGAGGCGACCATCCCGCCGCCCACGCCGAGCGGGCCGATAGCGCACCGGCCGACCTACCGCCAGATGGTCCGGCACTTGCGCTCCGAGGCGAACGCGGGCCGGATGCTGCCGTTCGTCATCGAGTACCAGGGGCAGCTGGTCGGGCAGTTGACGGTCGCCGGGATCGCCTGGGGCTCGATGTGCTCGGGGCACGTCGGGTACTGGGTGGACGAGGCGGTGGCCGGGCGCGGGGTGATGCCGACGGCCGTCGCGCTGGTGGTGGACCACTGTTTCCGCACCGTCGGCCTGCACCGCGTCGAGGTCTGCATTCGCCCCGAGAACCGGCCGAGCCGGCGGGTGGTGGAGAAACTCGGATTCCGCGAGGAGGGGCTCCGGCCGCGTTATCTGCACATCGACGGCGCCTGGCGCGACCATCTCGTCTTCGCGCTCACCGCGGAAGAGGTGCCCGACGGGTTGCTCACGCGGTGGAAGCGGGCACGCTCTCGCGGGAGCCAGCGCACCGAGAGCCAGTAAATTGAATATATGTTCGAAAATGATCGGCTGTTGACCGCCTCGGGGCGCTGAATTTCCCGGCTGCGGTGGTCCTCTGATCGCAAGGGTCGCAAAAAATGCTGGAAATATGAGCCAGATCGTGCGACACACCGGCCCAATTGGCGGATGGCCTCACGCAAACCCCTCTACGGTGTGAGCGTGAGCAGCAGCGGCCTCATCTACGCAGTCATTGTCGGGGCCTGGGCCGCCTACTTGGTGCCGATGTGGCTCCGTAGGCAGGACGAGCTGAACGAGGCCCGTCCGACGGAACGCTTCAGCACCGCCATCCGGCTGCTGTCCGGACGGGCGGGTATGGAGCGTCGGTACGCCAGGGACCTGCGGGCGCGCTCCGCCCAGGAGGGGGAGCAGGGCGCCGTCGATCCGGACGCCGTCACCGACTCGGTGGACGTCCGGGCCTTCGCGGTGCCTCCGACCCGCCGTCAGGTGGCCGCGGAGGCCGAGCCCGAGGCGCCCGGCGGCACCGAAGCGGCGAGCGACCACGCCTCCGTTCCGGCGTCCCGGCCCGCCCCCGCGCCCGTGCCCGCGTCCGGGACCCCGCCGGCCCAGCAGCGTGAACCGGCAGCACGGAGCGTGCCCTCGGCGCAGGCGGCCGCGGCACGCGCCCGGCGCACGAAGGTGCTCGCGCGCCGTCGGCGCACCACCGTGATGCTCTTCCTCGCCTTCACGCTCGGCGCGATCGTCGCCGCCGTCGGCGGCCTCGCCTTCCTCTGGGTGCCCGGCGCGCCCGCCGTACTGCTCAGCGCGTACATCGCCTATCTGCGGGCGCAGGAGCGCCGCCGGTTCGCCTACCAGATGGACCGACGCCGTGCCGAGGCCGCCGCCCAGCGCCTGCGCGAGCGCCAGCCGCGCCGGCGCGCGTCCCTCGACACGGGACCGGCCGCCGAGGAACCTCAGGAGGGTCAGTCCGCCGAGACCGACACCGGCCTGTCCGCGCTCGCCGCCGACCGGCGCGCCCTCGTCGAGCAGACCGACCACGCCGAGTGGGTCGACCAGCAGCGCGAGCGGCAGCGGCGGCCCGGTCACGGGGACAGCTGGGATCCGGTGCCGGTGCCGCTGCCGACGTACGTGACCGCGCCCGTCGCCCCGCGCGCCACCTCCGACGTCGATCTCGGCGCACCCGACACCTGGAGCTCGGCGCGGTCCAGCGCGGTCGTGCCGGAGCATGAGGCGGGCTCCGCGCCCAAGAGCGAGGCGCGCGACCCGGAGGCGGTGCCCGGGGAGAAGAAGGGGGACAAGGCCGCGGACGGCCGCCCCCACGCCCGGACCCGCTCGCGCGGCGCGGCCTCCGCCGTGGCCGCCGCACGCCGGGCACGGGAACGCGGACGTACGCCGCTCTTCGACCAGTACGAGGACGGCGACCGCCCGCGCGCGGCCAACGAGTGACCCGGGTCACCCCGGAAACCCCCGTCCTGACCAGTCAGGGAGCGGATTTCCAAGCACCCCGATCGGGATGCTAAAGTTTCACTCGTTGCAAGGGCCTGTGGCGCAGTCCGGTAGCGCACCTCGTTCGCATCGAGGGGGCCAGGGGTTCAAATCCCCTCAGGTCCACTGCACGACGAAGATCCCGACGGTCATCATGACCGGTCGGGATCTTCGTCGTTTCCGGCGGCGACAGCGGCAGAGGTGGCGGCATCGCCGCCGCTTGAGCGGCGGCTTCACCACCCCCCCGGGTCAGAGCCGCTTGGCGTAGCAGAGGCTTTCCTCGTGGTGCCGGTAGTAGCCGAACTTCGCGCACGGTTCATAGCCGCTGGAGGCGTACAGGGCGATGGCCTCCGGCTGCTTGGTGCCCGTCTCCAGGACCATGCGGACCCGGCCGGCCATGCGGGCGTCCTCCTCCAGGGCCGCGAGCATGCGGCGGGCCAGGCCCCGGCCGCGCATCTCGGCGACGACGTACATGCGCTTCAGTTCCGCGTCGCCGTCCTCGTTGCCCTCCTCGTTGCGGTTCTGGCTGCGCCAGCCGCCGGTGGCCACGGGGCGGTCGCGCTCGTCGTAGGCGATCAGGTACACGCCCTGGGGCGGGTCGAAGTCGGCGGCGTCCAGGACCGTGGCGTCGCCGCCGTCGCCGTAGCGCTGGTCGTACTCGGCCTGGACCTCGTCGTTGAGCTTCACGGCGTCGGGGTGATCGAAACGAACGCGGCGGATAATCATGCTGGGCATCGTACTTCTATGCAGTCGGCGAGGGTCCCCGGATTTTGTGGACCCGGACCAGTGTGCCGGTATCGTGCCCGGGTGCTGACTGTGACCTCGGTGAACGTGAACGGGCTGCGGGCCGCCGCGAAGAAGGGCTTCGTGGAGTGGCTCGCCGGGACGGACGCGGACGTCGTCTGCCTTCAGGAGGTGCGCGCCGAGCCGCACCAGTTGCCCGACGAGGCCGGCCGGCCCGACGGCTGGCACGTCGTGCACGCCCCGGCCGCCGCCAAGGGCCGCGCGGGCGTCTCCCTCTACACCCGGCGCGAGCCCGACCGGGTCCGGGTCGGCTTCGGCTCCGCAGAGTTCGACGGCGGCGGGCGGTACGTCGAGGCCGAGCTGCCCGGTGTCACCGTCGCCTCCCTCTACCTGCCCTCCGGTGAGGTCGGCACCGAGCGGCAGGACGAGAAGGTCCGCTTCATGGGCGAGTTCCTGGCCCATCTGAAGGAGCTGCGCGAACGGGCCGCCGCCGACGGGCGCGAGGTCCTGGTCTGCGGCGACTGGAACATCGCGCACCGGCAGGCCGACCTCAAGAACTGGCGCGGCAACACCAAGAACTCCGGCTTCCTGCCCGAGGAGCGGGACTGGCTCGGCCGGGTGTTCGCCGCCGAGGAGGGTGGCTACGTCGACGTCGTCCGCGCCCTGCATCCGGACGCGGAGGGTCCGTACACCTGGTGGTCGTACCGGGGGCGGGCCTTCGACAACGACTCGGGCTGGCGCATCGACTACCACGTCGCCACGCCAGGCCTGGCCGGCAAGGCGGTCAAGGGCCTCGTCGAGCGCGCGGCCACGCACGCCGAGCGCTGGTCGGACCACGCCCCGGTCACGGTCGTCTACGACCTCTAGGCCCTGCCGTTCGGATCACGCCGGCGGCGCGAGGCCAGATCCCGCTGGTCCTGGTCTTGTCAGCCCCGCTTGTTCAGCCGGCGGTCCAGTGCCAGCGAGAGTTCCGCCTCCACGACGCTGCGGGCCAGGGGGCGCAGCCGGCGCAGGTCCTCCTCGGGGCCGTGACGCAGGATCAGGTCGGCGAAGAGCTCGGCCAGGGCGTCGGCGTGCTCGCGGACGCGGGCGCCGGCCGCCAGGACCTCGGCGAGCGGGATGCCCTCGCGGACCAGCGCGGAGGAGACGTCCAGCAGGCGCCGGCTGATGTGGACGATCTCGTCGCCGTCGGTGCCGAGATAGCCCAGTTCCAGGGCGGCGGCCAGGTTCTCGGGGGTGACCTCGCCCTCGAAGCGGGCGGCGAGTTCCTCGGGGGTGAGGCGGACGGGCTCCTCCTCGGTGGGGGTGCCGACGCCCAGCAGGTCGGCGACATCGCGGCCCTGCTCGAGGGCGTCCGCGAGTTCCGCTATGCCGTTCAGGGTGTGGCCGCGCTCCAGGAGTGCCGCGATGGTGTGCAGCCGGGCCAGGTGGTGGTCGTCGTACCAGGCGATACGGCCCTCGCGGCGGGGCGGTCCTATCAGCTTGCGTTCGCGGTAGAAGCGCAGGGTGCGCACGGTGATGCCCGCGCGCCGGGCCAGCTCCTCCATGCGGTACTCGCGCCTGACCGTGGGGTGTTCCGCGTCCTCTGCCACGACCGCAGCCTATGGCGTACCGACGGTAACTTTCCTTCCGCCGCCCCCTACCGCTCAGTAGGCGGCTGCTCTACAGTCCCATTGCGCCAGTGTTCACTGGCAGAGTTCCTAGGTGATGCGTGGAGGCTTCGGGATGGCCGAGCACGAGCATGTACGGGTGGCGGTGATCGGGTCCGGGTTCGGCGGGCTGGGGGCCGCCGTGCGGCTGCGCCGCGAGGGAATCACCGACTTCGTCGTCCTGGAGCGGGCCGACAGCGTCGGCGGCGCCTGGCGCGACAACAGCTACCCCGGGTGCGCCTGTGACGTGCCCTCGCACCTCTACTCCTTCTCCTTCGCGCCCCACCCGGACTGGCCGCGCGTCTTCTCCGGGCAGCGGCACATCCGCGCCTATCTGGAGCACGTCACCGACCTCTTCGGACTGCGCCCGCACCTCCGCCTCGACTCCGAGGTCAAGCTGATGACCTGGGACGACGAGAACCTGCGGTGGACCATCGAGACCACGCGCGGCGCGCTGACCGCCGACGTCGTCGTCTCCGCCACCGGGCCGCTGTCCGACCCGAAGATCCCCGAGGTCCCCGGCCTGGACTCCTTCCCCGGCAAGGTGTTCCACTCCGCCCGCTGGGACCACGACTACGACCTGCGCGGCAAGCGGGTCGCCGTGGTCGGCACCGGTGCCTCCGCCATCCAGATCGTCCCCGCCATCCAGCCGCAGGTCGGCCGGCTCACCCTCTTCCAGCGCACCCCGCCCTGGGTGCTGCCCCGCGTCGACCGCGCCATCAGCGGCGCCGAGCGCTGGCTGCACCGCCGGCTGCCCGTCACCGCCCAGGTCCGGCGCGGACTGCTGTGGGGCATCCGGGAGCTCCAGGTCCAGGCGTTCACCAAGCGCCCGGACGAACTCGGCCTGGTCGAACAGCTCGCCAAGCGGAACATGGCCCGCGCGATCAAGGACCCTGCCCTGCGCGCCAAACTCACCCCGGACTACCGCATCGGCTGCAAGCGGATCCTGCTGTCCAGCGCGTACTACCCGGCGCTGGCCAGGCCGAACGTGGACGTCGTCGCCAGCGGGCTGAGCGAGATCCGCGGGTCCACGGCGGTGGCGGCCGACGGCACCGAGGCCGAGGTCGACGCGATCGTCTTCAGTACCGGCTTCCACGTCACGGACATGCCCATCGCCGAGCGCGTGGTCGGCGCGGAGGGCATCACGCTCGCGGAGTCCTGGAAGAACGGCATGCGGGCGCTGCGCGGCGCCTCGGCGGCCGGATTCCCGAACTGGATGACGATCATCGGGCCCAATACCGGCCTCGGGAACTCCTCGATGATCCTCATGATCGAGTCCCAGCTCAACTACATGGCCGACTATCTGCGCCAGCTCGACGTCCTGGGCGGCCGTACCGCCCTCGACGCCCGGCCCGCCGCCGTCGACGCCTGGAACGACAGGGTGCAGGAACGCATGAAGCGGACCGTGTGGAACACCGGCGGCTGCACCAGCTGGTACCTGGACGCGAGCGGCCGCAACACCACCATCTGGCCCGGTACGACGACCGAGTTCCGGCGCGCCACCCGGCGGGTGGACCTCGCGGAGTACGAGGTCCTGCGCAGGCCCGCGCCGGTGTCCGGCCCCGGCGCCGGGCCGGCCGGCCGGAAGAGCGGGGCCGCCGCATGAGCCGGAGCGCCCACGTCACCGCCGGCCCCTACGCGCCGCCCGCCCCGGCCCGCACCCTCACCGCCGTCTCCGCCGACGGCGCGCGGCTGCACGTCGAGGTGCACGGCCCGAAGGACGCGCCACCGGTCGTCCTCGCCCACGGCTGGACCTGCTCGACGGCGTTCTGGGCGGCCCAGATACGGGACCTGGCCGCCGACCACCGGGTGATCGCCTACGACCAGAGGGGGCACGGGCGCAGTCCCGCGAGCCCCGCCTGCACCACCGAGGCGCTGGCGGACGATCTCGAAGCGGTGCTCGCGCAGACACTGACGCGCGGGGAGAAGGCGCTCGTCGTCGGTCACTCCATGGGCGGCATGACGGTCATGGCCGCGGCCGAACGCCCCCGCTTCCGGGAACACGCCGCCGCCGTCCTGCTGTGCAGCACGGGGAGTTCGCGGCTGGTCGCCCAGTCGCGGGTGGTGCCGTTGCGCGCCGGGCGCGTGCGCACCTGGATCACCGGGCGCGTCCTCGGTTCCCGCGCGCCCCTCGGGCCCGTCACACCGGTCGCGCGGAGCATCCTCAAGTACGCCACGATGGGCGCCGGTTCCGCCCCGCACATGGTGGAGGCGTGCGCGCGGATCGTGCACGCCTGCCCGCGCACCGCGCGCCACGCCTGGTCGGCCGTCCTCGCCGCGCTCGATCTCGACCACGGCGTACGGCGGTTGAGCGCGCCCACCGCCGTGCTGCACGGCGCGTCCGACCGGCTCACGCCTCCGGCGCACGCCCGGTCGCTGGTCGCCGCGCTGCCGCACTGCGTCGGCCTGACCGAGCTGCCCGGCGTCGGCCACATGACCCCGATCGAGGCCCCGGAGCCGGTGACGGCCCGCATCCGGGAACTCGTCGGCACGTATGTCACGGGGGCTGCCCCCGAGCACGGTTCCACCCCCGCGCGGATCAAGGAGGGCGCATGAGCAGGGTCAGTCTCGAAGGGCAGGTCGCGGTCGTCACGGGAGCGGCGCGCGGCGTCGGTGAGCTGCTGGCGCGCAAACTGTCCGCGCGCGGCGCGAAGGTGGCGCTGGTCGGGCTGGAGGAGGAGGCGCTGAAGGAGGTCTCCGGGCGGCTGCACAGCGACAGCGCCCACTGGTACGCCGACGTCACCGACCACGAGGCGATGAGCCGGGTCGCCGAGGAGGTGAAGGCGCGGTTCGGGAAGGTCGACATCGTGGTCGCCAACGCCGGTGTGGCGACGGGCGGTCCGTTCGCCGACTCCGATCCGCAGGCGTGGCGGCGGGTGATCGAGGTGAACCTCATCGGTTCGGCGGTGACCGCGCGGGCGTTCCTCCCGGTGCTCGTGGAGAGCCGCGGCTATCTGCTCCAGATCGCCTCGCTCGCCGCGATCACACCCGCGCCGATGATGACGGCGTACTGCGCGTCCAAGTCGGGCGTGGAGGCGTACGCGCACAGTCTGCGCGCCGAGGTCGGCTACCAGGGCGTCCGCGTCGGCGTCGGGTACCTGTCCTGGACCGACACCGACATGGTGCGCGGCGCCGACCAGGACGACGTCATGCGGGAGCTGCGGCAGCGGCTGCCGTGGCCGTCCAACAAGACCTACCCGCTGGGCCCCGCCGTGGACCGGATGGTGGAAGGGATCGAGCGGCGCTCGGCGCATGTGTACGGGCAGTGGTGGCTGCGTGGCATGCAGGGCGTGCGCGGCTGTCTGCCGGCACTCATCGGGACGGTCGGGCAGCGCGAGATGAAGCGGTTCGCGCCCCGTCTGAAGGGCATGCGTTCCGGGCTCGTCGGCGCAGGTGGGGCGGCCGACGAGGCGGCCCGCGCTACGCACCGTAACTGATCGACATGCAGGGCGTGTTCGCCCGTGTGAATCTGGTCGAGGCCCCACCGACGGGGCCGGACCCCCACTCATCACGGGAGTGAACCCACATGGGTATGAAGGACCAGTTCCAGGACAAGTCGCGCCAGGCCAAGGAGAAGATGGACCAGGGCCGCGAGAAGGCCGGCCAGCGCGGTCCGCAGCAGGGCCGCCAGGGCCAGCAGCAGGGCCGTCAGGGCCAGCAGCCGCCGGAGCGGGGCGGCCACCAGAACCACCGTGACATCGAGGACACGGAGCAGCAGATGGAGGACCGGTTCGACCGGGACTACGACGCCTGACCGCTGCGCTCGGCCTCGGCCGGTTGACGTGGGTGCCCTTCTTCCGGGAGGGCACCCTGCGTCGGTTCCGGGAGGCTCAGGACGTCGCCCTCGGGGGCAGTTTCGGGCGGGACCTGTTCGGGACGTCGCTGTAGGTCGGGGGGATCGCCGCCGGGTTGGACTCCAGGAGTTCCAGGGCGAGTTCGACCGCGTCGGCGAGCTGGGCGTGGCGGCCCTCCGCCCAGTCCAGGGGGGTGCGCAGGATCTCCAGGTCGGGAGCGACGCCGTGGTTCTCCACGGACCAGCCGTAGGCGTCGAACCAGGCCGCGTTCATGGGTACGGTGATGACCGTGCCGTCGCCGAGGCGGTGCCGGCCGGTCATGCCGACCACTCCGCCCCAGGTGCGCTGGCCGACGACCGGGCCGAGCTTGAGCAGCTTGAAGGCGGCGGTGATCATGTCGCCGTCGGAGGACGTCGCCTCGTCGGCCAGGGCCACCACGGGCCCGCGCGGGGCGTTCGAGGTGTACGACACCGGTTGCGCGTTCCGGGTCAGGTCCCAGCCCAGGATCGTCCGGGTCAGCTTCTCGATGACGAGTTCGCTGATGTGCCCGCCCGCGTTGCCGCGCACGTCCACGATCAGCGCGGGCCGGGACACCTCCATGCGCAGGTCGCGGTTGAACTGGGCCCAGCCGGAGCCGCCCATGTCGGGGATGTGCAGGTAGCCGCACTTGCCGCCGCTCAACTCCCGGACGACCTCGCGGCGTTTGGCCACCCAGTCCTGGTAGCGCAGCGGCCGTTCGTCGACGAGCGGGACGACCGCGACCCGGCGGGCGTGCCCGGTCTCGTCCTCGGACGGGGTGAACGTCAGCTCCACCGTCGTACCGCCCGCGCCGGCCAGCAGCGGGTACGGGCCCGTCACCGGGTCGACCGGGCGGCCCTCGACGTGGGTCAGGACGGCGCCCTCGCGGATGCCCGTGCCGGCCAGCGGCGAGCGGGCCTTGGAGTCGGAGGAGTCGCCGGCGAGGATGCGCTTGACCACCCAGCGGCCGTCCCGGCGGACGAAGTTGGCGCCGAGGAGGCCCTGCCAGCGCTGGTAGTGCGGCGGGCCCTCGTTGCGGCGGGCGGCGGTGACGTAGGCGTGCGAGGTGCCCAGCTCGCCGAGGACCTCGCGGAGCAGGTCGGCGAACTCGTCGGGGGACGCGACCCGTTCGACCAGCGGACGGTACTGGTCGAGCACCGCGGCCCAGTCGATGCCGCACATGCCCGGCTCCCAGAAGTAGGCGCGGATCAGACGGCCGGCCTCGTCGTAGGCCTGGCGCCACTCGGCGGGCGGGTCGGCCTGGTGCAGGATGCGGCGCACGTCGATCCAGACGGTCGAGTCCGCGTCGCCGACCTCGGTCGACGGCACCGCCCGCAGGTCGCCCTCGTCCACGACGACCAGCCGGGTGCCGTCGCCGCTCACGGTGAACCAGTCCAGGTGGTCGACCAGTTCGGACTTCTTCGCCTTGGTGATGTTGAAGTACTCCAGGGTCGGACGTCCGCTGACGTCGGCCGGATTGACGAAGGTCTCGCCGAGCGCGCCGGAGATCGGCCAGCGCAGCCAGACCAGACCGCCGCCCGCGACCGGGTGCAGCCCGGAGTACTTGGAGGCGATGACCGGGAACGGGGTGACCCGGTTCGCCAGCCCCTCGGCCTCGACCGTCACCGTGCCGGCCTCGCCGGTCTCCTCGTCCTCCAGCGGATCGAGCCCGCCGGCGGCCGGGCGGCCCTCGGGGTTCAGGGCGAACGGGGAGGGGGTCGCCGAGGAGAGCGGGACCAGGTACGGGCGGCAGCCGAGCGGGAAGGACAGGTCGCCGGTGTGCACGTCGTAGACCGGGTCGAAGCCGCGCCAGGAGAGGAAGGCGAGGTAGCGGCCGTCGCGGGTGAAGACCGGGTTCTCGTCCTCGAAGCGGCCG
The DNA here is from genome assembly GCF_014650735.1 of Streptomyces canarius. Taxonomy (NCBI): domain Bacteria; kingdom Bacillati; phylum Actinomycetota; class Actinomycetes; order Kitasatosporales; family Streptomycetaceae; genus Streptomyces; species Streptomyces canarius. Next base: position 276,519 of record NZ_BMVN01000006.1, read on the forward strand.
TCCGTCACGTCGACGATCAGCCGGTCCTTGATGCGGGCCAGCTTGATCTTGCGCAGGGAGCGGCCGATGCCGGGGTGCGACCAGGTGAGCCAGGAGCCGTCGGGGGAGAAGGCGAGGTCGCGGACCGGGCCGTTGAGAGACCGGATCAGCTCGGTGATCCGGGGCTCCGCCCCGGCCTCCCCCTCCTCCGGCTCCGGCGCCCCCTCTTCCGGTTCCGCCGCCCCGTCCTCCGGCACGTCGATCAGCAGCAGCCGCCCGTCGTGCGAGGCCACCGCCAGGCGTTCGCCCTGGGGGTCGCAGGCCATCTCCAGGACCCGGCCGAGCGCGCCGGACGCCCGCCGCCGGGGCGCGCGGTCACCGGTGGCGCGGGGCAGGTGGACGATCTCGACGGCGTCCTCGCCCTCGGCGTCGGTGACGTAGGCGATCTGCCCGGTGGAGCCCAGCATCTCCGGCAGCCGTACCCGGACGCCGGGCGTGTCGGTGATCGTACGGGCGGGGCCGTCGCGGTGGGTGAGCCAGTACAGGCTGCCGCGGACGACGACCGCGCTGGCCCGGCCGGTGTCGTCCACGGAGATGCCGTCGATGTTCTGTGCGGCCGGCACCTGGTAGCGGCGGCGGCCGGTGCGCGGCCCGGCGAGCCGGACGTCGAGCTTGCGCGGCGTGCCCCCCGGCGAGAAGTCGTCCACCAGCCACAGGTCGCCCGCGCACTGGTAGACCACCCGCTCGCCGTCGCCGGCGGCGTGCCGGGCGTAGAAGGCGTCGTGGTCGGTGTGTCGGCGCAGGTCGGTGCCGTCGTGGGCGCAGGAGTAGAGGTTGCCGACACCCTCGTGGTCGGAGAGGAAGGCGATCCGGCCGGCGACGAACATGGGGCAGGCCAGATGGCCGTCGAGGTCCGGCAGCAGGCGTCGCCCGTGCAGCCACAGCCGGCCCGTGGCGCCGCCGCGGTACCGCTTCCAGGAGGCCGGTTCGTGCGGCGGGGTGCCGGTGAGCAGCAGGGTCCTGTGCTCGCCGGCGAGATCGGCGCACTGGATGTCGGCGACCGGGCCCCAGGGCAGCCGCCCGCCCGGATCGCCGTCGGCGGGGACCTTGTAGGCCCAGGTGAAGTGGGAGAAGGGCTGGCCGTGGGAGGCCACGGCCAGGATGTCGCCGTCCGGGGTCCAGCCGCACACCTGGGTGTCGGCGCTGCCCCAGTACGTCAGCTGGCGTCCGGGGCCGCCGTCGACGTCGACGAGGTGGATCTCGGGGACGAGGCTGCGCCAGGTCGTGTAGGCGATCCGGCGGCCGTCGGGCGAGAAACGCGGGTGGCCGGTCTTGGTGCGGTCCGCGGTGAGCCGCCAGGCGCGGCCCGGGGCGTCGAGGGGGGCCAGCCAGAGGTCGTCCTCCGCGACGAAGCACAGCAGGTCACCGCTGAGGTGGGGAAGGCGCAGATAGCTCACGTCCCCATGCTTTTCCGGTCACACGGCACGAGCAACTTGTGGGGTCCGCGCTGCGCCCTTCCTTACAGGCCCTTCACCTTCGTGACCCACCGCACGTACGAAACGGTTTCGTTTCGCTGGTGGGCGGGGTATCTTCATGGATGTACGAGGAAGAAGCTCCGGAGCGGGAAGGTGACGGGCATGACCGAAGCCGTCGCGGCGACACGTCGCAGCCGGATCACCCCCGAGCGCGAGGCCGAGCTGTACGAGGCCGTGCTCGACCTGCTCCGCGAGGTCGGCTACGACGCCCTCACCATGGACGCCGTGGCCGCCCGCACCCGGTCCAGCAAGGCCACGCTCTACCGCCAGTGGGGCGGCAAGGCCGAACTGGTGGCCAAGGCCGTGCGGCACAACAAGCCGGGCCGGGTCGGCGACGTCGACACCGGCTCCCTCAAGGGCGATCTGCACGCGCTCACCCTGCGCGCGGACGACTGCGAGATGGAACAGAGCTCCGCGCTGATGCGGGGCCTGGCCATGGCGGTGCACGGCAACCCGGATCTGCTCAAGGCGTTCCGGGAGCACCTCATCGAGCCGGAGACGGCGGAGTTCCACCGCGTGCTGCAACGGGCGGTCGACCGGGGCGAGGTCCGTGCGGACAACCCCGCGATCAGATTCGTGATGCACATGATGATCGGCGCGTTCGCCGCCCGCACCATGATCGACGAGCAGCCGCCGACGCAGGACTTCCTCCTTTCGTACATCGACGCCGTGGTTCTCCCCGCCTTCGGCGTACCCGCGAGCTGAACGCTCTTCCCGAGCAAGCCCACCACCTGACGTCACCGCTCACGTCGTCGGGCTGATCACCCCTGCCCAGCTGAACCCAACGACTGACCGGGAGTACGCCTCCGTGGCCACGTTCCTCTACAAACTCGGCCGCCTCGCCTTCCGGCGACGGCACTTCGTCGCCCTCATATGGGTCGCGCTGCTCACCCTCGCCGGGGTGGGCGCCGCCTCCGCGCCGGCCGCCGGCAACACGTCCTTCTCCATCCCCGGTACCGAGGCCCAGAAAGCCTTCGACCTGCTGGAACAGCGCTTCCCCGGGATGAGCGCCGACGGCGCCACCGCCCGGGTCGTCTTCAAGGCCCCGAAGGGCGAGAAGATGACGGACGCCGTCAACAAGGCGACCGTCGAGAAGACCGTCAAGGAGCTGCGCAGCGGCTCCGAGGTCGCCTCCGTCGCCGACCCCTACACCGGGCACGCCGTCAGCAGGAACGGCTCCATCGCCTACGCCTCGGTGAAGTACGAGGTATCCGGCATGGAACTGGCGGACTCCTCCAAGGACGCCCTGACGGACGCGGCCCAGGACGCGCGGGACGCGGGCCTCACCGTCGAGATCGGCGGTGACGCGCTGAGCGCGACCCCCGAGACCGGCTCCAGCGAGATCATCGGCATCGCGGTCGCCGCGGTCGTCCTGGTCATCACCTTCGGCTCGCTGCTCGCGGCCGGGTTCCCGCTGCTCACCGCCATCATCGGGGTCGGCATCGGCGTCTGTGCGATCACCGCGCTCGCCAGCGCCCTGGACCTGGGCACCACCACCTCCACCCTGGCCTCGATGATCGGCCTCGCCGTCGGCATCGACTACGCCCTCTTCATCGTCTCCCGCTACCGCGCCGAACTCGCCGAGGGCCGCGAGCGCGAGGACGCGGCCGGACGCGCCGTCGGCACGGCGGGCTCGGCGGTCGTCTTCGCCGGCCTCACCGTCGTCATCGCCCTGGTCGGCCTGTCCGTCGTCAACATCCCGATGCTGACGAAGATGGGCATCGCCGCGGCGGGCACGGTCGCCATCGCCGTCCTCATCGCGCTGACCATGATCCCGGCGCTGCTCGGCTACGCCGGCCGCAGGATCAAGCCGGCCGGCCAGAAGAGCAGGCTGCTCGGCGGCGGCCGTACGCCGAAGGAGCCGGGCCGCCCCAACATGGGCACCCGCTGGGCGAGCTTCGTCGTCCGCCGCCCGGTCGCCGTCCTGCTGCTCGGTGTGCTCGGCCTCGGCGCGGCGGCGATCCCGGCCGCCTCCCTGGAACTGGGCCTGCCCGACGACGGCTCCCAGCCGGCCTCCACCACCCAGCGCCGCGCCTACGACCTCCTCTCCGAGGGCTTCGGCCCCGGCTTCAACGGCCCGCTGATGATCGTCGTCGACGCCAAGGACAGCGCCGACCCCAAGGCCGCGTTCGCCGAGGTCGGCGACGAGATCAAGGGCCTGAAGGACGTCGTCACGGTCACCCCGGCCGCGTCCAACAAGGCCGGTGACACCGCGACGATCACGGTCGTCCCCGACTCCAAGCCGTCCTCGACCACCACCGAGGACCTGGTGCACGCCATCCGCGACAAGGGCGCGGACATCGCCCGGAAGACCGACTCCCAGGTCCTGGTCACCGGCTCGACGGCGATGAACATCGACGTCTCGCAGAAGCTGAACGACGCGCTCCTGCCGTATCTGGCCCTGGTGGTCGGCCTGGCCTTCCTCCTGCTCATCGTGGTCTTCCGCTCGATCCTGGTCCCGCTGAAGGCGGCGCTCGGCTTCCTGCTCAGCGTGATGGCGGCCCTCGGCGCCGTGGTCGCGGTCTTCCAGTGGGGCTGGCTGTCGGGCCTGATGAACGTCGAGGAGACCGGCCCGGTCATGTCGATGATGCCGATCTTCATGGTGGGCGTCGTCTTCGGCCTCGCGATGGACTACGAGGTGTTCCTCGTGACCCGGATGCGGGAGGCGTACGTCCACGGCGAGAAGCCCAGCCAGGCGGTGGTGACGGGCTTCCAGCACGGCGCCCGGGTCGTGACCGCCGCCGCCGTCATCATGATGGCCGTCTTCTCCGGCTTCATCGGCTCCAGCGAGTCGATGGTCAAGATGATCGGCTTCGGCCTCGCCATCGCCGTCTTCTTCGACGCGTTCCTCGTGCGCATGGCCATCGTCCCGGCGGTCCTCGCCCTGCTCGGCAAGCGGGCCTGGTGGCTGCCGAAGTGGCTGGACCGCGCACTGCCCAACGTGGACGTGGAGGGCGAGGGCCTGCGCGCCCACGCCGCCCCCGAGGAGGAGAAGGAGCTGGTACGCGCCTGACGTACCGCTCCTGACACAGAGCCGCCGGTGAGGGTGCCCGTGGGGACGGGGCTGCACCCTCACCGGCTTTCCCGCTAGCGTGCGCGTATGACGACGACCGCTCATCCTCGTTTCGCCGCCGCCGTGGAGGAATCGGGACTGGGGGAGTTGCTGCCCCGGGTCCGGAGCTTTTCCGAGGCGACCCGGACCGCCGCCGAGGCCGCCGCCGCCATCGGGTGCGAGCTGAGCCAGATCTGCAAGTCGCTGGTCTTCGCCGCCGACGGGGTGCCCGTGCTGGTGCTCATGGACGGGGCCTCGCGGGTGGACGTGGAGCGGGTGCGGCAGGAGCTGGGGGCCGGGAAGGTCACCCGGGCCGATGCCGGGCTCGTGCGGGAGACCACCGGGTACGCCATCGGCGGGGTGCCGCCCTTCGGACACCGTACGCGCACGCGTGTCCTCGCCGACCGTTCGCTGCTCGCGCACGACGTGGTCTGGGCGGCGGCCGGCACGCCGTACACCGTCTTCCCGATCGAGCCGAAGGAACTCGTCGCCCACGCGGGAGCGACCCTGGTGGACGTGCGCGAGCAGCGCGCGTGACACCGCTGGTCGCGACGGCCGTGCTGCTCGCCGCCGTCACGCACGCCGGCTGGAACGCCATCGCGCACCGCATCACCGACAAGCTCGCCGGCTTCGCCCTGATCTCCGGCGGCGGGCTGCTCATCGGGCTCGCGGCGACACCGTTCACGGCGTTCCCGGCGGGGCCCGCCTGGCCGTACCTGTTCGCCTCCGCCGCCGTGCACATCGCCTACTACGCGCTGCTGATGACCTCGTTCCGGCTGGGCGACTTCGGGCAGGCGTACCCCATCGCGCGCGGCAGCGCCCCGCTCGTGGTCACCGTGCTCGCCGCCGTCTTCGCGCACGAGGTGCCCGGCGCCTGGGCGGGCGCCGGCATCGCCGTGTCCTGCCTGGGGCTCAGCGGGGTCGGGCTGTGGGGGCTGCGCGGGAGGCGGCCCGACTGGGCGGCGATCGGCGCGGCCCTCGCGACCGGTCTGACCATCGCCGCGTACACCGTCATCGACGGCATGGGCGTACGGGCCTCGGGCACCTCCCTCGGCTACATCGCCTGGCTCATGGCCGTCCAGGGGGCGGTGCCGCCCGCGTTCCTGTACGCACGCGCGCGTGCCGGCACGGTCGGGCTGCTCCGGCCGTACGCCGTCCTCGGGTTCCTCGGCGCCGCCCTGTCCGTCACCGCGTACGGCCTGGTGCTGTGGGCCCAGACCCGGGCCGCGCTCGCCCCCGTCGCCGCCCTGCGCGAGTCGTCCGTCATCGTCGGCGCGGCCATCGGCGCGCTGTTCTTCAAGGAGCGCTTCGGGGCGCCCCGGATCGCGGCGGCGGGCCTGGTGGTCGTGGGCATCGGGCTGATGCTGCGGGCCGGTTAGCGCGGCGCACGGCGCCGACATGACGGGCCGGGGTGCCGGGGCGCACCCTGGAAGCAGCGGTTTTCGGAGGTGGTCGTCATGATGCACACCGCTGTGGGATGGCACATCGAGATGGAGTTCATGGAGGACGATCAGCACACACGGGCGGCGGCCCTGGTGCGCTTGCCCGACGGTTCGGAGGTGCGGGCCCACGGCCGTGCCAGCCGGCACAACGTCGACGCGAACCAGCCCCGGGTCGGCGAGGAGATCGCCGGTGCCCGCGCCCTCAACGAACTGGCCATGCAGCTGCTGACCAAGGCCCACGAGGAGATCGACCAGGCGTCCGGACGGACCTCGCACCCGATCCACGTGTGACACGCGCCCGGCGTGCGCCGAGGGCGCGCACGGCTCAGGCGAGCACCGTGCGGACCGCTCGTACCAGCGCCTGCGCCCTCGGGTCCGCCGTCACGCTCTGCCGGAAGCCGTTGGTGACGTAGCCGAAGGCGATGCCGGTGTCCGGGTCGGCGAAACCGAGCGCGCCGCCGCGTCCGGGATGGCCGAAGGAGCCGGGGGTGAGCAGCGGGGACGCGGGGCCGTGCAGCATGTGGCCGAGGCCGAAGCGGGTGCCCACCACCAGGACCCGGTCCGGGCCGGCGGACTGCTCCGTGCGGGCCAGTTCCGTGGTCCGGGGGGTGAACAGCCGGGTCCCGCCGTCGACCTCGCCGATGAGCGAGGCGTAGAAGCGGGCCAGTCCGTCGGCCGTGGCGATGCCGTTGGAGGCGGGCAGGGCGGCGGCGCGGTAGCCGGGGTCGTTCTCGTCGGGGAGCGGGGTGATCGCGGCGAACGCGCGGCTGGTCAGGGAGTCCGGGTCGGCGTAGGCCTCGGCCACCGCCCGCTTGGGGCGGGTCCTCAGGCCGCCCGCGCTCTCCGGGGTGTCCACCGGGCCGACGCGGCCCACGCGCGCGTGCTCCGATTCCGGCAGGCCGAGCCAGAGGTCCGCGCCGGCCGGCCGGGCGATCTCCTCCGCGATCCACTCGCCGACCGGGCGGCCGGTGACCCGGCGGAGCAGTTCACCGGTGAGCCAGCTGAAGGTCTGGGCGTGGTAGCCGTGGTCCGTGCCCGGCTCCCACACCGGCGCCTGCGCGGCGACGGCGGCGGCACCGAGGCAGGGGTCGGCGGCCTCGGCCGGGGTCAGCGGGCGGTCCAGCACGGGCACGCCCGCGCGGTGCGCGAGCAGGTCCCGTACGCGCGTGTGCTCCTTGCCGGCCGCCTTGTACTCCGGCCAGTACGCGCCGACCGGGGCGTCCAGGTCCAGTTCGCCGCGCTGGTGCAGGAGCAGCAGCGCGGCGGCGGCGACGCCCTTGGTGGCGGAGCGCACGATCTGCGCGGTCCCCGGCTGCCAGGGAGCCGTTCCGTCCACGTCCTGGGTGCCGGCCCACAGGTCGACCACCCGGTGTCCGTCCCGGTAGACGGCGACGGCCGCTCCGCGCTCGCCGAGCAGCGCGAAGTTCGCGGCGAACGCCTCCCTGACCGGCTCGAAGCCCTCGGCCACAGTGCCGTTCACGTCCACGCCCGCCGCCCCTTCCGCTCGTCAGTCCCCTGCGACAGTGGGTGCAACACGGGGTACGAGCCTGCGATTCCTCGGCGGGACCGGCCCGACAGAATCGTTACGTTGATGGTGCCGCGCGCCGTGTGCGTCGCCGGCCGGGTCCTCGTCCGTCACGCGCCCGTCGTCACGGACTTCGGGTCGAAGCCGAACGGCAGCTCCAGCCGGTGCGCCCGCATCAGCTCCTCGTCGGAGAGCAGCGCGCCGGTCGGGCCGTCCGCCGCGATCACGCCGTCGCTGAGGACGAGGGAGCGCGGGCACAGCTCCAGGGCGTACGGCAGGTCGTGCGTGACCATGAGGACCGTGACGTCCAGGGAGCGCAGGATGTCGGCGAGTTCGCGGCGCGAGGCCGGGTCCAGGTTGGAGGAGGGCTCGTCCAGGACCAGGATCTCCGGCTCCATGGCGAGCACGGTGGCCACCGCGACCCGGCGGCGCTGCCCGAAGGAGAGGTGGTGCGGCGGCCGGTCGGCGAACTCCCGCATCCCGACCCGCTCCAGCGCGGTGTGCACCCGCTCCTCCAGCGCGGCCCCCTTGATCCCGGCGGCGGCCGGGCCGAACGCCACGTCCTCCCGCACGGTCGGCATGAACAACTGGTCGTCCGGGTCCTGGAAGACGATGCCGACCTTCTGCCGGATCGCGGCCATGTGCTGCCGGGACACCGGGAGCCCGGCCACGGTCACCGTGCCGGTGCCGCCGCCCAGGATGCCGTTGAGGTGCAGCACCAGGGTCGTCTTGCCGGCGCCGTTCGGGCCGAGGAGGGCGACCCGCTCGCCGCGCGCGATCGAGAAGTCCACGCCGAACAGGGCCTGGTGTCCGTCCGGGTAGGCGAAGGCGAGGCCGGAGACCTCCAGAGAAGCAGTCACAGGAACCATCACAGCATCCATCCCAGCAGGCAGACGACGAGGGCGGCGCAGGGGAGTGCCAGGGCGTGCCGCCACTGCGCGCCGGACGCGGTCACCTCGTCGATGACCGGCATGGAACCGGCGTACCCCCGGCTCACCATGGCGAGGTGCACGCGCTCCCCGCGCTCGTAGGAACGGATGAACAGCGCGCCGGCGGACTTGGCGAGCACGCCCCAGTGCCGCACGCCCTTCGCCTCGAAGCCGCGCGACTCACGGGCGATCCGCATCCGGCGCATCTCGTCGGTGATGACGTCGCCGTAGCGGATCATGAAGGAGGCGATCTGCACGAGCAGCGGCGGCAGCTTCAGCCGTTGCAGCCCGAGCAGCAGTTCCCGCAGCTCGGTGGTGGCCGCCAGCAGTACGGAGGCGGCGACGCCGAGGGTGCCCTTGGCGAGCACGTTCCAGGCGCCCCACAGCCCGTTCACGCTGAGCGAGAGCCCGAGCACGTGCACCCGCTCGCCCTCCGCCACGAACGGCATGAGCACGGCGAACGCGACGAACGGCACCTCGATCAGCAGCCGCCCGAGCAGGAAACGGGCGGGCACGCGCGCCTGGTACGCGACGACCGCGAGCAGCACGGCGTACACCGCGAACGCCCACATCGCCTCGCGCGGGGTCGACACGACGACCACCACGAACAGGAACGCGGCGGCCAGCTTGGTGTGCGGCGGCAGGCCGTGCACGGGCGAGTGCCCGTGCCGGTACAGCCGGTGTGCGTGTCCCGCCCCCACGTCAGACGCCGGTGTTCACGGGGGAGACGTCGTCGCCGCGCCGCCTGCGCAGCGACCAGAACACCGCACTGCCCGCGACGACCGTGACGCCGACGCCGATCACGCCCGCGAGGCCGCCGGACAGCCGGGCGTCGGAGATGTCCTTGACGCCGTAGTCGGCGAGCGGCGAGTCGGCCGAGGTGTGCTCCTTCTCCTTCTTGTCGATCCCCTTGTCGTGTGCGACCTTCTCCAGGCCGTCGGGGTTCGCGGAGGCGTAGAAGCTGACGAAGCCGGCGAGGACGAGGGAGGTGACGAGACCGGTCACCCACAGCGTGCGCCGCGAGGTGCGCGCCGCCACCGGCGCCGTGGGCGCGGGCGCGTCCACCAGCGCGCCGTTCACCCGCAACTGGAGCCGCTGCCGCAGGCCGCGCGCGCCGTACACCAGGTCCGGGCGTACGGCGATGACCGCGCCGACCGTCAGCGCGGTGATCACCGCCTCGCCGATGCCGATCAGCACATGGACGCCGATCATCGCGGTGGCGACCTTGCCGATGGAGACGTCGGTGGTGCCGCCGACCGCGTAGATCAGGGTGAAGGCGACGGCGGCGGCCGGCACGGACACCAGCGCGGCGACGAAGGAGGCCACGGTCACCGAGCGCCGCTTGCGGGGCAGCACGGCGAGCAGGCCGCGGAAGACGGCGTAGGAGACGACCGTCGTGACGATCGCCATGTCGGTGATGTTCACGCCGAGCGCGGTCAGCCCGCCGTCGGCGAACAGCACGCCCTGCATGAGCAGCACGACCGACACGCACAGGACGGCTGTGTAGGGACCGACGAGTATCGCGGCCAGGGCTCCGCCCAGGAGGTGACCGCTGGTCCCGGCGGCGACCGGGAAGTTGAGCATCTGCACGGCGAAGATGAACGCCGCCACCAGGCCGGCCAGCGGGGCGGTCCGCTCGTCGAGTTCACGGCGGGCGCCGCGCAGGCTCACCGCGAGGGCGCCGGCGGCGACCACTCCGGTGACCGCGGAGGTCGGGGCGTCGATGAATCCGTCAGGTACATGCACCGTACGATTTTAGGCCCTTGTTGCGAACGTTTTGCAAGAGAGACCGAGTCTCGTCTTCCACCAGGGCACATACCGGAAAATGTGCGACTCTTGAGGGAAAGCGGATGCACGGATTTCGCATAGGTCACGGTGCGTGAGAGGGCGGTCCGATGTCTGTGGTCGAACAGTACGCGCGCGCTCATATCGTCACGGACGAGGAGGACCCGGGGGCCGTACCCGTCGTGCTGCGGTACGACCCGGACGCCGATCCCCGCTCCGTCCGGGTCGGGCTTCCCGGACCGCACGAGTGGACCTTCTCCCGCGCGCTCCTCGAACGGGGACTGCGGGCGCCGGCCGAGAGCGGCGACGTCCGGGTGTGGCCCTGCGGGCGCGTCCAGGCGGTGGTCGAGTTCCACACCGACGACGGGGTCGAAGTGGTGCAGTTCGAGTCGAAGACGCTGGTGCGGTTCCTGCGCCGCACCTACACCGTCGAGCCCGTACGGAGCTGACCGGGGCCGAGCCGGTCAGCTCCCGAGCTTCAGCAGCTTCGCCACGATCGGGCCGGCCGTGTCACCGCCGTGCCCGCCCGCCTGGACCACGCCGGCGGCGGCGAGGTCGCCCCGGTAGGCGGTGAACCAGCCGTTCGGCTTCTTCTGCCCGTCGACCTCCGCCGAGCCGGTCTTCGCGCCGTAGTCCGGGCCGAGCCCCGACATCGCCTCGGCGGCCGTGCCGTACGCGGCCGTGTACCGCATCAGCTCGCGCAGCTGGGACAGCGTCTTCGACGACAGGGTGCGGGAAGCGGTGGCCAGCGTGCGGTGGTCCACGGACGGCGAGACCAGGTACGGCTGGTGGAAGGTGCCCGACTTCACGGTCGCCGCCACGGAGGCCATGTTCAGCGGGTTCATGCGCACCCCGCCCTGCCCGATCAGCGAGGCCGCCATCTGCGCCGCCGACTGCACCGGCACCGAGCCGTCGAAGGTGGGCACGCCGATCGCCCAGTTGTTCATGGACAGCCCGAAGACCTGCTGGGCCTGCTTGGTCAGGTCGTCGTTCTTCAGCTTCTTCGCCTGGCTGATGAAGGCGGTGTTGCAGGACCGGGCGAAGCTCGCCTTGAAGGTGCCGCCCTTGATCTCGAAGTCGTCGTCGTTGTGGAACTTCCAGCCGCCGTAGGTGACCGTCTTGGGGCAGGGATGCGGCTTGTCCGCCGACGCCAGGCCCTTGTCGATCAGCAGCGACGACGTGATGACCTTCATCGTGGAGCCGGGCGCGAGGGCGCCCTGGAAGGCGGTGTTGAAGCCGTGCCCGCTGTTGGCGACCGCGAGGATCTCGCCGGTCGAGGGCCGCAGCGCGACCACCGAGGCACGCGCGCGCTCCGCCACCTGCTGCTCGGCGGCGGCCTGGAGGGCGGGGCTGAGCGTCGTCCTCACGGTGCCCGGGGTGCCCTTGCTCAGCTCGACCAGCGTCTTGTCGGAGAGCTTGGCGTCCTGGGCCGCCTTGCCGCGCACCACGCGCAGTTCGACGCCCGCCGTGCCGCCCGCCTTCTTGCCGTACTTCTCCCGCAGCCCGTCCAGCACCGTGCCGAGGGACGGGTACTTGGCGCTCGTGATCTCGCCGCCGTCGCGGTCCAGCGCCTTGACCGGCGGGGTGCCGGACGCGCCGGTCACGAGCGTGTCGCCGTCCCGCAGTTCCGGGTGGACCACGGCGGAGTGCCAGTCGACCAGCGGCTCGCCGTCGCTCGCCCGGCGCACCACCGTGAGCGAACTGTCGTAGGCCAGGGGCTTGCTGAGGCCCTGGTAGGCCACCGTGGCCTTCACGGTGAACGGCACCTTCGCGCCCTTCACCGTCCCCGGGGTGAGCGTGACGTCCTTGAGGTGGGCTTCCTTGGTGTAGCCGGTGAGCGCCTTCCCGGCGGCGGCGGGGTCGTCGGTGGCGTCCGCCGCCCGGTCGGCCCTGCCCTGCTGCCAGGCGGTCAGGAAGCGGGTGGAGACCGTGTGGATCTCGGTGGCGGTGAGCGGGCCGGTCTTGACGGTCCTGTGGCCGGACGCGGCGGCGGACCGCTCGTCGGCCGCGGCACCGCCGTCGTACAGCGCGTAGACGCCGAACCCGGCACCGCCGACCACCACGGCGATCATCCCGCCGAGTACGGCGGGTCGGGTCTTGCGTCGCTCGGCGACGCGCCTTCTCTTGCCCACAGCCTCAGTTCCTCCGCGCCTTTCCCAGGGTCCCCGCAGCCCTCACATTCCCCAACGACGGCAATCACCTTAAAGTCCCCGTCTCCCCGGGTGACGTCAGCCCGCGTTCCGTAGCACGCTTGCGACAATCGGTCCGGCGGCGTCGATGCCGTGTCCGCCGTCCTGGACCATGGCCGCCGCGGCGACGTCGTCGCGGTAACCGGAGAACCAGCTGTCCGACCTGGTCTCCCCGTCGACCTCCGCGGAGCCGGTCTTCGCGCCGATGTCCCCGCCCATCCCGGCCATCACGCCGGCCGCGGTGCCGCTGCGCGCGGTGCGGTTCATCATGGCACGCAGTTGCTGGGCCGTGGCCGGCGACAGCCCGCGCGCGCGGGCCGGTTCACGGTCGTCCAGCTTCAGCGGCACGATCAGGGGCTGGTGGAAGCTGCCGGTCTTCGCGGTGGCCGTCACGGACGCCATGGTGAGCGGGCTCATCTGGACCTGGCCCTGGCCGATCAGGTTGGCCGCGGTGTCCGGGCCGCCGGAGGCCGGCACCCGGCCGTCGAACGTGGGCACGCCGATCTGCCAGTTGTTCCGCCCGAGCCCGAAGCGGTCCTCGGCCTCCCGGGTGAGGGAGTCGACCTTCACCTCGTCCGCGAACTTCACGAACGCCGTGTTGCAGGAGCGGGCGAAGCTGTCGGCGAGGGTGGCGTGCTCGTCCGGCACCAGGCCCTTGAGGTTCTGGAAGGTCTGGCTCTGCCAGACGGCCGACGGCGGGCAGGGCGCCGGCCCGTTCGCCGTGGTCAAGCCGTTGTCGATGAGGGTCGCCGCGCTGATGATCTTCATGGTGGAGCCGGGGGCGCGTTCGCCGAGGAGGGCCGCGTCGAAGCCGTCGTCGCGGTTGTTGGCGACGGCGAGTATCTCGCCGGTGCTCGGCTTGACGGCCACGACGGAGGACTCGGGGTACTTCAGCACGGCCTTCTCGGCCGCAGCCTGGGCGCTCGCGCTGAGTGTCGTGGGGAGCTTGCCGGGCTTGCCCTTGGCCAGGGTGAGCAGCGGGGTGTCCGCCACCTGGCTGCCGTCCGCCGCCGCCTGGTGGCGGATCACGAGTTCCACCCCGGGCCGGCCGCCGGTCTTGTCGCCGTACCGCCGGCGCAGCTCGTCCAGGATCGGACCGAGGGACGGGTACGTCACCCGGGTGAGCACCTTGCCGTCGCGGTCCACGGCCTCGATCTCCGGGGCGGCCGAGTCGCCGGTGGTGAGCGTGTCCCCCTTGCGCAGGCGCGGGTGGACGACGGAGGGCTGCCAGTCGACCAGCGCGCGGTGCGAGGTCTCGCCGCGTACGACGGTCAGCTCGCTGCGGTAGGACAGCGGCCGGGACACGCCGGCGTACGACACCGTCGCCTTCACCGTGAACGGCACCGTGTCGCCGGTGGCCCGGCCGGGCGTGATCCGTATCCCGCCGATGTGCGCGGTGCCGCCGTAGGCCGACAACAGCTCCTGGGCCGCCTCCGGGAAGTTCGTGTACGCGGCCGCGCCCGCCGCGTCGCCCTTCTCCCAGGCGGTGAAGAACGCGCCGGTCGTCTCCTTCACCTCGGAGCCGCTGGGCGGCCCGGTCCGCACGGCCGCCGAGCCTCCTGGGCCGTCGTCGCCGTTCAGTGCGGACGCGACGTTGTACAGCCCGTACCCGGCACCGCCGAGCAGCGTGACGCACACACCGCCGATGACGGCCGCCTTGACCCCGTTGCGCATGGCGCGCTTCCCCTCCCGTTCAGCCTGTTGAACATGTTCAAAACAGGTCGTGGGAGCACTGTAAGCGGTTGCGCCGCGACGGTGACAGGAGTTGTCGAAACCGTGACTCAGACCCAGGTGTCCAGCCACATCCGCGACCGCCACGAGTCGATCGGGATGGCCTGGCCGGTGTAGAGCGGCCAGAAGTAGATGAAGTTCCAGGCGATCAGGAGGACCAGGACCCCCGCCGCCGAGGCCCCGATCACGCGGCGGGTGTCGGTGGAACCTCGTGGGCCGATGATCGCGCCGATCATCATCGCCACCGCCAGGCACAGGAACGGCAGGAAGACGACCGCGTAGAAGAGGAAGATCGTCCGCTCCTGGTAGTGGAACCAGGGCAGGTACCCCGCCGCGATGCCGCAGGCGATGGCGCCGGCCCGCCAGTCGCGGCGGAACGCCCAGCGCCACAGCACGTAGAGGATCGCGAAGCAGGCCGCCCACCACAGCAGCGGCGTGCCGATCGCCAGCACCTCCCGGGCGCACTTCTGGCCCGCGTCCACCGGGCAGCCGTCGGCGCCGGGGGAGGGGGACTCGTAGAAGTACGACACCGGGCGGCCCAGCACGATCCAGCTCCACGGGTTGGACTGGTACGTGTGCGGCTGGTCGAGGTGGACGTGGAAGTTGTACACCTCGTGCTCGTAGTGCCACAGGCTGCGCAGCCAGTCCGGCAGGAAGGTCCAGGTGCCGCCCTTGCCGTCGGTGGCCGCCCAGTTGCGGTAGTAGCCGCCCGTGCCGTCGGCCGGGGAGAGGATCCAGCCGGTCCAGGAGACCAGGTAGACCGCCAGTGCCACCGGGACCGTCGCCACGAAGGCGGCACCGGTGTCGTACTTGAGGACGGCGAGGTACGGGCGGCGCGCACCCGCCACCTTGCGGGTGCCGACGTCCCACAGGACCGTCATCACGCAGAACGCGGCCAGGACGTACAGCCCGTTCCACTTCGTGCCCACGGCCAGGCCCAGCATCACCCCGGCCGTCCAGCGCCACGGGCGCCACCCGAAGCGGAAGGCGTCGGCGACCCGCTCGTCGGGCCGTACCCGCCCGTCCGGTCCGGTCGGCAGCGCGGCGGCCAGTCTCTCCCTGGCCCGGTCCCGGTCGACGACCAGGCAGCCGAACGCGGCCACCACGAAGAACATCAGCACGCCATCGAGCAGCGAGGTCCGGCTCATCACGAAGTGCAGGCCGTCCACGGCCATCAGCGCGCCCGCCAGGCAGCCGAGGAACGTCGAGCGGAACATCCGGCGGCCGATCCGGCACAGCAGCAGGACGGAGAGCGTGCCCAGCAGCGCCGTCATGAACCGCCAGCCGAACGGGTCGAACCCGAAGACCAGTTCCCCCAGGCCGATGACGTACTTGCCGACCGGCGGGTGCACCACGTACGCCGGGTCCGTCGGGATCGCCAGGTGCCCGTGCTGCTGGAGGACCATGTCGTTGGCGGTCTTGCCGTACCGGTCCCAGCTGACCTCGAAGCCGCGGTGGACGAGCGCCCACGCGTCCTTCGCGTAGTACGTCTCGTCGAATATCACCGCGCGCGGGCTGCCGAGGTTCCAGAACCGCATGACGCCCGCCATCAGCGTCACCAGCAGCGGCCCGCCCCAGCCCGACCACCGCGTGAGCCGCTCGGCGAGCAGCGGCGGCACGCCGAGCGCCCGCCACAGCCGGGGGCTCGGCTCGGCGTACGGCGGCACCAGCCGGTCGCGTACGTCGCCCGAGGGCGCGTCCGTGGCCGGCGCGTACCCGAATCGGCGCAGCCGGCGCTGCCACGACGGCCGGCGGTCGTGCGGTGCCTGGTCCTGCCGGAGGTCCATGGAGGACGCGGTAGTGGTCACCGCGCCATGGTAGGGAAACGTCCTGTGCGAGTCCCGTGCATGCGCGGTACCGGTCGGGACACGGTCGGGTTCGTCCCCGCGCACGGCCGCCCCGGCGACGGCCCCGGATCCCGGGGAAGCGGCCCGGGATCTCCTGGGAGGATGGGGGTGTGACTGGAACCCTTGTCCTGGCAGGTACCCCCATCGGCGACATCGCGGACGCGCCGCCCCGGCTCGCCGAGGAGCTGGCCGGCGCCGACGTGGTCGCCGCCGAGGACACCCGGCGGCTGCGCCGGCTCACCCAGGCGCTGGGCGTCACGCCCAAGGGCCGCGTGGTGTCGTACTTCGAGGGCAACGAGTCCGCCCGCACCCCGGAACTGGTCCAGGAGCTGCTCGGCGGCGCGCGCGTGCTGCTGGTGACCGACGCCGGCATGCCCTCCGTCTCCGACCCCGGATACCGGCTGGTCGCCGCCGCCGTCGAGCAGGACATCCGGGTCACCGCCGTGCCGGGGCCGTCCGCCGTGCTCACCGCGCTCGCCCTGTCCGGGCTCCCCGTCGACCGCTTCTGCTTCGAGGGCTTCCTGCCCCGCAAGGCAGGCGAACGGCTGTCCCGGCTGCGCGAGGTCGCCGGCGAGCGGCGCACCCTCGTCTACTTCGAGGCCCCGCACCGGCTCGACGACACCCTCGCCGCCATGGCCGAGGTCTTCGGCGCCGACCGGCGGGCCGCCGTCTGCCGGGAGCTGACCAAGACGTACGAGGAGGTACGGCGCGGTCCGCTGGCCGAGCTGGCGCGGTGGGCCGCGGAGGGCGTGCGCGGCGAGATCACCGTGGTGGTCGAGGGCGCGCCCGAGACCGGGCCCGAGGAACTCGACGCCGAGGAGCTGGTGCGCCGGGTGCGGGTCCGGGAGGAGGCCGGAGAGCGCCGCAAGGAGGCCATCGCGGCGGTGGCGGCGCAGGCGGGACTGCCGAAGAGGGTCGTGTTCGACGCGGTGGTGGCGGCCAAGCGCGCCACCGGGTGAGGCGGGTCGTCGCGTAGGCCCCCGCGTCCCCTCGGAGCGCCTGTGCGCGCCCCATGGGGGAGCAAAAGGCTGGCGTCGATGGCAAAGCACAGCCGTCTCATTCGCGGCCTTTTGGCAAGCGATGTCCAAATCGCCTCCAACACTCGACAGGCAGGCTGCGCTCGCGCCGGCGGAGGCGTCCACTGGTCGAAGGGACGCACCCGTCCAGAGGGACGGACCCGTCCGACAGGGAGCTGGCATGAGTGACATAGCAGGGCGGACCGGCCTCCGTGCCACAGCCGCAGCCGTCGTTCACGAGTCGTACTCGTTCGCCTGCATGCGCTGCGGGCACGGCTGGGAGCAGTCGTACGAGATAGAGCACCACACGAACGCGCAGGGGGAGGAGTTCGTGCTCTACGTGGCCGACGGCCAGGTCGTGCCGTCGCCGCTGAGCCGGCCGTCCTGCCAGAACTGCGACGGCCACGTAGTGCGGATCATGCGCGCGGGCCAGGTCTCCGCGGTGTGCGGCACGGCCGAGCGGCAGCACCACCGGGTGCCGCAGGCGGGCCCGGTCGAGACGCCGCAGGTGCCCGCGCGGGCCGTACCGGCCAGGACGCCGCACCACTGGCACCTGTCCGACCTCCTGCACCCGTTCCAGCGCAAGGCGGGCTGAGCGGATCGCCGGCCGTCGAGGGCGTGCCCCTTCCGTAGGATCGGAGCATGCCTTCGAACGCCGGTCAGAGCCCCAAGGACGCCGACAAGAACGCGGCACCGCCGCTGCCCCAGCCCTTGGCGGTGCCCGTCGCCGACTCCCACACCCACCTCGACATGCAGTCCGGCACGGTCGAGGAGGGCCTGGCGAAGGCCGCCTCGGTGGGCGTCACGACGGTCGTCCAGGTCGGCTGCGACCTCAAGGGCTCGCAGTGGGCCGCCGAGACCGCGGCAGCCCACGAGAACGTCCACGCCACCGTCGCCCTCCACCCCAACGAGGCCCCGCGCATCGTCCACGGCGACCCGGACGGGTGGTCGAGGCAGGGCGCCCGTGAGCCCGGCGGCGACGCGGCGCTGGACGAGGCCCTCGCCGAGATCGACCGGCTGGCCGGGCTGCCGCAGGTGAAGGGCGTCGGCGAGACGGGCCTGGACCACTTCCGCACCGGCCCCGAGGGCAAGGCCGCCCAGGAGCGGTCCTTCCGCGCCCACATCGAGATCGCCAAGCGGCACGGCAAGGCGCTCGTCATCCACGACCGCGACGCCCATGCCGACGTCCTCAGGATCCTCAAGGAGGAGGGCGCCCCCGAGCGCACCGTCTTCCACTGCTACTCCGGCGACGCCGAGATGGCCCGGATCTGCGCCCGCGAGGGCTACTTCATGTCCTTCGCCGGCAACGTCACCTTCAAGAACGCCCAGAACCTGCGGGACGCCCTCGCCGTCGCCCCGCCGGACCTGGTCCTCGTGGAGACCGACGCCCCCTTCCTCACCCCGGCGCCGTACCGCGGACGGCCCAACGCCCCGTATCTCATTCCGGTCACGGTCCGGGCGATGGCCGCCGTGCGCGGGGTCGACGAGGACGCGCTGGCGACGGCCCTCGCCGCGAACACGGCCCGTGCCTTCGGTTACTGACCGTTCCGCCCGAGGGACCGCCCGCCCGCCCGAGACACGGGTGGCCGCCCGTCCGGGGTGCTGACCGCCCGTTCGAGTAGCGACGCTCCGTAGTCGAGCCGCTTTGGAGAGTGACCGACGCTCCGCTAGGTTCTGGGGGCCCGATCCGGACCCCTCTGGCCCCTGGAGCGTGTCGGCGTGAGCACGTCGCCGTACGAGACGTACGACCCCTACGGCCCTGACGCCTCCGTCCCCACTGCGGAGACGCTGCCGTACGGCATCCCCGAGGACACCTACCGGCCCGCCTACGAGGCCGAGGCGTACTTCGTCACCGACCCGGCGCCGCCGCTGCCCCGGCAGACGCCGGCCCCCGAGGCCGAGGCGTCCGAGGCGTACGAGGCGTACGAGGAGACCGGCGGGCAGGCCCCGCGCCGACGCAAGGCGCGCTACGGCGAACGCCCGGATTCCACCGTGCGCCGCCTGCTGCCCCAGGCGCTGGTCGTGGCCTTCCTGGCCGGCGGCACCACCGCCTTCGTCGCCAACGACAAGGCGGTCGAGCTGAGCGTCGACGGCAGACAGCGCAGCCTGCACACGTTCGCCGACGACGTGAGCGAGCTGCTCGCCGAGGAGGGCGTACGCGTGGGGGCGCACGACATGATCGCGCCCGCTCCCGGCACGGCGCTCGCCAGCGGCGACGCGGTCGCGGTGCGCTACGGGCGCCCGGTACGGCTCACCCTGGACGGCCGACGGCGCGAGGTGTGGACGACGGCGCGCACGGTGGAGGGCGCGCTGGACGAGCTGGGGGTGCGCGCCGAGGGCGCGTATCTGTCGACCTCGCGCTCCCAGCGCATCGGCCGCGCCGGGCTCGCCCTCGACGTGCGCACCGAACGCGCGGTCACGGTCCTGGCGGACGGCCGGACCCGCACCGTCCGCACCAACGCGGCCACCGTCCGGGAAGCGGTCGAGGAGGCCGGGATCACGCTGCGCGGCCAGGACACCACCTCCGTCCCGCCGGACAGCTTCCCGCGCGACGGGCAGACGGTGACCGTGCTGCGGGTCAGCAGCACCCGGGAGATCCACGAGGAGCAGATCCCGTTCGCGGTGGAGCGGACCGCGGACCCCACGGTTTTCCAGGGCACCGAGGTCGTCGCCCGCCCCGGGCAGCCGGGACTGCGCCGGACCACCTACTACGTGCGCACCGTCAACGGGGTACGGCAGAAGCCGCGCCCGGAGAGGTCGGAGGTGGTGCGCGAGCCGCGCGCACAGGTGATCAAGGTGGGCACCAGGCCCCGGCCGCCCTCCGTGCGCGACGCCGACGGCCTGAACTGGCGCGCGCTCGCCGTCTGCGAGTCCGGCGGCCGGCCCGACGCGGTCGACCCCTCCGGGACGTACGGCGGGCTGTACCAGTTCGACACCCGCACCTGGCAGAGCCTCGGCGGCAAGGGTCGCCCCCAGGACGCCTCGGCGGAAGAACAGACGTACCGGGCGAAGAGGCTGTATATCCGGCGGGGGGCGAGCCCGTGGCCGCACTGCGGGGTGAGGCTGCGGGGGTAGGGCCGACGGGGCTGGGCGGGCGCGCGTGCGGGTCGCGTCGTGCGACTGCGCCGCGCGGACGCGCCGTGCGGCACAGGCCGTCGCCCGGCCGCGGGCCCGTCGTGGCCGCTCGCGCGGTTCCCCGGGTGCGGAGCACCTGGCAACCCGGCCCGGTACGGCCCCGTACCCTTGTCCCGTGAGTAGCCCCACCCCCGATTCCCTCCTCGGTCCCGCCGACATCCGCGAGCTCGCGGCGGCGCTCGGTGTCCGTCCCACCAAGCAGCGCGGCCAGAACTTCGTGATCGACGCCAACACGGTCCGCCGTATCGTGCGTACCGCCGAGGTCCGCCCCGACGACGTGGTCGTCGAGGTCGGCCCGGGGCTGGGCTCGCTCACCCTCGCGCTGCTGGAGACCGCCGACCGTGTCACCGCCGTGGAGATCGACGACGTCCTCGCCGCCGCCCTGCCCGCCACCATCGCCGCGCGCATGCCGGACCGCGCCGACCGCTTCGCGCTGGTCCACTGCGACGCCATGCACGTCACCGAGCTGCCCGGACCCGCGCCCACGGCCCTGGTGGCGAACCTGCCGTACAACGTCGCCGTCCCCGTGCTGCTGCACATGCTCGACACCTTCCCGAGCATCGAGCGGACGCTGGTGATGGTGCAGTCCGAGGTCGCCGACCGGCTCGCCGCCGCACCCGGCAACAAGGTGTACGGCGTGCCGTCCGTGAAGGCCAACTGGTACGCCGACGTGAAGCGCGCCGGGGCCATCGGGCGCAACGTCTTCTGGCCCGCGCCGAACGTCGACAGCGGGCTGGTGTCCCTGGTGCGACGGGCCGAGCCGATCAAGACCACCGCCTCCAGGACCGAGGTCTTCGCCGTCGTCGACGCGGCCTTCGCCCAGCGCCGCAAGACCCTGCGGGCCGCGCTCGCCGGCTGGGCCGGGTCCGCGGCGGCGGCCGAGGCGGCCCTGGTCGCGGCCGGGGTCTCGCCGCAGGCGCGCGGCGAGTCGCTGACCGTGGAGGAGTTCGCGCGGATCGCCGAACACAAGGAGGCGGGCGCGTGAGCGTCACGGTACGGGTCCCGGCCAAGGTCAACGTCCAGCTCGCGGTCGGCGCCGCCCGCCCCGACGGCTTCCACGACCTCGCCAACGTCTTCCTCGCCGTCGGACTGTACGACGAGGTCACGGTGACCCCCGCGGACGAACTCCGGATCACCTGCGAGGGCCCGGACGCCGCCCAGGTCCCGCTGGACCGCACCAACCTCGCCGCGCGCGCCGCGATCGCGCTCGCCGCGCGCCGGGGGATCGAACCGAACGTCCACGTCCACATCGCCAAGGACATCCCGGTCGCCGGTGGCATGGCGGGCGGCAGCGCGGACGGCGCGGGCGCGCTGCTCGCCTGCGACCGGCTGTGGGGCACGGGTGCCTCGCGCGCCGAACTGCTCGCGATCTGCGCCGAGCTGGGCAGTGACGTGCCGTTCAGCCTGGTCGGCGGGGCGGCGCTGGGAGTGGGGCGCGGGGAGCGGCTGACCTCGCTGGAGACCGGCGGCACCTTCCACTGGGTCTTCGCGATGGCCGGGCGGGGGCTGTCGACCCCGGCGGTGTTCCGCGAGTTCGACCGGCTGGCCGAGGGGCGGGAGATCCCGGAGCCGGTGGCGTCGGCGGAGCTGCTGGGGGCGCTGGCGAAGGGGGACGCCGAGGCGCTGGCCGCGTCCGTCTCCAACGATCTCCAGTCGGCCGCGCTGTCCCTCTTCCCGGAGCTGTCCGACACGCTGGCGGCGGGGCGCGGGGCGGGTGCGCTCGCCGCGCTGGTCTCCGGTTCCGGTCCTACGACGGCGTTCCTCGCGCGGGACGCCGAGTCGGCGCAGAAGGTGGCCGGGGCCCTGCGGGCGTCGGGGACGTGCGGGGCGGTGCGGACCGCGGGGGGGCCGGTGGCGGGGGCGACGGTGCTCTGAGCGGTGGGTGGCTCAGAGGGAGTCGATCTCCGTCAGGTCGATGTCGATGTCGAACGGGACCGACAGCTTCAGCCGGTCGTGGTGGATGCCGGTGACGGCGTAGCTCTTGGTCACCGGATCACGCTCGTACACGTAGACGACCGGCCGCTCGTCCTCTCCCACCATCTCCACCAGCCAGAAGTGATCGATCCCCGCGGCTGCGTACTTGCGCGGTTTGGTGTCACGGTCGCGGGACTCCGAATCCGGCGAGACCACCTCCACGGCGAGGAGGACATCGGCGGCTCGGAACGATGTCTGGCTGCGGCTGGCGACCGCCTCTGAGCGGAGCACGGAGACGTCCGGCTCGGGCCCGTTCTTGCGGTCGATGACAACGGTCATCTCGCGGCGGACCTTGAACCTCGTAGGCACTGTACGGCGGAGGCCACTCACCAGCAGGTCGATAACAATGCTGTGGAAATCCCGCTGCGGGCTCACAAAGACCAGGCTCCCGTCGATCAACTCGGTGTGCGGCGGGAGGCCGGGCAGGGTGAACAGGTCGTCCACCGTCCAGCCGCCCGCCGGAGGCACCGGCCACCGCGCGGACGGCTCGTCGTCGGGCGCGGCGGCCTCGGAGATCGGCTCGGCGGTCATGGTTCCTCCCATGGACGGGATCCTGCGGCCTGCCTTCCCACCGTAGCGGCCCTTTACCGATCACGTCATCACAAAGAGTGACAACCCCCTCGCGCCCCGCCCTCACCCCCGCAGGCCCTACGCTAGAAGGCTGACCCACGCGGCGGAGCCGCACGTCGAAACAGCCCCGCGCACAGGAGTGAAATGGCCGTCAACCTGGTCAATGTCGAGAACGTCAGCAAGGTGTACGGCACCCGTGCCCTGCTGGACGGTGTCTCGCTCGGTGTGCAGGAAGGGGACCGGATCGGAGTCGTCGGACGCAACGGCGACGGCAAGACCACCCTCATCCGGATGCTCGCCAAGCTGGAGGAGGCCGACACCGGACGCGTCACGCACTCCGGCGGACTGCGGACCGGCGTGCTCACGCAGCACGACTCCCTCGACCCCGCGGCCACCGTGCGTCACGAGGTCATCGGTGACCTGGCCGACCACGAGTGGGCCGGCAACGCGAAGGTCAGGGACGTACTGACCGGGCTGTTCGGCGGGCTGGACCTGCCCGGCTTCCCGAAGGGGCTGGACACCGTCATCGGCCCGCTGTCCGGTGGCGAGCGGCGCCGGATCGCGCTGGCCAAGCTGCTCATCGAGGAGCAGGACCTGCTCGTCCTGGACGAGCCCACCAACCACCTCGACGTCGAGGGCATCGCCTGGCTCGCCCGGCACCTCCAGAACCGGCGCTCGGCGCTGGTGTGCGTGACGCACGACCGGTGGTTCCTGGACCAGGTGTGCACGCGCATGTGGGACGTGCAGCGCGGTGATGTGTACGAGTACGAGGGCGGCTACTCCGACTACGTCTTCGCCCGTGCCGAGCGCGAGCGGATCGCCGCGACCGAGGAGGCCAAGCGGCAGAACCTGATCCGCAAGGAGCTGGCGTGGCTGCGGCGGGGCGCCCCCGCCCGTACCTCCAAGCCGCGCTTCCGCGTGGAGGCCGCCAACGAGCTGATCGCGGACGTTCCCCCGCCCCGGGACAGCAGCGAGCTGATGAAGTTCGCCTCCTCCCGGCTCGGCAGGACCGTCTTCGACCTGGAGGATGTCACCGTGCAGGCCGGGCCGAAGGTGCTGCTCAAGCACGTCACCTGGCAGCTCGGCCCGGGCGACCGGATCGGCCTCGTCGGGGTCAACGGCGCCGGGAAGACCTCGCTGCTGCGGGCCATGGCCGAGGCCGCGCGGACGGAGGGCGAGGAGCAGCCCGCCGGTGGCCGTATCGCCGTCGGGAAGACCGTCAAGCTCGCCTACCTCTCCCAGGAGGTCGCCGAGCTCGACCCAACCTGGCGGGTGCTGGAGGCCGTGCAGCAGGTCCGGGAGCGCGTCGACCTCGGCAAGGGGCGCGAGATGACGGCCGGACAGCTCTGCGAGACGTTCGGCTTCACCAAGGAGAAGCAGTGGACGCCGGTCGGGGACCTCTCCGGCGGTGAGCGGCGGCGGCTCCAGCTCCTGCGGCTCCTCATGGACGAGCCCAACGTCCTCTTCCTGGACGAGCCCACCAACGACCTCGACATCGAGACGCTCACCCAGCTGGAGGACCTCCTCGACGGCTGGCCCGGCTCGATGATCGTCATCTCCCACGACCGGTTCTTCGTGGAGCGGACGACGGACCGGGTGTTCGCCCTGCTCGGTGACGGCACGCTGCGGATGCTGCCGCGCGGCATCGACGAGTACCTGGAGCGGCGGCAGCGGATGGAGGAGGCGGTCGCCACGCAGGCCGCCGCCGCGGCGCCCAAGCCGGTCACGCAGGAGAAGAGCGCGGCCGACCAGCGCGCGGCGAAGAAGGAACTCCAGAAGATCGAGCGCCAGTTGGACCGGATCTCCGAGAAGGAGTCCAAGCTGCACGCCCGGATCGCCGACAACGCCACCGACTTCGCGAAGGTCGCCGAACTCGACGCCCAGTTGCGGGACCTCGCCGGGGAGCGCGAGGAACTGGAGCTGCGCTGGCTGGAACTGGCGGAGGACGCCTGATCCTTCACGCCCGCTCACGCAGGGGGCGCGAGCGCCGCGTGAAGGGGGCGTGAAGGCGCGTAACGGCGGCATCACGGGCCGGTCGTCCCTTGGGAACAGGGGAGGAAACGGCCCCGTGTGCTGTCTGCACCGGGTGATAGAAAGAGCCGTCTGAGAACTGTCTGAGAACGACCTTGAGTCCGTCGCGAACCTCAGGGCGTGGCTAAAAATCAGTGAACGAGGGGGAAGAGCGCTGATGACCCAGCCGCCCGACCAGCCGCCGCAGGGCGGATTCGGACCACCGCAGGACCAGCCGCCGGGGGACCGGCCTCCGCAGGACCGGCCGCCGCGGGCCGACGGTTTCGGCCCGGCCCCGCAGACGCCCCCGGCGCAGGGTGGGTTCGGTCCCGCTCCGCAGACGCCGCCGGTGCAGGGTGGGTTCGGTCCCGCTCCGCAGACGCCGCCGGCGCAGGGTGGTTTCGGCGCGCCCCAGCCGCCCGCCGGTCCTCCGCAGCAGCCCCCGCAGCCCCCGCCGGGCTACGGCTATCCGCAGCAGCCCCAGCAGCCGGGCCCGTACGGCTCCGCCCCCGGCCCCTACGGCTATCCGCAGCAGCCCGGCCCGTACGGCGCACCGCAGCCCGGCTACGGCCACCCGCAGCAGCCGCCGTACCCGGGCATGCCCGGCGCCGCGCCCGGCGGGCCCCTCGACGGCAGGCCGGCCGGCCGGAAGAAGACCGCGCTGATCACCGGGTCCGCGGTCGCCGCGCTGCTCGTCATCGGCGGCACGGTGTTCGCGGTCACCGGCGGCGACAGCGGCGGCGGCGGGAAGAAGAAGCCGGTCGCCCAGCAGAGCGACGACCCCAAGAACTCCGCCACCGCCTCGCCGACCACGTCCGGCGGCGGTGAGGACCCGGAGAACCTCAACAAGGGCCGCCGGCCCGGCGAGGCGAAGGTGCTCTGGTACAAGCCGGCGCCGGACGCCCCGGCCTCCGGCGCCGACGCGCCCGGCATGTGGATCACCGGCGACACGGCGGTGAAGGCGGCCTACAAGCAGGTCTTCGCCTTCCGCACCGGGGACGGCGGCACCGCCTGGGGGCCGCTCGCCCTCCCGCAGAAGATCTGCGCGGTCACCCCGCAGAAGTCGGCCGACGACAAGATCGTCGTGGCGTACATGAACGGCGGCGGCGACCGCGCCAAGTGCAACCAGCTCCAGCAGCTCGACCTGCGCACCGGCGAGAAGGGCTGGAGCGCCGAGGTCGCCGACGGCGGGCTGTTCGACAGCGCGCTCACCGTCGAACTGACGCTCAGCGGCAAGACGTTGATGGTGGGCCGTTCGCAGTCGGGCACGGCGTACGACGTCGACAGCGGCGAGAAGCTGTACGACAAGAAGAAGTACGGCGCGGCCTGCTTCCCGGCCGCCTTCGCGGGCGGCACCGGCCGGCTGATCCAGGTGGCCTCCTGCGGCGCCGGCACCGCCAAGGAGCACGAGGAGATCCAGGAACTCGACCCGGCCACCGGCAAGGTGCGCTGGACCCAGCCGGTCAAGCAGGGCTGGGAGGTGACCCGGACCTACTCGGTCGACCCGCTCGTGGTCTACCTGACCAACCGGGACAAGAAGACCTGGAACATCTCCACGTTCACCAAGGACGGCACGTTCCGCTCCGAGGTGAAGGTGAACGAGAAGTTCGCCCCCCGCTGCGGCTGGGCCGTCCTCGAACGCGAGTTGCAGGGATGCCAGGGCGTCGTCGTCGACGCCGGCATGCTCTACCTGCCCACCGACTCCACCGTCAGCGCCAACGAGATCGTCGCGATCAGCCTCTTCGACGGCAAGGCGAAGTGGCGGGTGAAGTCCCCGGTGGACCAGCCGATGGAGCCGGTGAAGGTCGAGGGCGGCAAGCTCATCGCGTACGTGCAGCCGTCGTACGACGCGGGCGGCCGGGTGGTGTCGGTGCCGGTCGCCGGCTCCTCCCACCGGACGACCACGCTCTTGCAGAACCCGCAGGGCGCCGCCCGGGTCGAGGACACCTTCTACGACGGGGTCGTCGACTGGGCCGGCGGGCGGTTCTTCATCTCCTCGGGCCGGCTGTCCGGCGACGACGACTCGAAGGAGCAGCTCATGATGGCGTTCGGCAACTGAGTCCGGCGCACCGCCGAGGCCGGCCCCCGTGCCGGCCGCGGCCCGTCCTTCCCGAGTCCCGTCCGCCGTACGGCCTTCCGAGCGTCACCGAGGTACCCGCGTCATGACCCAGCCGCCCCCGCCACCCCCGAACCAGCCGCCCGGCCAGCCGCCGGCGCAGCCCCCGCAGCCGCCTGCCCAGCCGCCGCAGCAGCCGCAGCCGGGCTACGGCTATCCGTCGGTCCCGCCCCCGCAGCCCGGTTACGGCTACCCGGGCGCGCAGCACAACCCCTACGCGCAGCAGCCCCCGGCCCCCACCGCCCCGCAGTTCCCCGGCTACGGCGCCCAGCCGCCCAACCCCTACGCCCAGCCCACGCAGCCCATGCAGGGCATGCAGCCGGGTTACGGGCATCCCGGCCAGGGACAGCCGCCGACCGTGCCGATGGCGCCCCGGCCGGGGGCGGGCGGCGGCGGGCGGAACAACACCGTGCTGCTCATCGTCGTCGCGGCGGTCGTCGCCATCGCGCTGATCGTCGGCGGCGGCATCTGGTACGCCAAGTCCTCCGGGGGCGACGGCAAGCACGACACCGCGTCCTCCGGCGGCGGCACCGGCGGCCCGAACGACAAGGGCTCCGGGGGCACGACCGGCGGTGGCGGCAAGGAGAAGGCGCCCGCCGACCCGTCCTCCCGGCTGCTCTTCGGGGTGCCGCTGCCCAAGGCGGACGACACGGTCAGCACCGCGGGCTCATGGCTGACGGACACGGTGTACGCCAAGAGCGGCATCGCGGAGATCGTCGGCTACGACCCGGTGAAGGGCACCGAGCTGTGGACGGTCAAGCTGCCCGGCCCGGTCTGCGCGGCCGGCAAGCACGTCGACGAGGACGGCCGGACGGCGATCGCCTTCCAGCCGAAGATGCCGGAGAAGGGCTCCTCCGCGGGGTGCAGCCAGGTGGCCGCGATCGACCTCACCACGGGGAAGAAGCTGTGGACGAAGTCGGTCAAGTCCGGTGACTACCCGGTCACCTTCGCCAATGTGACGGTCGCTCAGCACACCGTCGCGGTCGGCGGCTCCAACGGCGGTGCCGCGTTCGACATCGAGTCCGGCAAGACGCTGTGGCAGCCGAAGCCGGACGACACCTGCTACGACGAGGGGTACGGCGGCGGCACCCGGCTGGTCGCGGTGCGCAAGTGCGGGCAGTACGACGACCCGCAGCTCACCGTCCAGACCCTCGACCCGGTCAGCGGCAAGGTGATCTCCGAGTACCGGATGCCCGACGGTGTCGCGTACGCCTCCGTCGTCTCCACCGACCCGCTGGTGGTCGCGGCCGACGTCGGCCAGAGCGCGGGTGACGGCAGCGGTGTCTCGGACTACTTCTCCATCGACGACCGGACCGGCAAGCTGCTCGCCCGCATCCCGGCGCCCGGCGACACCTACGGGGGCCGCTGCGACGGCACCACCCGCGTCGAGGACTGCCGGCAGATCGTGGCGGGCAACGGCAGGCTGTACCTGATGACCGAGGCGCACGACGGCAAGGGCGAGTACACCCGGACCAACGAGATCGTCGCCTTCGACCTGAAGACCGGCAAGCCGACCGGCCAGCGCGCCGAGGCCGGCGACGGATACACGCTCTCCCCGCTGCGCATGGACGGCGGCCACCTGATCGCCTACAACGCGCCGCCGTACAACAAGGGCGGCCAGGTCGTCAGCATCGACGGCGGCTCGTTCAAGGTGACCAAGCTGCTGGAGAACCCGTCCACGAAGAGCGTGCGGGACTCCGAGGTCAACCTGCTGCCGGAGTACGCGGAATTCCGCTTCGGCAAGGGCCGGCTGTACATGTCCGCCGTCTTCGCCAAGGAGCGGGACATGTCGTCGTACAGCAAGGAGTACCTCGTGATGGCGTTCGGCACGGACGGCTGATCCGCCGGCCCCACCCGAATGAGTGACTTGCCGAGAAGTGCCCCGGATTTCATCGATCCGGGGCACTTCTCATGAAGAGGGGCAGCGCTACGTCGAACAAGCGTGTAGCTTCCGGGGGCATGAAGGGCGGGGGTGCCGGGGGTGCCGGGGGGACTGGGGGGTTGCTCTATGGGAGTGCGGCTCATGGTCGTGGACGACCATCGGCTGCTCGCGGAGGCGCTGGCGTCCGCGCTCAAGCTGCGCGGGCACCGGGTGCTCGCCGCGGCGGCGCCGGCCGCGGGCGCGGCGGACCTCGTGATCGCGCGGGCGCCCGAGGTGTGCCTGCTGGGCACGGCGGCACCGGCCGAGCCGGGGATCTTCGACCCGGTGGTCAAGATCAAGCGGGAGCGTCCGCAGGTGGCGGTGCTGGTGCTGGGCCCCGTGCCGTCACCGCGCGGGATCGCGGCGGCCTTCGCCGCGGGGGCGTCGGGGTACGTGCGGCAGGACGAGCGGATCGAGGGGGTCGAGCGGGCCATCATGAAGGCCCGGGCCGGGGAGGCGGCGGTGGCCCCGCAACTGCTCCAGGGGGCCTTCGGCGAGCTGCTGAATCCCGCCGCACAGCCCGATGACGAGGCCCAGCGGCTGCTGGAGATGCTGACGCCGCGGGAGGCCGAGGTGCTGGTGCGGGTGGCCGACGGCGAGGACACGCGGCGGATCGCGGCGGGGATGGGCATCGCACCGAGCACGGCGCGTACGCATGTCCAACGGGTGCTGATGAAACTGGGCGTGGGCTCCCGGCTGGAGGCGGCGGCCCTGGCGGCCCGCACGGGATTGCTGGACCGCGCGGGCCCCGCGCGGGGCGCCGGCGGCCCTGACTAGGCACCCTCTGCCGGGGCGGGGTGGGGTCGCTTGCCCGCGCTGACGGGGTGCCGCCTGCGGGCATGCCGGCCGATGGCGACCGCACGTGCCCGGGGGCGCGGGGAACTGCGCGACCAGCCCCCGCGCGCCCGCGGTCGGCGTACGGCCCGCAGCGCAACGGCGAGCCCCCGCCTCCGGCGCTACTCCGCCCGCTCTTCCGGCAGAACCTCCGGAGGAGCCGGCGGTGTGGGCCGCAGCTTCAGCCAGGCCAGGAAGAAGATGCCCAGGAGCAGCATGCCGATCCCGGTCCACAGATTGATGTTCACGCCCTCGGCCTTGTCGATCGCGGCCTGCGAGTCGGTGATCCCGGTGATCGTGACGATGACGCCGTAGACCACGAAGAGTCCGCCGATGATGCGCCGCAGGTCGAAGATGCGCGCCGCGGTCGCCGACTTGGTCTCCAGCTCGGAGACCTCCCGCAGGACGTCCTGCTCGGTGTAGTGCAGCGGGCGACGAGCCTGCTCGGGGTGCTCAGGATGCTCGGTCATGGTTCCTCGATCCTCCCGCGTCAGAACGAGAACGGGATGTAGCAGACGGCGGCCAGCACGACCGCGCCCCAGCCCAGCAGGGCCGGCTTGCGGTACCACGCGTCGTCGCCCGCGGCGGGCGCTTCGGACATGCCGGGGGTGGGGGTGCCCCCGGACGGAGTCTGGGGGAGGGTGCCGTAGACCAGGCCCTGCAACTCCTCCACCGGCTTCGGCTTGGTGAACAGGGACACCGCGACCATCACCACCGCGCCGGCGACGAAGCCCGCGATGGCGCAGACGAAGTTGGCGCCCTGGTCGGTCGGGATGGAGATGATGCCCTTCTTGTAGAGGACGAAGTAGTTGACCATCGCGGTCACGGTGCCGGCGAGCAGGCCCCAGAAGCCGGACTTCGCGGACGCCCGCTTCCAGAACATGCCGACGATGAAGACGACGAACATCGGCACGTTGAAGAAGGAGAACAGCGTCTGGAGGTAGCTCATGATGTTCGAGAACGAGGACGCCAGGAACGCCGTGCCGACGGAGGCGCAGACGCCGATCGCGGTGATCAGCCGGCCGAAGCGGACGTAGTAGCCGTCCTCGCGTCCCCGCACCACGTACTTCGCCCAGATGTCGTTGGTGAACACGGTGTTGAAGGACGACACGTTCGCCGCCATGCCCGCCATGAAGGCCGCCAGCAGACCGGTGACGGCGATGCCGAGCACGCCGTTGGGCAGCAGCTCCTGCATCAGGAAGGGGATGGCGTCGTTGTACTGGTAACCGGAGGCGGCGCTGCCGAACTTCGGGACGATCGCGGCGGCGACCAGGCCGGGGATCATCACCAGGAAGACGATGAAGATCTTGGGGTAGGCCGCGATGAGCGGCGTGCGCTGACCCGCCGAGAGGTTCTTCGCGGACAGGGCGCGCTGCACCTCGGTGAAGTTGGTGGTCCAGTAGCCGAAGGAGAGCACGAAGCCGAGGCCGAGGACGATGGTCAGCCAGTTCGCGCCGAGCGGGTTGGCGTGCCCGATGCCGGTGCCGCCCCACGCGGTGGTGAAGTCGGCGCCGTGGGTCGCGGTGAGCTTGTCGGTCAGGCCGCCCCAGCCGCCGACCTTCTTCAGGCCGAGGATGGTGATCGGGATCAGCGCGGCCAGGATCACGAAGAACTGGAGGACCTCGTTGTAGATCGCCGAGGACAGGCCACCGAGGGTGATGTACGCGAGGACGAACGCGCCGGCGACGACGATGGCGACCCACTGCGGCCAGCCGAGCAGGGCCTCGACGACGATCGCGAGGGCGTAGAGGTTGACGCCCGCGATCAGGACGGCGGCGAACGCGAACAGGATCGAGCTGAGCAGGTGGGCGCCCCGGTCGAAGCGCAGCAGCAGGAACTCGGGGACCGAGCGGACCTTGCTGCCGTAGTAGAAGGGCATCATCACCAGGCCGAGGAAGACCATGGCGGGGATGGCGCCGATCCAGTACCAGTGGACGGTGTAGGCGCCGTACTGGGCGCTGTTCGCGGCCATGCCGAGGATCTCGGTGGCCGCCAGGTTCGCCGAGATGAAGGCGAGGCCGGTGATCCAGGCGGGCAGTGAGCGTCCGGAGAGGAAGAAGTCGAGGCTCGTCTTGACCGAGCGGCGGGCCGCGAAGCCGATGCCCAGGACGACGACGAAGTAGATCGCCAGGATCGTGTAGTCCAGCCAGTTGGTGGGGAGTCGTAGCTCCGCCGCCAGATAGGTGGGGGCGTATGTGGGGGTTTGCATGAGAACTCGCTTCGTTGCGCGAACTGATCCAGAGCGGAACCTACGCCTCCGTGTTCGATATTTGAACACTCCAGCTGGTGTCCTTTGTTTGATTGTGATCGACCAAGGTGTTGTGGAGTTGTGGTCTGTTATGTTTGTTTGTGTTGAGTGATTGGGTGCGGACACACCCGTAGGGCCCGAACAAGGAGTCCGGCGTGAAGAAGACCTCGACCCGGCTGGCCGACGGTCGTGAGCTGATCTACTACGACCTGCGGGACGACACCGTGCGCGACGCGGTCGACCGGCGCCCGCTGGACCGTACGGTCACCACCTCCGAGATCCGCCGCGACCCGCTGCTCGGCGACTCGGTCGCCGTGGCCTCGCACCGCCAGGGCCGCACCTACCACCCGCCGGCCGACGAGTGCCCCCTGTGCCCCACCCGCGGCGACCGGCTCAGCGAGATCCCGGACTCCTCGTACGACGTCGTCGTCTTCGAGAACCGGTTCCCCTCCCTCGCCGGCGACTCCGGCCGCTGCGAGGTCGTCTGCTTCACCTCCGACCACGACGCCTCCTTCGCGGACCTCGGCGTCGAGCAGGCGCGGCTGGTGCTCGACGCGTGGACGGACCGCACGTCGGAGCTGTCGCATCTGCCCGCCGTCGAGCAGGTCTTCTGTTTCGAGAACCGCGGTGCCGAGATCGGTGTGACCCTCGGCCACCCGCACGGGCAGATCTACGCCTACCCCTTCACCACCCCGCGCACCGCGCTGATGCTCCGCTCGCTCGCGGCCCACAAGGAGGCCACCGGCGGGGAGAACCTGTTCGACGCCGTCCTGGAACGGGAACTCGCCGGCGAGCGGGTCGTCCTTGAGAGTGAACACTGGGCGGCCTTCGTGCCGTACGCGGCGCACTGGCCGTACGAGGTCCACCTGTACCCCAAGCGCCGCGTGCCCGACCTGCTCGCCCTGGACGAAGCGGCCCGCACAGAGTTCCCCCAGGTCTATCTGGAACTCTTGAGGCGCTTCGACCGGATCTTCGGCGAGGGGGAGCCGCCCACGCCGTACATCTCGGGCTGGCACCAGGCCCCGTTCGGCGCGCTGGAGGAGTTCGACGGTGTCACGCGCGACGACTTCGCGCTCCACCTAGAGCTTTTCACCATCCGCCGTACTTCCGGCAAGCTGAAGTTCCTCGCGGGTTCCGAGTCCGGCATGAGCGTGTTCATCAACGACGTGCCGCCGGAGCGCGCGGCCGAGCGACTGCGAGAGGTAGCGAGTTCATGAAGTACCTGGTGACGGGTGGCGCGGGATACGTAGGCAGTGTGGTGGCCCAGCACCTGCTGGAGGCCGGCCACGAGGTCACCGTCCTCGACAACCTCTCCACCGGCTTCCGCGCGGGCGTCCCGGCCGGCGCGGCCTTCATCGAGGGCGACATCCGCGACGCCGCCAAGTGGCTCGACCCCTCCTTCGACGGCGTGCTGCACTTCGCCGCGTTCTCCCAGGTCGGCGAGTCGGTGGTGAAGCCCGAGAAGTACTGGGACAACAACGTCGGCGGCAGCATGGCCCTGCTCGCCGCGATGCGCGAGGCCGGTGTCCGCAAGCTCGTCTTCTCCTCCACCGCCGCGACCTACGGCGAGCCGGAGCGGACCCCGATCCCGGAGACCGCGCCGACGCGGCCCACCAGTCCCTACGGCGCCTCCAAGCTCGCCGTCGACCACATGATCACCGGCGAGGCGCACGCGCACGGCCTGGCGGCGGTCTCCCTGCGCTACTTCAACGTGGCGGGCGCGTACGGCGCGTACGGCGAGCGGCACGACCCCGAGTCGCACCTGATCCCGCTGGTCCTCCAGGTCGCCCAGGACCGCCGCGACGCGATCTCGGTCTTCGGCGACGACTACCCGACCGCCGACGGCACCTGCGTCCGCGACTACATCCACGTCGCCGACCTGGCCGAAGCCCACCTGCTGGCCGTCCGGGCCGCCACCCCGGGCGAGCACCTGATCTGCAACCTCGGCAACGGCAACGGCTTCTCCGTCCGCCAGGTCATCGAGACCGTCCGCGAGGTCACCGGCCACCCGATCCCCGAGGTGGTGGCCCCGCGCCGGGGCGGCGACCCGGCGGTCCTGGTCGCCTCCGCGGACACCGCCCGCGAGAAACTGGGCTGGAACCCGACCCGCGCGGATCTCGCGGGCATCGTCGCGGACGCGTGGGAGTTCGCGCAGAGCATCACAAGGGAGCACTAGTGGGTGCACAGCAGGTCGCGGAGCGTTTCGCCGAGCTGTACGGGGCCGAGCCGGAGGGCGTGTGGGCGGCGCCCGGCCGGGTCAACCTCATCGGTGAGCACACCGACTACAACGACGGCTTCGTCATGCCGTTCGCGCTGCCGCACCAGGCGGTCGCCGCGGTCTCCCGCCGTGACGACGGCGTCCTGCGCCTGCACTCGGAGGACGTCGAGGGCGGGGTCGTGGAGCTGCGGCTGGACGCCCTCGCCCCGCAGACCGACCGGGAGTGGACGGCGTACCCGGCGGGCGTCGTCTGGGCGCTGCGCGAGGCGGGTCACGAGGTGACCGGCGCCGACGTCCACCTGTCCTCGACGGTCCCGACGGGCGCGGGCCTGTCCTCGTCGGCCGCGCTGGAGGTCGTGATCGCCCTGGCGCTGAACGACCTGTACGACCTCGGCCTCCAGCGCTGGAAGCTGGCCCGCCTGTGCCAGCGCGCCGAGAACGTCTACGTCGGCGCGCCGACCGGGATCATGGACCAGACGGCGTCGGCCTGCTGCGAGCAGGGCCACGCGCTGTTCCTGGACACCCGTGACCTGTCCCAGCAGCAGATCCCCTTCGACCTCGTGGCCGAGGGCCTGCGCCTGCTGGTGGTCGACACCCAGGTCAAGCACGCCCACAGCGGCGGCGAGTACGGCAAGCGCCGGGCCGGCTGCGAGAAGGGCGCGGCCCTGCTCGGCGTCGACGCCCTGCGGGACATCCCCTACGACGGCCTGGACGCGGCCCTCGCCCGCCTCGGCGACGAGGAGGAGGTCATCCGTCTGGTCCGCCACGTGGTCACGGAGGACGAACGGGTCGAACGCACCGTCGCCCTGCTGCGCGCCGGCGACATCCGCGCCATCGGCCCGGTCCTCACCGAGGGCCACGCCTCCCTGCGCGACGACTTCCGCATCTCCTGCCCGGAGCTGGACCTGGTCGTCGACACGGCCCTGGCCGCCGGCGCCCTGGGCGCCCGCATGACCGGCGGCGGCTTCGGCGGCTCGGCGATCGTCCTGGCGGAGGCGGCCGACGTGGACACCCTGACCAAGGCGGTCGAAGAGGCCTTCGCGGCGGCGGACTTCAAGACTCCGCGAGTCTTCGAGGCGGTCCCTTCGGCGGGGGCCCGGCGGCTCGTCTGAGTCCCCGTCAGCCGATTACCCGTCAGCCCAGTCGCTTCGTCAGTGTGTACTCCGTGATCCCCGGCGGGTAGTCGGGGATCACGCACACCACCTCGTAGCCCTGTTTCCGGTAGAACTCCGGGGCCTGGAAGCTCCAGGTCTCCAGGCGGGACGCCGTGCAGCCGCGGTCGGTCGCGGCGATGCGTTCCGCCTCCGCCAGCAGACGGGTGCCGAGGCCCGTGCCGCGGTGTGCGGCGTCCACCCACAGGTAGGTGACGTGCAGCCAGGTCGTCCAGGTGTGGCCGACCAGGCCGCCCGCCAGGTCGCCCGCGGTGTCCAGTGCCCACAGGTGCAGGGGCGCGTCGCGTTCGCCGGGCGTGCCGCGCAGCGCGGCCAGGACCGGGGACGCCGCCGTGTTGGTGTCCCACAGCCGTGCGCGGAGCAGATCACGTCGCTCTTTGTCGACTCCCGCCTCAATACGAAACATGCGGCACACCATAAACGTGCCGGGCGGCCAGTTCTGCAATTCGCCTTCCGCCGCGTGCTCCCGTCCGTACTCTGTGGAGCAGCACCGGTGGGGGCCGGTGCCGCTCAGGGGGCGAGACAGGCGGGTACGGCGCCCGCGGTGGGGGTAGCAGTGTTCGCAACGGCGGCGGCCGTGCGGCGCGCGTCCCCTCTCCGCGGGTGTCGTACCCGCGCCGGTCGTCGTTCTCCGGATCCTTTCCGGGCTTTTCCGGACCGACCAGTTCCGGAGCTTTCCGGACCTTGGGTATCCCCTGCTCCACGCGGAGCCTGGGGAAGGGGGTTACGTGGTTCGCATCCGAGTCCTGGTCGTGGACGACCACCGCATCTTCGCCGAGTCGCTCGCCGCCGCCCTGGCCGCCGAGCCCGACGTCGACGTCTTCGCCGCCGGCAGCGGCCCGGCCGCGCTGCGCTGCCTGGAGCGCGCGGCCGGCGAGGGCCGGCCCTACGACGTCCTGCTGGTCGACGCCGACCTGGGCGGCCGGCTGCCCGGCGCCCGCCCGGCCGTGCCGGTGCAGGAGGGCGACGAGGAGGGCCTGGTCGACGGGATCTCGCTCGTCACCGGGGTCCGGGCCGCCCACCCCGCCGTACGGATCGTCGTCCTCGCCGAGAAGGACGACCCGCGCCGCGCGGCCCTCGCGCTCCAGGCGGGGGCGTCCGGCTGGGTCGCCAAGGACTGCTCGCTGTCCCGGCTGCTGACGGTGATCCGGGGGGTGCTGCGCAACGAGACGCACCTGCCGCCCGCGCTGCTCACCGGCGTGCTGAAGGAGCTGACGGCGGCGCGCAAGCACCGCACGGAGAGCGAGCGGCTGGTGGAGTCCCTCACCCCGCGCGAGCGGGAGGTGCTGCGCTGCATGGTGGCCGGGCTCGGCCGCAAGGCCGTCGCCGAGCGGCTGTTCCTCTCCCCGCACACCGTCCGCACCCATATGCAGAACGTCCTCGGCAAGCTGGGCGTCCACTCCACGCTGGCCGCCGTCGCGCTGGCCCGGCGGGCCGGGGTGGGGCCGGTGGACCTAGCCGGGGATGTTGTCGAACGGGGCGGTCAGCTGGCGTAGCAGACCGGCCAGTTCGGCGCGCTGGGCGCGGGACAGCTCGGCGAGGATCGCCCGCTCCTGCTCCAGCAGGCCCGCCAGCGCCTGGTCCGCGCGGTCGCGGCCCTCGTCGGTCAGCCGGACCAGCACCCCCCGCCGGTCGCTCGGGTCGGGCAGCCGCTCGACCAGGCCCTTCTTCGCCAGCCGGTCGATGCGGTTGGTCATCGTGCCCGAGGTGACCAGTGTCTGCGTGAGCAGCTGGCCGGGGGAGAGCTGGTACGGCGTGCCCGCGCGCCGCAGCGCGGTCAGCACGTCGAACTCCCAGGGCTCCAGCTGGTGCTCGGCGAAGGCGAGCCGGCGGGCGCGGTCGAGGTGCCGGGCGAGTCGGCTCACCCGGCTGAGTACTTCCAGCGGCTCCACGTCGAGGTCCGGACGCTCCCGGCGCCACGCTGCGACCAGCCGATCGACCTCGTCCTCCATGGAGATCAGTGTAGTGGTTGTGTCGATGTGAAGTCTCTTGATGTCGAGTCTCTTGACATCGAGAGAAATTGGCGGGGAGAGTGGAGGGTATGACGACGCCGAGCTGGGACCCCGCCCAGTACCTCCGCCACGCCGGGCACCGGGCCCGGCCCTTCGCCGACCTCCTCGCCCGCGTCCCCGGCCTGCCCGGCGACGCACCCCGCATCGCCGACCTCGGCTGCGGCCCCGGCAACGTCACCGCCCTGCTCGCCGACCGCTGGCCCACCGCCCGCATCACCGGCTACGACAACTCGCCCGAGATGCTCGACAAGGCCCACGTCGACCACGAGGGACCCACGGCCCAGGGCGGCCGGCTCGACTTCGCCCACGCCGACGTGCGGACCTGGACGCCCACCGAGCCGTACGACCTGATCGTCTCCAACGCCACCCTCCAGTGGGTGCCGGGCCACGCCGACCGCTTCGCCGACTGGACCGCCGCCCTGCGCCCCGGCGGCACCTTCGCCTTCCAGGTCCCGGACAACATCGACGCCCCGCTGCACGCCCTCATGCGCGAGCTGGCCGCCACCCCCCGCTGGCGGGACCGCCTCGCCGGCCTGCTGCGCCGCACGGACTCCGTGCACGCCCCCGGCGCCTACCTGGACCGCCTGGCGCGCCTCGGCTGCACGGCCGACGTCTGGCAGACGACGTACTTCCACGTCCTGAAGGGCGATGACCCGGTCCTGGACTGGGTGAAGGGCACCGGCCTGAGGCCCGCGCTGACCGCCCTCGCCGACGACCCCGAGGCGCGCGAGGCGTTCCTGACCGAGTACCGGGACCTGCTGCGGCAGGCCTACCCGAGCGCGCCGTACGGCACGGTGCTGCCCTTCCGCCGGCTGTTCGCCGTGGCCGTGAAGGAGGGCTGAGCATGCTGGTGGCGGTCGATCACGTGCAGCTGGCGGCCCCCTCCGGGTCGGAGGACACGCTGCGCGCGTACTACGCCGGCGTCCTCGGCATGACCGAGGTCCCCAAGCCGCCGGCGCTCGCCGCGCGCGGCGGCTGCTGGTTCGAGGCGGGCTTCGTCCGGCTCCACCTGGGGATCCAGCGCGACTTCCGGCCCGCGCGGAAGGCCCACCCCGGGCTGCGGGTGCGGGACATCGAGGCGTACGCGGCCCGCCTCGCCGCGAAGGGCGCCGAGGTCACCTGGGACGACGACCTCCCCGGCCACCGGCGCTTCTCCTCCGAGGACCCCGTCGGCAACCGCCTGGAGTTCCTGGAGCCGGCCCCCCAGGGCGCTCAGCTCTTGCGGTGACCGATCAGCCGCGGCTTCTGCTCCAGGCCGTCCAGGCCGTGCCACGCCAGGTTCACCAGATGGGCCGCCACCTCCGCCTTCTTCGGGCGGCGCACGTCCAGCCACCACTGGCCGGTCAGCGCGACCATGCCGACCAGCGCCTGGGCGTAGAGGGGAGCGAGCTTGGGGTCGAAGCCGCGCGACTTGAACTCGCGGCCCAGGATGTCCTCCACCTGGGTGGCGATGTCCGAGATGAGGGACGCGAAGGAACCCGTGGACTGCGGGATCGGGGAGTCGCGGACCAGGATGCGGAAACCGTCCGTGTACTCCTCGATGTAGTCCAGGAGGGCGAACGCCGCCTGCTCGCACAGCTCACGCGGGTGGCCGGCCGTCAGCGAACTGGTGACCATGTCCAGCAGGCGCCGCATCTCGCGGTCCACCACCACCGCGTACAGCCCCTCCTTGCCGCCGAAGTGCTCGTACACCACCGGCTTGGACACCCCGGCCTTCGCCGCGATCTCCTCCACCGACGTGCCCTCGAAACCCTTGGCGGCGAAGAGGGTGCGACCGATCTCCAGCAACTGCTGGCGGCGCTCGGCACCGGTCATACGGGTCCGGCGGGTCCGCCGCTGCTTGTCGTTGCCTGAGGTGCTGCTGGAGTCGGTCGCCACGGCGTCAATCATGCCGCCTCGGCCGTCTCCCCCCGGCGCCGGGAGCCGCCTCCCCCGGTGTCACGCCGCGAATCGATACGCGAGCGTGACGGCCAGCGCACGTCGTACGCCCAGCCGAGCAGCTCGAAGACGCGGATGAACCGGGCCGAGGAGTCGATCTGGCCGCGCATCACACCGTGCCGCGCCGACGTCGGGTCGGCGTGGTGCAGGTTGTGCCAGGACTCCCCGCAGGACAGCACCGCCAGCCACCACACGTTGCCCGAACGGTCCCGCGACTTGAACGGCCGCTTGCCGACCGCGTGGCAGATCGAGTTGATCGACCAGGTCACATGGTGCAGCAGCGCCACCCGGACGAGTGAACCCCAGAAGAACCCGGTGAACGCGCCCCACCAGGACATCGTCGCCAGACCGCCGATCAGCGGCGGCAGTCCCAGGGACACGGCCGTCCACAGCACGAACTGCCGGGAGATCGCCCGCATCGCCGGGTCCTTGATCAGATCCGGCGCGTACTTGTCCTGCGGGGTCTGCTCCTCGTCGAACATCCAGCCGATGTGCGCCCACCACAGGCCCTTCATCAGCGCCGGGAGCGTCTCGCCGAACCGCCACGGGGAGTGCGGGTCGCCCTCCGCGTCGGAGAACTTGTGGTGCCTGCGGTGATCGGCCACCCAGCGCACCAGCGGACCCTCGACCGCCAGCGAACCCATGATCGCGAGCGCGATCCGCAGGGGCCGCTTCGCCTTGAACGAACCGTGGGTGAAGTACCGGTGGAAACCGATCGTGATGCCGTGGCAGCCCAGGAAGTAGAAGAAGACCAGCAGGCCCAGATCGAGCCAGCTCACCCCCCAGCCCCAGGCCAGCGGCACGGCCGCCACCAGTGCCAGGAACGGCACGGTGATGAACAGGAGCAGCGTGATCTGCTCGATCGAACGCTTCTGCTCGCCGCCCAGCGTGGCGGAGGGAGGAGGTGTGTCGGTGGCCTTACGGGCTTCTTCGATCACATCGGAACTTGAGGTCATGCGCGTCCCCTGTGGGGTCGATGGTCGAGGCAGATGCCGGGCCGCGGGGACCGTACGGGAGTCGACGGGTGCTTCCCTACGGTTCCGTAACCTACGGCATCGTAAGTATGGCAGCGTGTCGCGCGGCGGCAAGAGCCCCAGAGCCTGCGCGTCCACATGGCCACCTATCCTTGGACTCGGTCGGACAGCGCGGTCCGCTGAAGTTTCCTTCCCGGACCCTCCGGCCCGTATGCGGCACCCGCCGTGTGTGGCAGCCGGCCGGGTTCCCTCCCAGACGAGCTTCAACACTGCAAGGAGCCGCACCTGTGAGCAGTGCCGACGACCAGACCACCACGACCAGCAGCGAGCTGCGCGCCGACATCCGCCGGCTGGGTGATCTCCTGGGGGAGACCCTCGTCCGGCAGGAAGGCCCCGAGCTCCTCGAACTGGTCGAGAAGGTCCGCCGCCTCACCCGCGAGGACGGTGACGCCGCCGCCGAGCTGCTGCGCGGCACCGAACTGGACACCGCGGCCAAGCTGGTCCGCGCCTTCTCCACCTACTTCCACCTCGCCAACATCACCGAACAGGTGCACCGAGGCCGAGAACTGCGCGCCCGGCGCGCCGCCGAGGGCGGCCTGCTCGCCCGCACGGCCGACCGGCTCAAGGACGCCGACCCCGAGCACCTGAGGCAGACCGTCCAGAACCTCAACGTCCGCCCGGTCTTCACCGCGCACCCCACCGAGGCCGCGCGCCGGTCCGTCCTCAACAAGCTCCGGCGCATCGCCGCGCTCCTGGACACCCCCGTCCTCGACACCGACCGCCGCCGCCACGACGTCCGCCTCGCCGAGAACATCGACCTCGTCTGGCAGACCGACGAACTGCGCGTCGTACGCCCCGAACCCGCCGACGAGGCCCGCAACGCGATCTACTACCTGGACGAGCTGCACGCCGACGCCGTCGGAGACGTCCTGGAGGACCTGACCGCCGAACTGGAGCGCGTCGGCGTCAAGCTCCCCGACGACACCCGCCCCCTCACCTTCGGCACCTGGATCGGCGGCGACCGCGACGGCAACCCCAACGTCACCCCCCAGGTCACCTGGGACGTCCTCATCCTCCAGCACGAACACGGCATCAACGACGCCCTGGAGATGATCGACGAGCTGCGCGGACTGCTCTCCAACTCCATCCGCTACACCGGCGCCACCGAAGAGCTCCTCGACTCCCTCAAGACCGACCTGGAGCTGCTCCCCGAGATCAGCCCCCGCTACAAGCGCCTCAACGCCGAGGAGCCCTACCGGCTCAAGGCCACCTGCATCCGGCAGAAGCTGGAGAACACCAAGCAGCGCCTCGCCAAGGGCACCCCGCACGAGGAAGGCCGCGACTACCTCGGCACCGGCGAGCTGCTGAAGGACCTGCGCATCATCCAGGCCTCCCTGCGCGAGCACCGCGGCGGCCTGTTCGCCGACGGCCGCCTCGCCCGCACCATCCGCACCCTGGCCGCCTTCGGCCTCCAGCTCGCCACCATGGACGTCCGCGAACACGCCGACGCCCACCACCACGCCCTCGGCCAGCTCTTCGACCGGCTCGGCGAGGAGTCCTGGTGCTACGCCGACATGCCCCGCGACTACCGCGCCAGGCTCCTCGCCAAGGAACTGCGCTCCAGAAGGCCGCTCGCCCCCACCCCGGCCCCCGTCGACGCCGCCGGGCAGAAGACCCTCGGCGTCTTCGAGACCGTCAAGAGGGCCCTGGAGGTCTTCGGCCCCGGGGTCGTCGAGTCCTACATCATCTCGATGTGCCAGGGCGCCGACGACGTCTTCGCCGCCGCCGTCCTCGCCCGCGAGGCCGGACTGCTGGACCTGCACGCCGGCTGGGCCAAGATCGGCATCGTCCCCCTCCTGGAGACCACCGACGAGCTGAAGGCCGCCGACACCATCCTGGAGGACATGCTCTCCGACCCGTCCTACCGGCGCCTGGTCGCGCTGCGCGGCGACGTCCAGGAGGTCATGCTCGGCTACTCCGACTCCTCCAAGTTCGGCGGCATCACCACCAGCCAGTGGGAGATCCACCGCGCCCAGCGCCGGCTGCGCGACGTCGCCCACCGCTACGGCGTACGCCTGCGCCTCTTCCACGGCCGCGGCGGCACCGTCGGCCGCGGCGGCGGTCCCTCCCACGACGCCATCCTCGCCCAGCCCTGGGGCACCCTGGAGGGCGAGATCAAGGTCACCGAGCAGGGCGAGGTCATCTCCGACAAGTACCTCATCCCCTCCCTCGCCCGGGAGAACCTGGAACTGACCGTCGCGGCCACCCTCCAGGCCTCCGCCCTGCACACCGCCCCCCGCCAGTCCGACGAGGCCCTCGCCCGCTGGGACGCGGCCATGGACGTCGTCTCCGACGCCGCCCACGCCGCCTACCGCCGCCTGGTCGAGGACCCCGACCTGCCGACGTACTTCCTCGCCTCCACGCCCGTCGACCAGCTCGCCGAGCTGCACCTGGGCTCGCGGCCCTCCCGCCGCCCCGGCTCGGGCGTCTCGCTCGACGGCCTGCGCGCCATCCCGTGGGTGTTCGGCTGGACCCAGTCCCGGCAGATCGTGCCCGGCTGGTTCGGCGTCGGCTCCGGCCTCAAGGCGCTGCGGGAAACCGGTCTGGACACCGTGCTCGGCGAGATGCACGAACAGTGGCACTTCTTCCGCAACTTCATCTCCAACGTCGAGATGACCCTCGCCAAGACGGACCTGCGGATCGCCCAGCACTACGTCGACACCCTCGTCCCCGACGAGCTCAAGCACGTCTTCGACGCCATCAAGGCCGAACACGAGCTGACCGTCCGCGAGGTCCTGCGGATCACCGGCGAACAGGAACTGCTGGACGCCCAGCCCGTCCTCAAGCAGACCTTCGCCATCCGCGACGCCTACCTGGACCCGATCTCCTACCTCCAGGTCACCCTGCTCAAGCGGCAGCGCGACGCCGCCGCGGCCGGCACCGACCCCGACCCGCTGCTCTCCCGCGCCCTGCTCCTCACCGTCAACGGCGTGGCGGCGGGCCTGCGCAACACCGGCTGACCCGCCGCGCACCAGAGGGTGCCCCCGAGGTCGTCCGACCCCGGGGGCACCCTCCTTCGCTCACCTCACCGCGACGCCGCGCACGTCACTGCGACGCCGCGAACGCCGCCGTCAGCAGCACCGCGCCGGACAGCCCCAGCACCCACGCCGTCCGGACCAGCCGCATCCCGCCCGCCACCACCACCGAGGCCAGCAGCAGCGCCCCGCCCAGCGGCACCCAGGCGTACAGGACGCCCGCCGGACCGGACCGCACCGCCTCCCCGGTACCGGGCTTCAGCACCACGGCGTACGTCGACCCCGTACGCACCGCCACCGACTTCCCGATCTCCACGCGCGCGCGTGGCCGCGCCCCCGCCGACGTCGGCGTGAACGGCCCCGTACAGGTGTCCCCGGCACACCGCGTCACCTTCACCGTGCCCGACTCACGCCCCTTCGCCAGCATCACGTGCTGGGCGGTCCCCCAGGACCCCCGCACCCCGGCGAACAGAATCAGCGCGGCGAGCGCACCCATCGCCGCGACCCGCCCGAACCGCAACGCGGACACGGACGCCTGACGAGCGGTACTGGCTGAGGCAGGCATGGCCGGGATCATTGGCCATATCCCTACGGCCGGTCAACTCCCCGTAGGGCCAAGCCCGGACAAGTCAGGAGTTGTACGCGCTCTGCGCCCGCTCCAGCCCCTCCGTCACCAGACACTCCACCGCGTCCGCCGCACGGTCCACGAACCAGTCCAGCTCCTTGCGCTCCGCCGAGGAGAAGTCCTTCAGCACGAAGTCCGCCACCTGCATCCGGCCCGGCGGCCGGCCGATCCCGCACCGCACCCGGTGGTAGTCCGGACCCATCGCCTTCGTCATCGACTTCAGACCGTTGTGCCCGTTGTCACCGCCGCCCAGCTTCAGCCGCAGCGTCGCGTAGTCGATGTCCAGCTCGTCATGGACCGCGACGATGTTCCCCACCGGAACCTTGTAGAAGTCCCGCAGCGCGTTCACCGGACCACCGGAGAGGTTCATGTACGACATCGGCTTCGCCAGGACCACCCGACGGCTCCCCGGCCCCGCCGGACCGATCCGCCCCTCCAGCACCTGCGCCTGCGCCTTGCCCGCCCGCTTGAACTTCCCCCCGATCCGCTCCGCGAGCAGGTCGGCCACCATGAACCCGACGTTGTGCCGGTTCATGGCGTACTCCGGCCCGGGATTGCCGAGCCCGACGACGAGCCAGGGATCACTGGCGGCGGTGGTCACGTCCATGTCTCCTTGATACGCGCCAGCCGCCGCCCCCGGCGAGGGAGGCGGCGGCTGAACAGATTCCTACGACGGCGAGGATCAGGCCTCCGCCGCCTCGCCCTCGGCGGCCTCGCCCTCGGTCTCCTC
The DNA here is from genome assembly GCF_014650735.1 of Streptomyces canarius. Lineage (NCBI taxonomy): Bacteria > Bacillati > Actinomycetota > Actinomycetes > Kitasatosporales > Streptomycetaceae > Streptomyces > Streptomyces canarius. The sequence continues at coordinate 321,061 of NZ_BMVN01000006.1, forward strand.
GGCCTGGGCGGACAGGACCTGGAGGACGACCGTGTCCTCCTCGACGGCCAGCGTGGTGCCGGACGGGAGCGGGATGTCCTTGGCGAGGATGGAGGCGCCGGCCTCCAGGCCCTCGACGGAGACGGTGACCGACTCGGGGATGTGCGTGGCCTCGGTCTCGACGGGCAGCGCGTTCAGGACGTGCTCCAGCAGGTTGCCGCCCGGCGCCAGCTCGCCCTCGGTGTGGACGAAGATCTCCACCGTGACCTTCTCGCCACGCTTGACCAGCTGAAGGTCGACGTGCTCCAGGAAGCCCTTCAGCGGGTCGCGCTGCACGGCCTTCGGGATCGCCAGCTCGTTGGACTTGCCGTCGATGTCCAGGGAGATCAGGACGTTCGGCGTACGCAGCGCCAGCAGCAGGTCGTGGCCCGGCAGGGTCAGGTGCAGCGGGTCGGAGCCGTGGCCGTACAGAACGACCGGCACCTTGTTGTCACGGCGGATGCGGCGGGCCGCACCCTTGCCGAACTCGGTGCGGGTCTCGGCGCTGAGCTTCACCTCGGACATATGGATCACTCCTCGTAGGAACTCGGAACGGACGTGGTCACCCGGCCACGAACGGCCTGCTACGAAGAGCGCGTCGATAACGGACCGCCGTACACGAGTACGGCCTCCCTCGCCGAGCAACTGAAGCAGTCTACTCGGCAGGGGAGGCCCTACCCAAAACGATCACCTCAGGGGTGCGTACGGGGATGCGGCAAGGGGTGCGGCAGGAGGTGCGGAAGGGAGTGCAGAAACCTCACTGCTCGTCGAAGAGGCTGGTCACCGAGCCGTCCTCGAACACCTCACGCACCGCACTCGCGATCGTCGGAGCGATCGACAGCACCTTGATCTTGTCCAGATCCACCGCCAGCTCACCCGGCGTCGGCAGCGTGTTCGTGAACACGAACTCACTCACCCGCGAGTTCTTCAGCCGATCGGCCGCCGGGCCCGACAGCACACCGTGCGTCGCCGTCACGATGACGTCCTCCGCACCGTGCGCGAACAACGCGTCGGCAGCCGCACAGATCGTGCCACCCGTGTCGATCATGTCGTCCACCAGGACACACACACGACCCTTGACCTCACCCACGACCTCGTGGACGGTCACCTGGTTCGCCACGTCCTTGTCACGCCGCTTGTGCACGATCGCCAGCGGCGCACCGAGCCGGTCACACCACCGGTCCGCCACCCGCACCCGGCCCGCGTCCGGCGACACGACCGTCAGCTTCTCCCGGTCCACCTTCGCACCCACGTAGTCCGCCAGCAGCGGCAGCGCGAACAAGTGGTCCACCGGACCGTCGAAGAAACCCTGGATCTGGTCGGTGTGCAGATCCACGGTCAGGATGCGGTCCGCACCCGCCGTCTTCATCAGATCCGCGATCAGACGCGCCGAGATCGGTTCACGACCCCGGTGCTTCTTGTCCTGCCGCGCGTAACCGTAGAACGGCACGATCACAGTGATCGACCGCGCCGAAGCACGCTTCAGCGCATCGATCATGATCAGCTGCTCCATGATCCACTTGTTGATCGGAGCCGTGTGGCTCTGGATCAGGAAGCAGTCCGCACCACGAGCCGACTCCTGGTAACGGACGTAGATCTCACCATTCGCGAAGTCGAAGGCCTTCGTCGGGACGACCCCGACACCCAGCTGCTGGGCGACCTCCTCGGCAAGCTCGGGGTGGGCGCGGCCGGAGAAGAACATCATCTTCTTCTCGCCGGTCGTCTTGATCCCGGTCACAGCACAGTCTCCTCAGAGGTTGTCTCAGCCAGCCGGCTGCTCGGCGACCTCTCGGCTGGGCATGAGAGGCCGGATCAGCTGGTAAGGGTGCGGGGTGCACACGTGCGGATGTGCACTTATCACGGTACGCCGTGTTTGGCGCACGCGTTTCCGGTCAGTCCTCGTTCTCACCCTGCCGGGACGACGCCTCGGCCGCCTTCGCCGCCGCGCTCCCCGGACGCTTCCGGGCCACCCAACCCTCGATATTCCGCTGCTGGCCACGGGCCACGGCCAGCGAACCGGGCGGCACATCCTTCGTGATCACCGACCCGGCGGCGGTGTAGGCACCGTCCCCGACCGTGACAGGAGCCACAAACATGTTGTCCGCACCGGTCCGGCAATGCGACCCCACCGTCGTGTGATGCTTGTCCTGACCGTCGTAGTTCACGAACACGCTCGCCGCGCCGATGTTCGTGTAGTCGCCGATCCTCGCGTCCCCGACATACGACAGGTGCGGCACCTTGGTGCCCTCCCCGATCGACGCGTTCTTCGTCTCGACGTACGTCCCGATCTTGCCCTTCGCACCCAGCCGGGTCCCCGGCCGCAGATACGCGTACGGCCCCACGGACGCCTGCGGCCCCACGACCGCCCCGTCGGACACCGTGTTGTCCACCCGCGCCCCCGCACCCACCTCGGTGTCCTTCAGCCGGCTGTTGGGTCCCACCTCGGCACCCTCACCCAGACGCGTCGACCCCGTCAGCTGCGTCCCCGGATGCACCACCGCGTCCCGCTCGAAGGTGACGGTCACATCGACCCACGTGGTCGCCGGGTCGACGATCGTCACCCCCTCCAGCATCGCCCGCTCCAGCAGCCGGTCGTTCAGGATCCGCCGCGCCTCCGCGAGCTGCACCCGGTTGTTGATCCCGGCGATCTCACGGTGGTCGGCCGCCACGGAAGCCCCCACCCGGTGCCCGGCCTCCCGCAGGATCCCCAGCACGTCCGTGAGGTACTCCTCACCCTGGCTGTTGTCCGTCCGCACCTTCTTCAGCGCGTCCGCCAACAGCTGCCCGTCGAACGCGAACACACCGCTGTTGATCTCCCGGATCTCCCGCTGGACCTCGGACGCGTCCTTGTGCTCCACGATCGCGGTGACGGCACCCGTCGCCCCGTCCCGCACGATCCGGCCGTAACCGGTCGCGTCCGGGACCTCGGCCGTCAGCACGGTCACGGCGTTGCCGTCGGCCTCGTGCGTCCCGGTCAGCCGCCGGAGCGTGTCGGCGGTGAGCAGCGGGGTGTCCCCGCACACGACCACGACGGTCCCGTCGACGGACCCGCCCAGCTCCTCCAGCCCCATCCGCACGGCGTGCCCGGTGCCGTTCTGCTCCGCCTGCACGGCGGTCCTGGTGGCCGGGTCGATCTCGGCGAGGTGCGCGCCGACCTGCTCACGGGCGTGGCCCACGACGACGACGAGGTCCTGCGGGTCCAGCTCACGAGCGGCGGCCAGCACATGTCCGACCAGGGAGCGGCCGCAGATGTCGTGCAGGACCTTCGGTGTGGCCGACTTCATACGGGTGCCCTCACCCGCTGCGAGAACGACGACGGCGGCCGGGCGAATGGCGCTCACGGGGTTGCCCTTCGGCTGTGGATGGGTGGGGGTGACAGCCGCAGGATACCGGGGCGGGTTGAGGGGGACATGAGTGCGGGCCCTGACGGTGGTGTCAGGGCCCGGTGGCCGTGCAGCTCCCCTGCCAGGACTCGAACCTGGAACAAATCATCCAAAGTGACCCGTGTTGCCGATTACACCACAGGGGAGTGTATACGCTCCCTAAACGGACATTTCGTCAGTCCGTTGAGGTCGCGGCACCTACTATGCCGCACCACCAGCCTTCGATGCGACGGTACAAGTCGGCGCCTTGCAGGACTTTGATCACGAGGCAGCCGCGGTAACCGTCACCGGTGTTCTTGCGCACCGTCTTCGGGTTGTGCTTCTTGAGCGTTGTCTTGTTGAACCTGGAGGCGTCGGCGCCGACCAGGTCGGCCCAGTAGCGCTCGGCTCCGCCCACATCGGCGTTCTCGTGGATCATCACGGTGAACCGCAGGCGCTCCCGCTCCACTTGAAGCAGGTCGAGCCATGCCAGGAACACTTTGATCATTCCGGGGTCACTGTTCACGAAGGCGACGTTCTCCCGGCAGTCGTACGGCTTGTCCTTGCCGCCCTCGGCCCAGTAGAGGCCCACGCCCACCAGGAACAGCTCGCGCGTCGACAGTCCGCCGATCGACCGCTTGGCCTCTTCCTTCGTCCGCCGCCTCTCCTCGTCCCGGACGCGTAGCTTCTGCTCCCAGCCCTTGCGGGCGATGGCCGCCGCTTCCTGGGAGGTTCGTCGGCGCTCCGGCTTCGGCAGATCGCGGACTCACAGTGGCACGGAGCTTCGCGAGCAGCCCAGTTCCGCTTCGATCTGGTCGTACGTCCAGCCCTGGAGCCGTAGCTCTCGTGCCCGCGCTCGCAGGTCGTCCTTCGCCCTCGGGCGCTTCGTCCACTCCGGCGGGGGTTCGCCCTTCACCAGTTGGTTGAGGATGTCGTTGTTGTAGATCTTCAGCTCGTCGCGGATCTGGCGGAGGCTGTGGCCGGCCCGGCGGAGTGCCGCGGCCTGCTCCTTGAGCCCCTCGAAGTCGGCGTATTTGCCTGGTGAATGTGCCATACGCATACCGTCTGGACGGAATGTTGGGTTCCGGGTGTGAACGAGGGAGGTTCACCAGTTCGAGGGATAACAGGTGGTTTCGAAGGCGTTCGGTTACGGAGTGTGGCCTGTGGAGGTAGGCGGAAGTCACCGGAAATGCCGCACCTGACGCCCGTAGGCTGGAGCCATGACCACGACGGGGGAAGACCACGAGAGGGCGTTGAGCGGCCCTTGGTGGTGGGTGAGGCGGCGCAGCGCGGTGTTCGACGGGGGCCTCGCGCTGGTGTCCGCCCTGGAGTGCGCGGCGGAGGGGATTCCGTTCGCGCGGGACGCGGGGATCCCGGCGTCCGTGGGGATCGTGTTCGGTCTGATCGCGGGTTCGGTGCTGCTGGTGCGCCGGAAGTGGCCGATCGCGGTGGTGCTGGTGGCGATCGCGATCACGCCGGCCCAGATGGGTTTCCTGATGGGCGTGGTCGGTCTGTACACGCTGGCCGCGTGTGAGCTGCCGCGGCGGATCATCGGGGCGTTGACGGGGATGTCGCTGCTGGGGACGGCGGTGGTGACGTTCGTGCGGGTGCGGCAGGGCACGTCGCGCGGTGACCTGACGCTGGGTGACTGGTTCGTGCCGTTCGCGGCGGTGACGACGGCGTTGGGGCTGACGGCTCCGCCGGTGTTGCTGGGGCTGTACGTGGGGGCGCGGCGGCGGTTGATGGAGAGCCTGCGGGAGCGGGCGGACAGTCTGGAGCGGGAGCTCCAGTTGCTCGCGGAGCGGGCGGAGGAGCGGGCCGAGTGGGCGCGCAACGAGGAGCGGACGCGGATCGCCCGGGAGATGCATGACGTGGTCGCGCACCGGGTGAGTCTGATGGTGGTGCACGCGGCGGCGTTGCAGGCGGTGGCCCGGAAGGATCCGGAGAAGGCGGTGCGGAACGCCGCGCTGGTCGGGGACATGGGGCGGCAGGCGTTGACCGAGTTGCGGGAGATGCTGGGGGTGCTGCGGGCGGGGGAGGACGCGGGCCGGCGTGCGGCGTCGGCGCCGTTGGCGGTGGTGGGGGAGGCGGCTGCCGCGGCGGCTTCCCGGGTGGCCGAGGCGGAGGGGGCGGTGGAGGGGCCGTGTCTGTCGGAGCTGGATGAGTTGATCGGGCAGTCGGCCGCCGCGGGGATGGTGGTGGATCTGTCGGTCGAGGGGGAGGTGCGGTCGTATGCGGCGGAGGTCGAGCAGACGGCGTACCGGGTGGTGCAGGAGGCGTTGACGAACGTCCACAAGCACGCGGCGGGTGCGAAGACGCGTGTGCGGTTGGCGCACCGGGTGTCGGAGATCGCGATGCAGGTGGAGAACGGGCCGCCGCCGGAGCCGGCGTCGGCGTCGGCGGCGGGGCTGCCGTCGGGTGGGAACGGCCTGGTGGGGATGCGGGAGCGGGTCGTGGCGCTGGGAGGGGTGTTCGTGTCGGGTCCGACGGACGCGGGGGGTTTCCGGGTGTCGGCGGTGATTCCGGCGTAGGGGCGCGTGGTCTCCGTCCTGGTGGGGGCGTGCGGGGGAGGGGCGCCGGGCGCCGGTGCCGGCGGGTGGTCGGTCCGGTGGTGCGGCGCACCGGGGTGGGGGCCGGCGGTGAGGCGTACCGGGTGCCAGCCGGCGGGGTGCCGGGGTGTCGGCCGGCCGTGGCCTGTGCCGTGGGGTCAGCCGGCTGTGAGGCGGATCGGTTGGATGCCGGTGATGAGGGTGGCCAGGGCGTGGTCGATGTCGGGGCCGAGGTACCAGTCGCCGGTGTGGTCGATGGTGTAGACGCGGCCTTCGGCGTCGATGGCGACGAGGGCGGCGTTGTCGGTCTCCTCGCCGAGGGGGCTGAGTTCGGTGCCGAGGGCGCGGCCGAGGTCGCCGAGGGTGCGGGCGTGGTGGAGGCCGTGGAGGGGGTCGACGTGGAGGCCGGCGGGGGCGATCTGGCGGCCGGGGCCGGCGGGGGTGATGCTCAGGCCGCCGAACTCGGCCCAGGCTTCGACGGCGGCGGGGAACACGGTGTGCCGGTGTCCGGCGGGTGAGGTGTGTTCGCGCAGGGCGTCGGCCCAGATCTCGGCCTGCTTTATGTCCCAGCGTCCGGGTTGCCAGCCGGCGGCGCGCAGGGCGGCGTCGACGGGGACGGGGAAGCGGGTGGTGGAGGTGCGGTCGGGGTGCATCTGCCCTTCGATCGTCGTGCGTGCTGGTGGTTCCGGTGGTCGCCGGGGGCGCCGGGGGTCAGTCGCCGGTCGCGGTGGAGTCGACGATGCGGACGCCGAAGTGGGCGCTGAGGGCGGTGCAGGCGCGGCAGGGGGTGGCGAAGCTGCCGTGGAGGGGGTCGCCGTCCTCGCGTATGCGGCGGGCGGTGAGTTTGGCGTGTTTGAGGGCCTTGCGGGCTTCGCCGTTGGTCATGGGTCTGCGGGCGGCGCGTTTGCTGCGGGCGGCGTCGGCGGCGGCGATGTGCCGGGAGATGAGGATGGTCTCGGCGCAGCGGCCGGTGAAGCGGTCGCGCTGGTCGCTGGTGAGGGTGTCGAGGAAGTCCTGGACGAGGGGGTGCAGGGCCGGGGGCTGGTCGCTGCGGGCGGCGGTGCCGGTGAGGGTGGCGCCGCGGACGGAGAGGGCGGCGGCGACGGCGGGCAGGATGCCGTCGCGGCGGTGCCGGAGGGTGGGGACGGGGGGTGTGTCGGTGCTGCTCCAGTCGATGCGAGGGTCGCCGGCCCGCACGTCGGTACCTCCGGTCCGCAGAGCGTTCATGATCGTTCTTCCCTCCCCGGGCATCCCCCCGAAGGACACAGGGTGCCAAATGCCGTGGCTGGTGTGGAAGCTGGGGCGGTGCGACACGCCCGTGTCCGGGCGGGTTGTGACGGTGGGGTGACGGCTGGTCACGACGGTGCGGGGGCGGGGGTGCCGGTGGGGGGCGACGGGTGCCGGGGCGGGGATGCGGTGGGCCGGTGACCGGGGGTGGCGTACCGCATAGGCTGTCGCCATCCGCGATCGACACCGCCGTTCAGGCCAGAGAGAACGCCGCAGGGGGCAACCGCCATGACGACAGGTCGGCTCGGGCTGGGTGCGCCGCCCAGCGGCCAGGCCGGTGGACAAGCCGCGCCGCCGAACGCGGCCTACGCCGGGCAGGTCGTGCACTTTCCGGATCCGGTCCGGGCGGCACGTCACCCGAGAGGGGTACGGGTCGATGAGCGGGGTTACCCGGATTTCTCGCCGTACGCGCGCGTGGCGGTGGAGATCGCCGAGCCGCCGGAGGGTTTCGGGGTCGACGAACTGCGGCTGACGGACTACGTGTCGGCGAACGCGGCGCTGGCGGCGGCGCGGCACGAGCTGTGGGACACGGTGCCGGATGTGGCGACGCCGCACGGCTGGACGTGGCATCACGTGGCGGGTACGCGGCGGTTGGAGCTGGTGCCGGTCGAGGTGAAGGCGCTGCTGCGGCATCACGGTGGGGTGGCGACGGCGCCGGTGGACCACGGCAAGCGCGGTACGCGGCCGTTGCAGGAGTCGCGGCCGGCGCATTTCGGGCTGCCGAAGTCGGGTGTGGCGGTGACGGAGGCGCAGGTGCAGGGCGTCGAGGAGGATCTCGGCTACCGGCTGCCGGGCGCCTACCGCTCGTTCCTGAAGGCGGCGGGCGGGTGCGCGCCGGTCGGCACGGCGCTGGACGCCGAGTTGGGGCTGCTGCTGGACCAGCCGTGCTTCACGGTGCGGGACGAGGCCGCGGTCAATGACCTGGTGTACGTGAACAAGTGCCTGCGCGACCATCTGACGAAGGACTACCTCGGTGTGACCTTCGTGCAGGGCGGGCTGCTCGCGGTGAAGGTGAGGGGCGAGCGGGTCGGTTCGGTGTGGTTCTGCGCGTACGACGATGTGCGGGACGTCGATCCGTCGTGGTCGCCGGGGGAGCGGGTGGAGCGTCTGCTGCTGCCGTGCGGCGACGACTTCGACGCGTTCCTGTCCCGGCTGGCCGGGAGCCCGCCGGAGTTGGAGACGGTGGCCCATCTGATGGTGGACGGCGGTTTCGCCCGTGTCGTCCCGGTGTCTTCCGGCTCGGCGTCTTCCGGCCCGGTGGGGGAGTGAGCTGCGAGCGATGGTGACGTACGCGCAGGCGCAGGAGCGCGCCGAGGAGTGGATCAACGGCGACGTGCCCGCGTACCAGCACCGTGAGGTGCGGGTGCGGGAGTTCGAGCTGGGGTTCGTGGTGTGGGGCGAGGACCGGGCGGAGGGCCCGCGTTCGGACGCGGGCGGCCAGCGGCTGGTCATCGCCCGGGACAGCGGGGAGGCGACGCTGTGGCCCGCGCTGCCGGTGGGTGAGGTGATCCGCCGGTACGAGGAGGAGTACGGCCGCGCCGACGGGCCGCGGGACGCGGTGCCGGCGCCTGCCCCCGCGCGGTTGGACCTGAACCAGACGTCGTTCCTGCTGACTCCTCCGGAGTGGTTGCAGGAGGCGGCGGACAAGCTGGGGCTGGGGGAGCGGCGGCCGGAGGGCGCGGGTTCGCCGGGCTCGGCCGCGGAGGCGCCCGCCGGCCGGAGTTCGGCTCCGGCCGGGGGTACGGCTGGTGGCCTGGCCCCTGACGGGGGTACGGCCGGTGGTACGGCGTCGGGTGCGGCCTCCTCCGGCGGCCCCGGAGCGGCCGGGACGCGGGCCGGGGTGCCCGTGGGAGCGGATGTGCCCGCGGGGGCCACGCCGTGGGCCGGTACCGACACGAACGCCGGGTCCGGTGAGGACGACCGTTCCGTGCCGCTGCCCGCGACCGTGTTCGCTCCGCCGTTGGGTGACGCGGACGAGGCGCCGCGTCCGCCCGCGGTCGCGCCGGACGCGCCGACCGCGCTGATGTCGGGCGGCAGCCAGTTGCCGCCGACGGCGGTCGCGCCGGCGCTCGATCTGCCGGGTGCGCAGGGTGGCGCACCGGGGGCGCCTGTCCCGCCGGGTGCGCCGGGCGTCGGACAGGGCAGTATGCCCCCACCGCCGCCGGGCACGCCGGCGTACGGTCATCCGCACGTTCCACCGGCCCCGGGTACGCCCCCGGCGGGCGTACCGCCCTATCCGCCGGCGCAGGGCACTCCGCCCGCGCCCCCCGCGCCCGCCGGTGCGCCGGGCGCGTCGGCGTACGGTCATCCGCAGGCGCCGCAGCCTCCGGCGGCCCCGGGTGAGCGCGCGCGTCGGCTCGCGCCGAACGCGGGGGAGATCGCGGACGCCGCGACGAGCAAGGCGGCGCCACCGAAGAAGGGGCGCGGTGGGGCGGGCGCGCCGCCTCCGCCGCCGGGTGCGCCGGGGAGCGCGGCGACGCCGCCCCCGCCCGCGGGCGGGTACGTACCGACGCGGCTCGTGTCGTCGCTCGGGCCGGAGGGCCCCGAGGCGCAGGGCGGTCAGGGGAACGGGGGCGGGGCGCAGGCGCCGGGTGGTGTGCACCACGCGGCCACGGTCCTGGCCGACCCGAGCCGGCTGGGCGGCCCGGCACCGCAGCATCCGGGCGCGCCCGGCGCGCCGGGCATGCCGAACCCGTCCGGTGCCCCTGCGGCTCCCGGCGCCCCGCAGCCTCCGAGCGCTCCCGGAACCCCCGGAGCTCCCCCCGCTCACGGTGCCGTGCACCACGCGGCAACCGTCCTGGCCACTCCGCCGGTGGCCGGGCCGGGCGCACCCCCGCCGCCCGCCCCCGGCATGCCGGGCACCCCGGGCACGCCCAACCCGCCCGGCGCCCCAGGTGTGCCCCCGGCACCGGGTGCCTCCGCCATGCCTCCCGGCGCTCCGGGCGGTCAGCCGCCCATGCCGCCGGGCCCCGGCATGCCTCCCGGCGCCCCGGGTGCTCCGGGCATGGCCCCCGGCGCCCAGCCGCCCACGCCGCCCGGCGCCCCGGGCACCCCCGGTATGCCCCCCAGTGCTCCCGGCGTCCAGCCCCCCATGCCTCCGGGTGGCATGCCTCCGGGTGGGCCCGTGCCTGGGCAGGGGGCGGCGTACGGGTATCCGCAGCAGGGGCAGCCGACGGTCGGGCCCGGTTACCAGGCCGTGCTGCGGTACCGCGCGCAGGACGGGTCCGAGCAGCAGTTGATCCGGCGTTCGGCGCCGGGGACGCCGCACCCGGAGTGGCAGATCTTCCACGAGCTGCGGGCCATGAACGTGCCGCCGGACCAGGTGCTGGAGCTGCACACGGAGCTGGAGTCGTGCGAGCTGCCGGGGGCGTACTGCGCGCGGATGATCCGGGAGCAGTGGCCGCAGGCGAGGATCGCGAGCATCGCGCCGTACGGCACGGACCACGCGAGCCGGCAGCAGGGCATGCGGCAGTTGCTGGCGCACCAGGGCGAGTTGCACCAGGTGGCGGACGGTCCCGCGCGGCCCGCGCCGGTGCGGGCGCCGCTGCCGCCGGTGCAGGTCGCGCCGCCGGTGCCCCCGGAGGGGATCGCGCAGGAGCTGGCCGGGGCGTTCGGGCCGGGGATCTTCCGGTTCGAGCAGCAGGCGGTGTCCCGGCAGGGGGTGCCGCCGATCGTGGCGCACACCCTGGTCGTGGCGGGGCTGCCGCTGGACATGGGCCCGTTCTTCTGGGCGCAGGCGCAGCCGGGCCGCCCGGTGCCGACGCTGGCGGAGCTGGCGGCGGAGCGCGGGGTGCGGCCGGCGGCGGACGCGGGGTCGTACCTCGTCATGGGGACCGACTTCGGCAAGGCGATCTGTGTGCAGTACGGGACGGCGAACATCGTGGCCGTGCCGGTGGAGGCGGGGCCGGGCGGTGCGCCGGTGCCGCCGCAGTTCGTGAACACGGCGCTGCCGGAGTTCACCCGGTGTCTGGCGTTGCTGGGCCGGATGTGGCGCCTGAGGTACGGGCTGAACCAGGAGCAGGCGGGCCGCTGGACCGTCGACTTCCAGGCGCAGCTGGCCGCCCTGGACCCGGCGGCGCTCGGTTCGCCGGAGAGCTGGTGGTCGGTGCTGCTGGAGCAGATGTGGGACGGGCTGTTGTAGCGCAGTCGCCGCCCGGCCGCCGGGTGTGAGCATTCGGGCCCCGCACGCGCGCGTGCGGGGCCCGACGCGTTGCCGGTGAGAGGGCCGGCGCGTTGTACCTGACGGCCGGCGCGTCGGCCGTGAGGGGGCCGTTCGGAGCGGTGGCGTGACGTGTCTGCGGAGTGTCGCGTTATGAACCCTTACTTCCGATCCATAAAGATATGCACGAAATCATCCTGTCGTGCAGGTCCGGTGGAGAGGGGTCCCCAGGGTGAGCAGCGCATCGATGCCCCCGCACGGCTTCATGACCGTCCGGGGGCGTGGCTACCGTCCCGACCAGGTCGAGGCGTACCTGGAGGCGCTGTCCGAGGACCGGGACGCCGCCTGGGAGCGTGCCGCCCGGCTGACCGTGCTCGCCAAGGAGATGGGGGCGGAGGCCGCGCTGTTGCGCGAGACCGTCGCCGAGCTCCCGCCGCAGACGTACGAGAGGCTCGGGGAAGGCGCCCGGCAGTTGTACCAGTTCGTGCTCGACGAGGCGGCGGACCTGCTGGAACGCACCCGGCGCGAGGCCGCGGAGGAGGTCGCGCGGGCCGAGGCGGACGCCGAGCGCGTACTCCAGGAGGCGCGGGAGGCGGCGGACGCGGTCCGCGCGGAGGCCGACGAACGCGCCCGTCAGTGGCTCATCGCCGTGCAGGCCGAGGCCGAGGGCATCAGGGTGGGCGCCCGGCGCGCGGTGAAGTCGGGGCGCATGGAGGCGCTCGCGGAGTTGCGCGAGGCGCGCAGGCGCACCGACGGCATGCTCGCCGAGCAGTCCCGGGAGCACGCCGCGCGCTGGGCCCGGGCCGAGTGGGAGGAGGCCGAGCGGATGGCGGAGCTGGACGCCGGGCACGCCGAACGGGCGAGCCGGGCCGAGGCGGCGCTGGCCGAGGGCGAGCGTGCCCTCGCGGAGGCCGAGGAGTACGAGCGCCGCTCCCCGGAGGAGGCGAGCGCGCGTGCCGCGGAGATCATCGCCGAGGCGCGCGCGCAGGAGGAACGCATCGCCGGGGAGACGGAACGGGTGCTGCGCGAGCACGGCGAGCTGTGGGACGACATGCAGGCGCACATGGACTCCGTGCGTGAAACCCTCATCTCGCTGACCGGCAGGGTGGTCCTGGAGTAGCCGTCCGGCCCGGCGCGTGCGAACCCGCGTCGGCCCGCGCGGGTTCAGTCCTGGAGCACCGGGAACCGCCGGGGCGCCACCACCAGCAGCACCACGAAGGCCAGGGCCGCCGCGCCCGCCGCGCCGAGGTAGACCGCGTGGACCGCGCCGGCGATGGCGCGCCGGGTCGCCTCGGGGGCCGTACCGTCGTCCAGCGCGCGCGTGACGGTGTCCAGGTCGCCCGCCCCGCCGAGCCGCGCGGCCAGCACGCCGTTGGCGACGGCGCCGAACAGGGACGCGCCCAGGGTCTGGCCGGTCTGCCGGCAGAACAGGACCGACGCGGTCGTGGTGCCCCGCTCCGACCAGCCCACGGTCGACTGCACCCCGACGATCAGCGGTAGCTGGAACAGTCCCAGCGCCCCGCCCAGCAGCAGCATCAGCAGCGTCGGCTGCCACCATGACCCGGGGTACGGCAGGAACGGGAACGCGAACAGGATCAGCGTCGCCAGGCCGATGCCGAGCAGCGCGGTGTCCCGGAAGCCGATCCGCCGGTAGACGTGCTGGCTGAGCGCGGCGGACACCGGCCAGCTCAGCGTCCACACCGACAGCACGAACCCGGCGGCCACCGGCGCGAGTCCGAGCACCGACTGCGCGTACGTCGGCAGGAACACGCTCGGCGCCACCATCAGCAGCCCCAGCGCGCCCAGCGCCAGGTTGACGGCCGCGATCGTCCGGCGCCGCCACACCCAGCCCGGGATGATGGGCGCCGCGGCCCGCCGCTCCACCCGCACCACCACGGCGACCAGCGCCAGACCGGTGCCGAACAGGGCCAGCGACGGCGCCGACAGCCACGGCCACGCCACCCCGCCCTGCACCAGCGCGGTCAGCAGCACCCCGCCGCACGCGAACACCGCGAGCGCGCCGGCCCAGTCCACGCGCGCGTGGCGCGCCTCCTCCCGCTCCGGCTCGTGCAGGTGACGCACGATCAGCCACAGGGCGGCGGCGCCGATCGGCAGGTTGACCAGGAAGATCCAGCGCCAGTCGGCGTAGGCGGCGAGCACCCCGCCGAGCCCGGGACCGGCCACCGCGGAGACCGCCCACACCGTGGAGAGCTTGGACTGGATCTTCGGGCGCTCCGCCAGCGGGTACAGATCGGCGGCCAGCGTCTGCACGGTGCCCTGCAACGCCCCGCCGCCCAGGCCCTGCACGATCCGGAACGCGATCAGCGCCCCCATGTTCCAGGCGACCGCGCACAGCAGCGAGCCGAGCAGGAACACGGCCGCGCCCACCACCAGCACCGGCTTGCGGCCGAAGGTGTCGGACAGCTTGCCGTACACGGGGAGGGTGACGGTGACGGCGAGCAGGTAGCCGGAGAACAGCCACGAGAAGACGGAGAACCCGCCGAGGTCGCCGACGATCTGCGGTACGGCCGTGGAGACGACGGTGGAGTCGAGCGCGGCCAGTGCCATCGCCAGCATGAGCGCGGCGACCACCGCGCCCCGCCGCCGGGTGTCCTGCCGCCGGCCGGCTCCGCCGCGTACCGCCGGTGTCGCACTCCCCACCGCACACCCCTCCCGTGGCCCCTGCCGGACGCTACCCCGTGCCCCCTGCACGTATCACCGCGACGACAGCTTCCCACGGCGGGCGGGGCTTGACCCTGACGCGGCGGAAGGGTGGAGGGTTTCCGCACCGAAGGGTGGAGGGGACCCCGAGAACGGCTCCACCCGGCGGTGGAGCACCCCTAGGGGTTCCTCCGTACCAGGGCTCGGGGAGGGTTCGTCCCGGCGGAGGACGAGAGCGGCCACCGGCGTTCCTTAACCTGGCTTTACGCCGCTGGGGGGCGGCGGACCGCACCGGCGGGGGTGGGGATTTCCCCCGGGCGAGACGGGGCCCCGCACCAGCGCGCGACACCCCCGCCGACCGCGAGACTCATCGGCGTAACCCAGGACGACGCCCGGAACACCGGGACATCGACCACGACCTGTCAACCGACATAGGAGACATACCGTGACATCGGCTGTAACCATTCCCAGGCACGGGGGCACTGGAGGGACTACGGCCGTTGCCGCGCGGGCGCGGCAGGTCGTGAAGGCGTACGGGTCCGGGGAGACCCGTGTCGTCGCCCTGGACCACGTCGACGTGGACATCGCCCGCGGCCAGTTCACCGCGATCATGGGCCCCTCCGGGTCCGGCAAGTCCACCCTGATGCACTGCCTCGCCGGCCTGGACACGGTGACGAGCGGTCGGATCCACCTGGACGAGACCGAGATCACCGGCCTGAAGGACAAGAAGCTCACCCAGTTGCGCCGGGACCGGATCGGCTTCATCTTCCAGGCGTTCAACCTGCTGCCGACGCTGAACGCGATCGAGAACATCACGCTGCCCATGGACATCGCCGGCCGCAAGCCCGACCGGGCCTGGCTGGACCGCGTGGTGGAGACCGTCGGGCTCGCCGGGCGCCTCAAGCACCGCCCCACCCAGCTCTCCGGCGGCCAGCAGCAGCGCGTCGCCGTGGCCCGCGCGCTCGCCGCCCGCCCGGAGATCATCTTCGGGGACGAGCCGACCGGGAACCTCGACTCGCGCGCCGGAGCCGAGGTCCTGGGCTTCCTGCGCCGCTCGGTGGACGAACTCGGCCAGACCATCGTCATGGTCACCCACGACCCCGTGGCCGCCTCCTACGCCGACCGCGTGCTCTACCTCGCCGACGGCCGGATCGTCGACGAGATGTACCAGCCGACGGCCGACCAGGTCCTGGACCGCATGAAGGACTTCGACGCCCGGGGGCGCACGTCATGACCGTGCTGAAGACCTCGATGCGCAACTTCTTCGCGCACAAGGGCCGCATGGCGCTGTCGGCGATCGCGGTCCTGCTGTCGGTGGCGTTCGTGTGCGGCACGCTGGTGTTCACCGACACGATGAACACCACCTTCGACAAGCTCTTCCAGGCCACGTCCTCGGACGTCCAGGTCAGCGCCAAGGGCTCCTCCGGCACCGGGGAGACCACCTCCCGCACCGGCAAGCCGCCCGTGCTGCCCGCCTCCGTCGTCGGGAAGGTCCGCAAGGCCGAGGGCGTCAGGTCGGCCGAGGGCACGGTGTTCTCCACCTCGGTCACCGTCATCGACGCCGACAAGGACAAGCTGTCGCCCACCAGCGGCGCGCCCATCATCGTCGGAAGCTGGAACGGCAACGACGCCCGCACCATGGAGATCACCTCCGGTACGGCGCCCAAGGGCCCGGGCCAGGTGATGGTCGACGCCGACACCGCCGACAAGCACGACCTGAAGCTCGGCGACGAGATCGGCGTGATCACGGCCGTCGGCACGCACCACGCGCGCGTGTCCGGCATCGCCGCCTTCAAGGTCACCAACCCCGGCGCCGCGATCTTCTACCTGGACACCAGGACCGCCCAGCGGACCCTCGTCGGCCGGACCGGCGTCTACACCGACGTCAACGTCATGGCCGGCAAGGGCGTGACCGACGCGCAGCTGAAGAAGAACGTCACCGCCGTCCTCGGGCACGACTACAAGGTGCAGACCGCCAAGGAGGTCGCCGACGCCAACCAGAAGGACGTCCAGAGCTTCCTGAACGTCATGAAGTACGCGATGCTCGGCTTCGCCGGGATCGCCTTCCTCGTCGGCATCTTCCTGATCATCAACACCTTCTCCATGCTGGTCGCCCAGCGCACCCGCGAGATCGGCCTGCTGCGCGCCATCGGCTCCTCCCGCAAGCAGGTCAACCGGTCCGTGCTGGTCGAGGCGCTGCTGCTCGGCGTCCTCGGCTCGGTGCTCGGCGTCGGCGCGGGCGTCGGCATCGCGATCGGCCTGATGCAACTCATGGGCCAGATCGGCATGAACCTGTCCACCGACGACCTCACCGTCGCCTGGACCACCCCCGCGATCGGCCTGCTCCTCGGCGTCGTCGTCACCGTCCTCGCCGCCTACCTGCCCGCCCGGCGCGCCGGCAAGGTCTCCCCGATGGCCGCCCTGCGCGACGCGGGCGCCCCGGCCGACGCCAAGGCCGGCGCCGTCCGGGCCGTGACCGGCCTGCTCCTGACCGCCGGCGGCGGCTGGTGCCTGTACGTCGCCGCCACCGCCGACCAGGCCAAGACCGGCTCGGGCTGGCTGGGCCTGGGCGTGGTGGCCACGCTCATCGGCTTCGTCGTCATCGGCCCGCTGCTCGCCGCCGGACTGGTCCGCGTCCTCGGCGCGGTCATCCTGCGCGTCTTCGGGCCCGTGGGCCGCATGGCCGAGCGCAACGCGCTGCGCAACCCGCGCCGCACCGGCGCCACCGGCGCCGCCCTGATGATCGGCCTCGCCCTGGTGGCCTGCCTGTCGGTGGTCGGCTCCTCCATGGTGGCCTCGGCCACCGACCAGCTCGACAAGACCGTGGGCACGGACTTCATCATCCAGGGCGAGCAGGAGTACAACCTGATCAAGCCGCAGATGGTGGAGAAGGTCAAGGACACGCCCGGCCTGGAGCGGGTCACCGAGTACAAGCTCCTGGACGCGTCCCTGACCACGCCGGACGGCCGGGTCACCAAGAAGGAGACCATCAACGCGGCCGACGCGACCTATGTGCAGGACCTGCGCACCAAGACCGTCGCCGGTGACCTCGCCGACGCCTACAAGCCCGACTCGATGTCCGTCTTCGAGGGCTTCGCCAAGGACCACCGCATCAAGCTCGGCTCCACGGTCGCCGTCCACTTCGAGGACGGCCGCACGGCGAAGCTGACCGTCCGCGCGATCACCAGCGACGAGGTCGTCGTCGATAAGGGCGCGATGTACGCCTCCATCGCCACCGTCGCCAAGTACGTCCCGGCCGACCGCATGCCCCTCGACCAGCTGATGTTCGCCACCGCCAAGGACGGGCAGGAAGCCGCCGCCTACAAGGCGCTGAAGTCGGCACTGCGCGACGACCCGGCGCTGACCGTGCGCGACCAGACCGACTACAAGAAGGCGCTGAAGGACCAGATCGGCCAGCTGCTGAACATGATCTACGGCCTGCTGGCGCTCGCGATCATCGTCGCGGTCCTCGGCGTGGTGAACACCCTGGCCCTGTCGGTGGTCGAACGGACCCGGGAGATCGGCCTCATGCGGGCCATCGGCCTCTCCCGCCGCCAGCTGCGCCGCATGATCCGTCTGGAGTCCGTGGTGATCGCCGTCTTCGGTGCCCTGCTCGGCCTGGGGCTCGGCATGGGCTGGGGCGCGACCGCCCAGAAGCTCCTCGCCCTGGAGGGCCTGAAGGTCCTGGACATCCCCTGGCCGACGATCACCGGCGTCTTCATCGGCTCGGCCTTCGTGGGCCTGTTCGCCGCGCTGATCCCGGCGTTCCGCGCGGGCCGCATGAACGTCCTGAACGCCATCGCGACCGACTAGCTGTTCTGTGCCGGGAGGTTGTGGACGGGTGAGCCAGATCTCGGCTGAGGGATCTTGAACGGGT